>CACLST010000004.1 GCA_902609675.1 uncultured Pelagibacteraceae bacterium | reverse complement strand
AGAGTAAAAACGCTTAACCCAAAATTGTATGCGGGGATTTTAAGCAAGAGAGATGATAAAAATCACAAAAAAGAGCTTAAAAAATATAACTATGAAGAAATAGATTTAGTAATTGTTAATTTTTATCCATTTGAGGAAAAACTAAAACGTACAAGCGATCATAATAAACTAATTGAAAATATAGATATTGGAGGCCCAGCCCTTGTAAGAGCAGCAGCTAAAAACTATAGACACACAACTATATTGACCTCTCCGAGCCAGTACAAAGAATTCATTTTGGATTTAGAAAAAAATAAGGGTTCCACAAGTCTAGAATTTAGAAAAACACTTTCTCAGGAAGCATTTAACTTAACAGCATACTATGACTCTGTTATTTCAGAGTATTTTAATGATTATAATAATGATTATTTTCCTCAAAAAAAAACTTTTCATGGAAACTTAGTAGAAGTATTACGATATGGTGAAAATCCTCATCAACAATCAGCAATATATAGTAGAAATGAAAATTTAGATATAAATCAACTAAGTGGAAAAAAATTAAGTTATAACAATTATAATGATATTTATGCAGCCTTAAATATTTCGCAAACACTTCCCAAAAATACTGGGACTGTAATTGTTAAACATGCTAATCCATGTGGTGTTTCAAAAAATAGTAACAAAATAAATAGTTACAAAGAGGCTTTAGCATGTGATCCTATAAGCGCGTTTGGAGGAATTGTCTCGTGTAATTTCAAAGTAAATAAAAAAATAGCTATAGAATTAAATAAAATATTTTTAGAAGTGATAATAGGAATTGGTTTTGACAAAGATTCAATTAAAATTCTAAAAAAAAGGAAAAATTTAAGGTTAATTGATGCATCGAAATTAAAACCACAAAACATAGGTAATATAACTAATAACTTTAACTCTTTATTGCTTCAAAGCTTAGATAACAAAATCTTTAAAAAAGAAAATTTTAAAGTTGTCTCTAAAGCTAAGCCAACAAAAAGAGTATTGGATGATCTACTATTTGCTTTTAATGTATGTAGAAACGTAAAATCTAACGCAATCGTTTTAACAAAAAATAGTTCAACCGTTGGAATTGGATCAGGTCAACCAAGTAGATTAGATAGTTGTAAAATGGCAATAGATAAAATGAAGAAATTTCAAAAAATTACTGAAAATGATTTAATTTTGGGAGCATCTGATGCTTTTTTTCCGTTTGTAGATGGAATTGAAATGTTAGTTCAAAATGGTGTGAGTGCAATCATTCAACCTTCAGGATCAATTCGTGATAAAGAAATTATTAAGTTTGCGAATAAATTAGGAGTAATACTTGTATTCTCAAAAACCAGACATTTTAAACATTGAAAAAATTAGTTAATTCTATCAATTTTTGCTGCTAGAACAAAATCACTCTCATGTAATCCACTAATAGCATGTGTTTGTATTTTAATTTTTGCATAACCCCAACCAAACCATATATCTGGGTGATGTCCCTCTTGTTCAGCAATTTCTCCAACTTTATTTACAAATGATTGGCTTTCTAAAAAATTATTAAATTTAAAATCTTTAATTATGAAATAATCTTTATTATCTGAAGACTGAACATCCCAACCATCAACTTTCTTGAGGTATTTGTGTATTTCCTTAAGATCAAAACTTGGTATTCCACCTTCACATGGAATACATTTTTTATCTGCTAATTCTGACATATATGAACTAATTTTAAATTATTTATTTTTTAATGTAAATTATTAAATTTAATTTGAGACATTGGAGCGGGCAATGGGACTCGAACCCACGACCTTCTCGTTGGCAACGAGACGCTCTACCACTGAGCTATGCCCGCTTATTTAGGTTTTATAATAAATAGCTATTTTTCTAAATTCAAGCAATAAATTTCTGAATATTTTTAAAATTTTATTTTATTAGAATTTAAAATTTTTTGCATAGGTTCTAAGTAATCACTAAATTTTTCCCATTGTTTTGATGTGTCTTTTTTTATTTTATTTCTTACCTGCTCAAACGAAGCTGTGGTTACAACTCTATCTGATTTTTCATAATATTTTAGGTGTTCCTCCCAATCTAGATTTAAAAATAGAAGAATTTTTTTGGTATGTAACTCAAAATCTTTTACAAAATCTTCATAATAAACGTTCAAAATTTTATCATCGTATTTCGTGAGCCAAAAATTCATTAAATCGTTATACAAACTGTAATAACTAGCTAAGTCTTCCTGGTCTAAACTAAAATCCATAACACTATCAATAAATAAAGTTTTATAATTTGACCAACATACTGCCATCGGGTTTCTATGTATGTGAATTATTTTGGCCTCAGGGAGAGCATTAACAATAAATCCTATCCATCTAAAATTTACAGGAAATTTATCGATTATAAAGGGTTTGTTTGAAATTTTTGATATATTTTGATAATAGAATTTTCTAATTTCTGAAAATAAATTTTTGAATTCATTTTTTTTCTCAAAACCTAATTCATTAATTTTTTTTTGTAAGAAATATAGTTCCCCAGCACCATAAATTTTTGAATGTGTAGATAAAATTTGCTCCAATAAGGTTGTACCAGATCGTGGCATACCCAATATAAATACCGGTTTACTAAAATATTTATCATCAAAATTTAAATTATAATTTTGAGTTGTCGAAAAAAAGTTTTTGATATTTTCAAATCTTTTTTTTTCCTCTTCTAGTGAAAAATTAGAATTTTTTCTCTTAATCAAGTTGGCAGCTGTGAGATTTTTTAATCCATGTTCTTCATTTCCTAGATCAAAATATCCTTTGCTTAGGGCATTTGTTAATAAGATTTTTTCTTCTTGATTTAAATTTTGTATATTAATATTTTTAATATAATCAAAAATTTCATCATTTTTATCAATTTTTGTTACAAGTATATAATTTCTTATACTTGGAATATGTGTTTTATCTAATTGAAAAATTTTTTTAAAATATTCTTTTCCTTTTGAAAAATTTCCTAAAAAAAGATGAGCTGATCCGAGATTATAAAGTGTTTTAATATTATTTTTATCCAATTGTAAAATTTTTTCATAAACTAGAATTAATTCATTATAATTATTATTCTCTTTGTAAATTGAAGATAAATTGAAGAGTGCTTGAAAGTTATCTGGTTTTAAATTTATAGCTTTTTTAAAACATTCAATTGCTTTTTCTTGTTGATTCAAAATTTTTTTTGTATTACCTAAATTATTGTAAGCCTCTGAAAAACTTGGATTTAACTCTATAGATTTTTCAAATGATTTTATTGCTGCATGAAATCTTTTCAATTTTTTTTGAATATTTCCCTTAACAAAATATAGTTGATCAGTTTCTTTATAGGATAATAAATTATCAATATATTCTTCTGCCTTAGAAAATTTTTGAATGTTAATTGAGGCTAATGCTAATAGATAAATTAATTGTGCATCATCTTTTTTTTGACTTAATAATTTTTCACCTGCGGCAATTACCTCTTCAAAATTTTTTTCTTTAAAGGTTTGTAAAATTTTTCTTTTTTTTTCTTCAAAAATATTTGAATTCATAGATTATGTGTTATAATTTAAATATTATGAAAAAAGAAGATCTTCCAAACATTTTACCTGTATTCCCTTTATCTAATTTTATTATCTTCCCCAGAACAACTGTCCCGCTAAACATCTTTGAGCCAAGATATATTCAAATGATAGATAAAAGCATGAAAGGCAATAGATTAATAGGAATGATACAGCCTAAAAAAACTGGTGAATTAAAAAAACCTGATTTACATGAAGTTGGTTGTGTTGGAAAAATAACAAGTTTTAATGAAACAGATGATGGGAGATATTTAATCATTTTAAATGGGGTATGTAGATTTAAAATTATGGATGAGATTCATAACGATAACTTATTTAGAGAATGTAAAGTCAAATATGAGGATTACTCAAATGATTTAGTTGAAAAAACAAATGAAATAAATTTTTCAGATTTAGAAATGATATTTCGAAATCTTAAAGATCTTTTTAAAAAACAAGGCTATGAAATAAATTGGAAAGAAATTGAAAAACAAAGTTTAGATCAAACTATAAATACTCTATCTATGGCTTCACCATTTTCTTTAGAAGAAAAACAAGTTTTACTTGAAAGTAAAGATTTAAATATAAGAAAAGAAAAGTTAGAAGAAATTCTAAATACATATATTTTAGACAATTTTAATAATAAAACCTTACAATAATCAATTTAAATACAAATTAATTGGATAACATTGTTGCATATTTATTCAAAAATTTATTATTTTTTAAAATTTTAAATAACGGTTCAGATAAGTTATTTTCTAACTTATTATCAAGTTTGAAGAAAGAGTTTAAAAAATCTATTCCTATTCCATACATGTAATTTAAATGTTTATTTTTTTCTTGAAATTTTTGTGCAATTATTTCACCATCATCAATACCTAATTTGATATTTTCATCTAAAATATTAGATAAAGATTTAATGTCTCTGATAGTCATATTAAAACCTTGTCCTGCTAACGGATGAACTTTATGTATTAAATCTCCAAAAGATAAAACATTTTTAAAAGTATAATTTCGAAGCACAAGAAACTTGATTCCAAAAGACTCTACCTCGCTGATTTTATCTATCTTATATCGATGGTTATATTTATTGATAATTTTTAGGAGGCTTATCTTATTAATTAATTTTATTGAATTATTTGAAAATACAATTGAGGTTTGATTATTAGATAGAGGGAGAAATGCTAATGGACCATTTTTTGTAAAAATTTGAGTGGCAATTTTATTTTCAACTTTTTTATGGTTTATTATAGCAGTATGAGCCAAAGATTTATAATTTTTTTCTATTTTTTTTTGAAAATATTTTTTTGTTATTAAATTATTTTGTTCTGAATTAATTATTAAATCATAATTTCTTTTTTTTAAAACCTCTAAATCATAATTTTGAAATCTAATAAATTTTAAAAATTTATTTTTTTTTATTAACCTAAAAAGGTCAATATATTTTAATAGATAAAAATTATTCTGATTTTTATTTTTGAACTCAAACAACTCATTTGATTTATTATTTTCTGAGTAAATTTTTATTTTTGTAGTTGGCCATCCTAAATTTTTAATACCTTTAATATTTTCTATTAAAAATTTATAGTTATCGTTTGAAATAGCAATTGTTCTGAGAGTATTTTTTAATAATGATGGTTGAGATTTGGAAATAATATCAACATTAATCTTTTTTTTTAATAATATGTTTGCTAAAACAAGATTTGTTAAATTATTTCCTAATAGACAAATATTCATAATATTATTTAATTTTATCAACAAAAATTAAATGATACAAAGTGACAAATCATTAATTACAAAATGAAAATTAAAAATTTAGTCGATAAAACAACAAGTTTTCTCTTTAAAAGACTAGCCGAAGCTACAGGTCTAACCTTACTAGTTCTATCTTTACTGTTACTAATATCATTAATTAGCTATTCACCAGAAGATCCCAACTTTATTTTTCCTGAGAACGCTGAAATAAATAATTTGTTGGGTGCAAAAGGTAGTTATACATCAGATATTTTGTATCAATCTATTGGTTTAATTTCATTGTTAGTGCCATTTTCATTTATCCTCATATCTATATTTGTAATATTTGATAAAAAAATCTTACATATTATTGAGAGCATATTTTTTGTAATTTTATACTCAATTTTAGGAACATTATTCTTTACGGTTTTTCATACTGAAACATTTTGGCTTACGATTAATGGTAATAATGGTTTTATAGGCAATTTATTTGAAGAAACATTTTTAATAAATTTAATAAACATAAACCATCGAATAAGTTATATTATTTTAATATTTTTAATTATTACATTTTTTCTTTTTAGTATCAATTTCAAACTTAAATATCTAAAAAATATTACTATAATTTTTTCTAAATCTAAAAAAAATGAAACCAAAAATATTGTTGATAATATTGATGAAAATTTTATAAATGAGAATGATTACACAAATGCTGAGACAAGAGTTCAAGAAAACTTTTCATTCGATAAAAATTTAGCATCATCTGATAAAAAAACTATAAAATATAAACTGCCATCCTTAGACTTTTTAAAATCGCCTACAAACAAGGATAAAAATTTATCAGAAAATAAAATTGATGAAAAAACGCTAGAAAAAATTTTACTTGATTTTGGAGTTGAGGGCGAAGTTAAGAAAGTAAGTCAAGGTCCTGTTGTTACTTTATATGAATTTGAACCTGCACCTGGTGTTAAAGTTTCAAAAATTATTAATCTTTCAGAAGATATTGCCAGGAACACTAGTTCTGAGTCTGCTAGAATTGCAACTATACCTGGAAGTAATACTATTGGTATTGAACTCCCCAAACCTCAAAGAGAAAACGTTTTTCTAAGTGAAGTAATTTCTGATGGTAGTTTTAAAAAAAAAGATACTAAACTTCCAATCGCTCTTGGTAAAAGCATTTCTGGATTACCAATAACAGGCGATTTGAGTACTATGCCTCATTTACTTATAGCTGGCACAACTGGATCTGGTAAATCAGTTTGTATAAATACAATTATTTTGTCACTTTTGTACAAACACTCTCCTGAAAAATGTAAGTTTATATTAATTGATCCAAAAATGTTAGAGTTATCTACATACGAGGGAATTCCGCATTTATTGTGCCCAGTTATAACGGAGGCTAAAAAAGCTGCATCTGTATTAGGTTGGGTAGTCAAAGAAATGGAAAATCGATACAAGCTTATGACCAAAGTGGGAGTGAGAAATATTGATGGTTATAACGAAAAACATAAGATTTCTATGCCTTATATCGTTGTTATTGTAGATGAAATGTCAGATTTAATGCTTGTAGCTGGTAAAGATATTGAAAATTATATTCAAAAGCTATCTCAAATGGCCAGAGCAGCAGGTATACATATCATAATGGCTACACAAAGACCTAGTGTTGACGTTATAACTGGAACAATAAAAGCTAACTTTCCAACAAGAATATCATTCCAAGTTACTTCTAAAATAGATAGTAGAACAATTCTTGGAGAACAAGGTGCTGAACAGCTTCTTGGGAAAGGAGATATGCTTTATATGACTTCCGCAAATAGAATGACAAGAATTCATGCACCATTTGTATCAGAGAATGAAATTGAGAAAATAAATAATTTTTTAAGAAATCAAGCTGAGCCTGATTACGTAGATGAAATTCTTAATTTTGTTGATGAAAAAGAGAATCATACTGACTCAAAAGATAATGAAAACTTAGATGAACTATATAGTACAGCTCTCGAAATTATAAAATCTGAAAGAAAAGCATCAACATCTTTTCTACAAAGAAAACTTCAAATTGGTTATAATAGAGCAGCTAGAATAATTGATCAAATGGAAGCAAACGGAGAAGTAAGTCAAGCTAATCATGTAGGAAAAAGAGAAGTTCTCAAATGAAAAAATACTTAATATTTTTTTTTGTATTATTTTTTAATTTAAATGCACATAGTTCTACAAATCAAGAAATTATAAGTCATTTAGAAAAAATAAATTCTTTAGAGTTTAAATTCATACAAAAAATAGATAACAATAATATTGAAAAAGGTGAATGTATTATTTTATATCCAAAAAAAATTCTTTGTAAATATTATGATATTTATAATAAAATCTTAGTTTCAAATGGCAAATCTTTAGTTATTAATTCAGATAAAATCAAAAATTATTATAGATATCCTTTAGATAAAACCCCTTTAAATTTTATTCTCGATAAAAAATTTTTAATTTCAAAAATGAATGAAGTAAAAAATGATAAAAATTATCCTTTTTATTATGTATTTAATTTTGAACATGAAAATAACTTAATAAAAGTTTTTTTTGACAAAGGAACTCTTGATTTGATTGGTTGGGAGACAAGGGACATATACCAAAATCTAATACAGACTTTTTTAAGTGATATTAGTATTAATATTAATGTTGAAGAAAAAATATTTTATTTACAAAAATATATTAATTAACCTCAACACTTATTTTTTCAGATTTGAATACTTGCATTCCTCTGGCTAAATAATTTTTAATTGCATTTTCATGATCCAGTGAACAGGTGTGGAGCCAAACTCTTGACATTCCTTCCTCGAATAATTTATGAATAGCCTGAGTAAGAAGATAGCCTCCACATTTTTTCCCAAAATATTCCTCTAAAATTCCAAAATATGCAATTTCAGAATGATTATGGTCGAGATCACGGATAGTTTCATAATATCCGGCTAGGTTATTATTATCCTTTAAAATAAAGGTTTTTATTCGTGGATTTTCAACGTACTCAATCCATTTTTTATCACGCCAGGCTAATCTGTCTATCCATCTATACTTTCTTCCAATTTGCTTATAGAAAAATTTGTTTATATGGAAGTCTGGTGGGTCTACTTCACTGATTTTGAAGTTTGAACCTGGACTTTTTGAACTGTTTAAATCTTTTATTGAATTTATTTCTAAGAAACTTCTGTCTACGTTAATTTTCACGAGACCATTTTACCTATTTTCTCTCCACCAAACAAATGAAAATGTAGATGTGGAACTTCTTGTCCTCCGTCTTGACTTATATTTGCTAGAGCTCTATAGCCTTTTCCAGTATCAACAGATATATTTAATTTCTTTGCTACAATATTAATACCTTTTAATAATCCAACCATTTCTTCAGGAGATGCATTTTGACTAAAGTCATCTAAGTCAACATATTTTCCCTTTGGAATAACTAAAGCATGAATTTTTTTTTGAGGATTTATATCATGAAAGGATAAAACAAATTCATCCTCGTAAATTTTATTACAAGGTATTTCATTTCTTAATATTTTTGCAAAAATATTATTATCATCATAACTCATAATTACATTTTTTCTAAAACTGATTTTACTGTATCACCCATGACAGATGGATTTTTAGAAATTGTAATTCCACATTCTTTAAGAATTTCAACTTTTTCAATTGCACTCTCTCCATAAGCAGAAACTATTGCGCCTGCATGACCCATCACTCTTCCTTTTGGTGCAGTTAGTCCGGCTATATAAGCAATAACTGGTTTTTTCATATTTTCTTTTGCGAATTCGCCTGCTGCAACTTCTTGTGGACCACCAATTTCACCAATCATCAATATTGCATCTGTCTCATCATCTGTTTCAAACTTTTCTATTATATCTCTAAATGAGCTTCCGTTTATTGGATCTCCTCCAATACCAACACTTGTTGAAACCCCAATGTTTAAATTTTTAAGTTGTTGAGCAGCTTCATAGCCTAATGTTCCTGACCTACTAATAATTCCGACTCTTCCTTCTTTATAGATATGACCTGGCATTATTCCTAACATTGATTTCCCAGGACTAATAATTCCAGCACAGTTTGGTCCAACTAAAGTCATTTTAGAACTTTTAGTGTATCTTCTCATATACCTTTTTATTCTGATCATGTCATGGGAAGGTATTCCATCAACTATTGCTACACATATTTTTATTCCAGCATCTGCTGCTTCCATCGCAGAGTCTGCTGCAAAAGCTGGGGGTACAAATAAAATTGAGGCGTCGGCTCCCGTCTCATTAACAGCATCTTTAACTGTGTTAAACACAGGTAAATTTAAATGTGTTGACCCTCCTTTTCCTGGTGTTACTCCACCAACAACATTTGAGCCATATTTAATCATCTCATCTGCATGAAAAGAGCCCATTTTACCTGTAAAACCTTGAATAATTATCTTACTATTTTGATCAACTAATACAGTCATGATTTACTTGTTTAGTGCTGCAACTGCTTTATTTGCTGCATCCTCTAAAGTATTTGCCTCTATATAATTTATTTTGCTCTCTTTTAAGATTTTATTTCCTTTTTCTACATTAGTACCTGCTAAACGAATAACTAATGGAACTTTAATTTCGATTTTTTTTAATGCATCTACAATTCCTTCTGCAACCCAATCGCATCTATTGATACCAGCAAAAATATTTACAAGAATTACTTTAACTTTTTCATCCATTGTAACTAATTTAAAGGCCTTAACTATTTTTTCTGGTGTTGCTCCACCTCCCACATCTAAAAAATTTGCAGGAGTTCCTCCAGCTAATTTAATCATATCCATAGATGCCATTGCAAGACCAGCACCGTTAATAATGTTACCTATATTTCCATCTAAACTGACATAGTTTAAACCTCTATCGGATGCAAATATTTCTTTTGAATCTTCTTGTGTTTTATCTCTTAGCTCAGAAACTTGACTTCGTCTAAACATTGCATTGTTATCAAAACTCATTTTACAATCTAAAGCTAAAATTTGTTTTTGTTTAGAAATAACTAATGGATTAACTTCAACCATTGTTGCATCTAATTCACTGAAAGCTTTATAGCATCCAATAATAGTATCAGATGCTCTTCTAATTAATTCTGGTTCTATACCAAGACCAAATGCCAATTCTCTAGCTTGGAAATTTTGCATTCCAACTGCAACTTCAATTTTAGACCTAATAATTGTCTCTGGTTTTTCCTTTGAAATTTCTTCTACACTCATTCCACCTTCTGTCGATGCAACAACCATAATACTTTCTGAACTTCTATCAAAAACTAGTCCTAAATATAATTCCTTTTCAATATCTGTAGCTTCTTCAATATAAATTCTGTTCACAATTTTTCCTTCAGGTCCTGTTTGATTTGTAACTAATTTTTTTCCTAATAATTTATCTGTTGCTTGAGCGACTTCTAACGGTGTATTGCAAACAATTATCCCTCCTGCTTTTCCTCTCGCACCAGAATGAATTTGTGCTTTTACTACCCATCTTGATCCACCAATTTCTCTAGCTTTATTCTCAGCATTCTCAGGGCTGTAAACAATTCCACCTCTAGGAATTGTTACTCCAAAGTTTGAAAGTATTTTCTTTGCCTGATATTCGTGAATGTCCATAATTTTATTTATTTATTATGGATTAACTTATCGATATTTACAATGTTTTCAGCCATTCTAGCTGATGCAGCATCTATCATCCTGCCATCAAGCTGAGCAGCTCCTTTACCTTGTTTGGCGGCCTTTTCTAGCTCTTCCAAAATTCTTTTAGCCTTAGTAACCTCTGATTCTGGTGGAGAGAATACATTGTTTGCTAATTCAATTTGTGAAGGATGTATTGCCCATTTACCCTCAATACCAATTGCAGCACCTCTTTTAGCAGCTGCTGTGTAAGCATCTGGATCATTAAAATCTCCAAAAGGTCCGTCTATTGCTCTTATTCCATATGCTCTGCAAGTCATTACCAATTCAGATAAACCATGATGCCACTGGTCTCCTGGATAATTTTCATTAAGCCCACCAATAACTGTAGTTCGCGCTCTTAAACTTGCTGCATAATCTGCTACACCAAAATGTAATGCCTCTAACCTTTCACTTGAAGTTGCGATTTCTTTAATATTTGACATTCCTAATGCTGTCTCAATCAGACATTCTATTCCAATTTTATTTTTTAATTTTTTATTCGTTTCAATTTGTGTTAATAAACAATCAACCATATAAACATCGCTTGCTGTTCCTGCTTTTGGAACTAAAATTGTATCTACATTTTCTCCAGCTTGTTCAACAATCTCAATTAAATCTGAATACATATAATGAGTATCTAAACTATTTATTCGTACAGAAATAGTTTTACCACTACCTCTCCAATCCATTTCATTCAAAGCTTTAATAACATTTGCTCTAGCAGTTATTTTATCATTTGGAGAAACTGCATCCTCAAGATCTAAAAAAACATAATCTGCTGCTGAACTGAGAGCTTTCTCAAACATTTTAGGAGATGAACCTGGAACTGCTAATTCACTTCTTTGTAGTCTTGATCTTGCAGGTTTATAAAATTTATGGCTCATCTTTTTCTTTTATCTAATTCGCTCATTACATCTTCAATTTTGATATTGTTTGCTTCAAGGTACATGGCTAGATGATAAAACACATCTGCGGCTTCATGAATTTTATTTGTATCTTCTTCTACTGCCTCTATCAATTCATTTATTTCCTCAAGCACTTTAGCTTTACTCAAAGATTTATCACTTAGAAGCTTATTAGTATACGAACCATCAACTGGTGAAGATTTTCTTTCTCTTGCAAGTTTAAATAGGCTCTCAAGGGTATTTAGCATCTCAAATCCTAACAGGTATTCCTTTTGAGTCCAAATATTCTTTAGCTTCCTTCACAGAATATTTACCGTAGTGAAATATAGATGCTGCCAAAACCGCACTAGCATTGCCTAATTTGATGCCATCGACTAAGTGATCAAGATCACCAACTCCTCCTGATGCTATTGTAGGTATGTTTACCATTGAAGAAATTTTAGACATTAGATCAATGTCATAGCCTACCTGAGTACCGTCTCTATCCATTGAAGTGACCAATAACTCACCTGCTCCATTCTCTTCCATCTTTTTTGCAAACTCTAAAGCATCAATTCCAGTATTATTTCTACCTCCGTGGGTAAAAACTTCCCATTTCTCTCCGCTCTTCTTAGCATCTATAGCAACAACAATACATTGAGAACCGAATTTTTTTGAGCTTTGAACTACAACGTCTGCATTTTGAACTGCAGCTGTATTTATTGAAACTTTATCTGCCCCACAGTTCAAAAGTTTACTAATATCATCTACACTTCTAACTCCACCACCAACTGTTAAAGGTACAAAACATTTTTTTGAAGTATTTTTTACAACTTCATAAATTGTATTTCTATTTTCATTAGATGCAGTGATGTCTAAGAAACAAATTTCATCAGCTCCACCATCACTATAAATTTTTGCTTGTTCCACTGGGTCACCTGCATCTTGTAAATCGACAAAGTTTATACCTTTGACAACTCTTCCATTTTTTACATCTAAGCAAGGTATTATTCTATTCTTAAGCATCTATCTCTTTTGCAAGTTCATCTAGTTTAATATCACCATCATATATAGCTTTACCAACAATGATACCTTCAATATTTTTATTTCCTAACTCTTTTGCTTTTTTAATATCATCTATTGATGAAACACCTCCAGAAATAATGACTGGACAATTTGAATTATTAGCAACATTTTCTGTTTCATCAAAATTTGGACTTAACTTCATTCCATCTCTATTTATATCCGTATAAATTAATCTACTAGCTCCATAATCGTTTACATCATTTAAAAATTCTAAAGTTTTTAAATTAGAATTTTCTTTCCATCCAGATACAGACAGATAACCATCTTTAGCATCTAGACCTAAAGCAATTTTATCTGGAAATTTTTGACAAGCTTCTTTTAAAAAATTTTTGTCTTTTATTGCAGCACTACCTAGAATTACTTTCTCAACTCCAGCGTCAGTATATTTTTGAATACTTTCAAAATTTCTTACACCTCCACCTATTTCAATATTTAGATCAAATTTGCCTACAATTTCCTCAATAATATCAATGTTTACAGTCTCTCCTGTCAACGCTCCATCTAGATCAACTATATGTAAATTTCTAAAACCATGGTCTTTATACTTTCCAGCTTGATCAACTGGAGACATTTCATATTCAGTTTTATTATCAAAGTCTCCTTTAATTAACCTCACGCATTTTTTATCTTTAATGTCTATTGCTGGAAGAATTTTCATTAATTTAAGATTTTCTTTTTAGCTTTTTCAAATTCTTCTTTTGTCAGTACTCCAGATTTGTATAATTCATTGAGTGATTTAAGTTGCTCAACAAAGTTACTATCTGGGGAAATTTTTATATCATTTGTTTTTTTTTCAACTCTTGAAAAAATTGGTTTAATCATTTTGTTAAACTTACTATTAAACTTTGAACAATCAACATAACATGCTGAAATAAGTAAATACATTTTATCATTATGAGAACCTAAGAGGATATTAGTTTTTGCATCTAATGTTAAAGTATCAGTAACTGCATAGGTTACTTTGCTTGGGCCCTTTAAAATAAGTTCGCCATGATTATTTTTTTGAATTTTTAATTTATTGTACTCAATAGATGCAGGACCAACAAAATAAGTTTTACTATTAGCACCGTCCAATAAAGACATCATTTGCTTTAGTTCTTTTGTTTTATTGAGTAATTCTGAATTATTCATTGAATAAAGTTCAAGGATTACATTATCTACTTCATTTCCTAACACTAATAGATCTTTAAGCTTTTTATTTATAACAATAACATATGTAATAAAATCAATTTTTTCTTTTCTCATTATTTTTTTAGCTTCCGAAATCATCCAATTCACAGCTTTGATTTCGTCTTTAAAATTTTTTTTCTCCATTTTTTTAACAATTGATAGGACATACTTGTTATTCATTGGGTCTTCTCCATTCAAAATTGATCTTTCAAGCTCTATATATTTTAATGGACCCACTAGAAAAGCATCAATTTTCATATCTTTATCAGAGTCAAGAAAATCATTAAATGCATCTGCAACTAAATCTTCGTCGTATTTAATAAAGTTATGGCTTGATGGAACATCTAAGAATACTTTATTTCCGATGTTAAGAATTTTTGCAGATGTATTATTTGTTATAAGTATGCCAATTATCAAAAATGACAAAAAAAATTTCATAAATTAATAAAGTTTTCAATTATTTTTAGACCAGTTTTATCACTTTTTTCTGGGTGAAACTGCGTACCAAATATATTTTCTTTTTCTGCAGCGCAAACAACATTAGAGGAGTAATCAGTTGTTGCTGAAATTACAGATTTATCTTCGGGCAGAAACTCATAACTATGAACAAAGTACATGTGGGATTTATTTTCTATTCCTTTGAAAATCTTACTTTCTTTCGTTATGTTAATTTCATTCCAACCAATATGTGGCAGCTTAAATTTACCGTCTTGGTTATCAATTTTAGATACTTTACCTGAAATCCATCCTAGGCCTTTTGTTTCAGTTTCTTCATAACCTATATCAGCAAACATTTGAAGCCCAACACAAATTCCAAGAAGTGGTTTTTTACTTTCTAATGCAAATTCATTAAGAGTATCCATCAAACCACTAATATTCTTAAGCCCATCAATGCAGCTTTTAAAAGAACCTTGTCCGGGTAATACAACCTTGTCGCTAGTTTTTATAGTTGCAAGATCTGCTGTTACTTTAATGTTTACTTTATCTTTTGCAACTTCCTTAAACGAGTTAATTACAGAACTTATATTGCCTGAATTGTAGTCAACAATTGTGACATTCATTAAATTTATAAAGAACCTTTTGTAGAAGGTATTGTAGTTTTATTTCTTGGATCCATTTCTAAAGCAGCTCTTAATGATCTAGCTAATCCTTTAAAGCAAGATTCAATTATGTGGTGACTGTTATCACCATAGATATTTTCAATGTGCAAAGTAATTCCTGCAGCTTGTGAAAAGGCTTGGAACCACTCTTTAAATAGTTCTGTATCCATCTCACCTAATTTTTCTACTTTCAATTTTACTTTCCAAATTAAATAAGGTCTGTTTGAAACATCAATAGCAACTCTAGTTAATGTTTCATCCATTGGTATCATTGCATGAGCATATCTTTTAATGCCAACAAATTTTTTAGAAGCTTTTTTTAAACATTCACCAATTGCAATTCCTGTATCTTCAGTTGTGTGGTGAAGATCAATGTGCGTATCACCTTTAGCTTTAATATTCATATCCATTGAAGAGTGTTTTGATAATTGCTCAAGCATGTGATCTAAAAAACCTATACCTGTGTCAACTTTGTACTTACCCTTACCATCAATGTTTAAGTCAACACTGATGTTAGTCTCTTTTGTTTTTCTGCTTATTTTGGCTTTACGTTTCATAGTTTGAAAAAGGTATATATCTATTATTCAATTATGGCAATAATTCTAGCCTTGGTCTTGAACTATTGTATTTAGTATCCATCTATATTCCATGACAACAATAGTATTAGTAAGAAAAAACAATGAAGTAGTAGTTGCTGGTGATGGCCAAGTTAGCATGGGAAACACAGTGATTAAGAAAACAGCAAATAAAGTTCGTAAGATTGAGAAAAGAAATGTGATAGCAGGTTTTGCTGGATCTACTGCAGATGCATTAACATTGTTTGAAAGATTAGAGTCTAAATTAGAAAAACACGCTGGAAATCTAGCTAGAGCAGCTGTTGAATTAGCTAAAGATTGGCGAACAGATAAATATTTAAGAAGATTGGAAGCCTTAATGGCAGTTGGTGACAAAGAAAATAGTTTCATTATTTCAGGAACAGGTGATGTTTTAGAGCCTGAAGGTGATGTAATTGGAATTGGATCTGGTGGAAATTATGCACTAGCCTCAGCAAAAGTATTGATGGATACAGATTTGTCGGCAGAAGAAGTTGCAAAGAAAGCAATTAAAGTTGCTTCTGAAATATGCGTGTTCACAAATGATAATTGCAACATAGAGAAAATTTAATATGGAAAAATCAAACGTTACAACTCTACCAAATGCAAAAGTAAAAAAAGAAAAAAATAATATTCAAAATTCATTATCTCCAAGAGAAATAGTTTCTGAATTAGATAGATTTGTAGTTGGACAGAATAATGCAAAAAGAGCTGTTGCAATTGCTTTAAGAAATAGATGGAGAAGACAAGCTTTAGAAGGTGATATGAAAGATGAAGTCCTTCCCAAAAATATTTTAATGATGGGACCAACGGGTGTTGGTAAAACAGAAATATCTAGAAGATTATCAAAATTAGCAGAAGCACCATTTGTAAAAGTCGAAGCAACAAGATTTACTGAAGTAGGTTACGTCGGAAGAGATGTTGAACAAATTATAAGAGACCTTCTTGAAATTGCTATTGCAATGGAAAAGGTAAAAAAAAGAAAAGAAGTTCATGCTAAAGCACAAAAATTAGCTGAGGATAGAGTTCTTGATGCAATTGTTGGAAATAAAGCAAGTGTTGCAACACGGGAAAGTTTTAGGAAAAGATTAAGAGATGGTGATTTAGACGACAATGAGATTGAGATAGCTGTAACTGAGAGTGGTGGTGGAATGCCGTCATTCGAAATTCCTGGTATGCCTGGTGCAAATGTTGGGATGATTAATATTTCTGACATGCTTGGTAAATCTATGGGTCAAAAAGCTAAGAAGAAGAAAATGTCAGTAAAAGAGTCTCATGAAATATTACTAAACGAAGAAGCTGATAAATTAATAGAACAAGATAAAATTATTAAATCTGCAAAAAACACAACTGAGAATAATGGTATCGTATTTTTAGATGAAATAGATAAAATTTCAGCAAGGACTGATAGAGTTGGTGGAGATGTTTCAAGAGAAGGTGTTCAAAGAGACTTACTTCCTCTTATTGAAGGAACAACTGTCAGCACTAAATATGGTCCAATAAAAACAGATCATATATTATTTATAGCTTCAGGAGCGTTCCAGTTAGCAAAACCATCAGATCTTTTACCTGAGCTTCAAGGAAGATTGCCAATCAGAGTTGAGCTAGATGCTTTGAATAGTGAGGACTTTAAACGAATTTTGAAAGAGCCAGACAATAGTTTGATCAAACAATATAAAGCTTTACTTAAAACCGAAAACGTTGATTTAGAATTTACTGAAGATGGGATTGATACAATTGCGACAATTGCAAGCGAAGTTAACACAACAGTTGAAAATATTGGCGCTAGAAGACTGCATACCATAATTGAAAGAGTATTAGATGAAATTAGTTTTACAGCCACAGATAGAGCTGGTGAAAAAATTAGCATAGACTCAGATTATATTAAGAAAAATATTGGTGAACTTGTTAAGGACGCAGACCTATCAAAGTTTATCTTATAAATATTATTTTTTTTTTCTTAAAAAAATATCAAAATTTCCAACGGATGGGTTTTCAACAGCCTCAAAATCAATACTTATAATTCTTTTCATTAAATGATCAGCACCTTTAATAAAATTAGGTACGGAGTGTTTTAATATACTCAAATTGCTAGATTGGTATGGGTCATTTAAATTTTTAGATCTAAGCCCCTTTCCTGTAATGACACTAATTTTGTTCACTCCATTTGCATAACATTCTTCGATGTAAGAAGTCATTTTTTGATTTGCTTCCTCTAGGGTATAACCGTGCAAATCAATAGATCTTTCAATATATCTTTTAGGTGTTGAAGAAATTTTTTGATCTTTATTTTCTAGTTTGTCAGAACTATTTAAGAAATTTTGCCAATCCTGTTTATCTTTATCTGATATTTTTTTAATCAACTAAGCTTGAGTGTCTACTATTAACCAGTTAGGATTTTTTGAAGTACTGTCTTTTGTAAATTTCCAAGTATCTAATACTTTTTTAACTTTTTGAGCATCACCTGAAATAATTTTATTATCTTTATCTTTAATGCAAGATATAATTTCACTCACAAATTCAACACTTACTTCAAGCATATTTTTATTTTGATTATGCTCTTTTATTTCTGCGGAATTAATACCTATAAATGTAGTTTCTGATGTAACATTTCTTACTTTTTTATCTTTAATAGCCTCATCAAATTGGTCATAAACATTTTTTGCCAAAAGATTTTTTATTGAATTTAAATCTCCTTTAGAAAAACTAGTAATAATGCTTTCATAAGCGATTTTTGCACCATTTAAAAAGTCTTTTTTCGCTGCATCATCAAAAGTTTCAGCATTAAGAACAGGAGAAACTTTAGTCTCTTTAACTTCTTCGTGAGGGAAACTTGAATTAATATTTTCCTCAAATCCAGTTTTTTTCCCTAAAATCCCTCTTAATCTCAAGAAAATAAATCCTGCGATCATTGCTAATAGTATTATATCGATGTATTCAAAGCTATAACTCATATACTAATAATATTTACTATGTTGATTAATTTCAACCTGCAATTTACATTATAGACAAATGAACACAGCAATACTTCTAATTATTGGGATCCCACTTATTGAAATATACCTTTTTATTAAGGTTGGTTCACAAATAGGAGCAATAAACACCATTTTACTAATAGCAACAACTGCAGTTGCAGGTATCTGGTACGCCAGATATGAGGGTTTTAACACATTGCGTTCTGGGATGGCTCAATTGGTAAAAAATGAAATACCACTCTATGAAATAATTTCTGGGGCAGCAATTGCTTTTGCAGCCTTATTATTAATTTTACCAGGCTTTGCAACTGACCTATTAGGAATTTTATTAATCTTCCCAGTTACACGAAAAATGATTTTAAGTAAGTATTCTACAAAACAATCAGCTAAAAGAAAAAATAATACTGATGAAAAAAATTACATTGAAGGTGAATATGAAGATATAGAGGATAAAGATGGAAAATAAATACAAAATAGTTATTAGTTATATTCAGGACTTATCTGTTGAAATTCCTAGTCCCGAAGCTTTAATAACAATCAGAAATACTATTCCAGAGTATAAAATGAAAGTTGATATAAAAACAAAACCTTTAAAAAGAAAAATGATAGAAGTTTTAACTACTTTAACTTACGAAAATCCTAATAAGAAAAAAGAAAAAGGTTTTTTTCAAATTTCATACGCTACAGTTATTGAAATAATTGATGTAAAAATTAATAAAATAGATTTAGAAAAAATAATTTTAAGTGACCTACAAACTAAAATTTACCCCTCTTTAGAGGACAAATTTCTTACTATTTTAAGATCATCAGGTTTACCTGATTTAAAGTTTGGTTCAAAAATTGATTTTGAAAAATTATATAATGAAAGATTAAATTAGAAAAAGTTTTTTTTTAATTTTTTTTCTAGAAATTTGCTATGCTCTAATAATTCATTCTCAGTGGGTGTAACAATTTTTTTAAAATAACTTGAAGTTTCATTGGAGAATGAGATTTTATCTTCACTATTTTCAACTAAATTTAATTTTGGTTCTTTTTGATCTATTAAATTTATGTATACCCTAGCAAGTAATTCACAATCTATCAAAGCAGTATGTTTTTCTCTTCTAGAATTATCAATTCTAAACCTTTTACATAATGCATCTAAACTTATTCCCGAGCCTGGAAATTTATTTCGTGCTAATTCTAGCGTATCGATGATATTTGCATTAATTATCTTCGGCTTTCCAATTAAAGTTAATTCATTATTTAAATGACCAATATCAAATTCTGCATTGTGGATGATAATTTTTTTATCTTTAATAAAATCTAAAAAATCTTCAGCAACTTCAAAAAATTTTTGTTTTGTTGATAGAAACTCGTCAGAATATCCATGAGTTTCGAACGCTTTTTGATCTACTTTCTTCCCGTCTGGGCTCAAATAACAATGAAAAATGTTTTTTGTTGGTACTAAATTATCAAGTTCAATGCAGCCAATTTCTACAATTCTATGGCCATCTCTAACAGATAAACCAGTTGTTTCAGTATCTAGAACTATTTCTTTCATTTAAAATTTCTTTTTTAATTAGTTTAACTTTTTTTTTCATCACATTCGCTGAAAAATTATTACTAATGATATAATCAGCTAATTTTTCTTTTTTAGATAAGATAACCTGATTTTCTTTTAGATTCTTTATCAATTTTTCATTAAAGTTAGGCCTCTTTTTTAATCTGTTTAAGACTTTAGATTTTTTTGATTTAACGAAAATAATTATATCTTTTTTTTTATTGAGTTTGTTTTCTATTAATAAAGGGATATCAAAAATAATCATTTCACTCTTCTTATTATTTATTATAAATTTTTTCATATTTTTTCTTACCAATGGGTGAACAATAGAAGATATAACTTTAAGATTTTTCTTATTTGAGTTAATTGCTGATATAAGCTCTTTTTTTTTGATAGGAAATGTTTTTATAAATTTTGGTAATTTTTTTTTTAATTTATTAAAACACTCTTTATTTTTTTTATAAATATATTTTACTTCATCATCTGCGTTAAATACTGGGTATCCAAAGAGCTTAGAAATAAAAGATTTTCCTGATCCTATATCTCCAATTATTCCAACTCTAATCATGTTTGCTTTTAAGTCTCATAGTTTCAGTTTTTTAGAAATTCAATTAATTCTTTGTTAATCTCTGGTTCAACATTATGCCAAATATTAAAAGCTTGTTGACCCTGAAATAAAAACATATTTAAACCATTTTCAATTGAATTACCCTGCGCATTTCCTGCCTCTGAAAACTCTGTTTGAAATGGTGCATATATAACATCATAAAAGAGCTTATTTTGACCAGCCTGAGAAAAGTCTATGCCAAATTTATCTACTTTATTTAAACCTAAAGTAGTGGCATTTATTATCATATCAAAATTTGGTAAATCGCCCCAATCCATAACATTGATCTCATTGAATAAATTTTTTAAATTTTCAGCTTTTGTTTTAGTTCTATTACTCAAAAAAATTTTTGATACTTTCATCCTCAACAATGAAAAAATTATTGACGGCACAACTCCACCAGCACCTAATATCAGAACTATCTTGTCACTAATATCATAATTCAATTTTCTAATACTTAATTCAAACCCATTAATATCAGTATTGTCTCCAACTAAATTACCTTTACTTAACGAGACAGTATTTACTGATTGTGTTCTTAATGCATTACTACTTAAAATATCTAGGTGAGGTATTATAGATTTTTTAAAAGGGACAGTAACATTTAAACCCTCCAAATCTCCCTTTTTGATAGATTTGCATAGTTCAGACAAATCATTGTCATAGGCTTCCAGTTTTCCATAAATTGCATCTAAATTATTTTTTTTTATCCAATAATTATGTAACTTTGGAGATAAAGAATGTTCAATTGGATTCCCTATTACTAAAAATTTTTTCATATTTGAAGTTCTAAATATTCCTTAATTTTTTTAATAGGTAGTCCCATTATGGTATCTTCATCTCCTTCAATACTTGAAAACAAAGTTCTTCCCTCTCCCTCGATTTGGTAAACATTATATGCATATAATTTTTCGTCACTAATTTTGCTAAGATACAGTATTAGTTCATCTTCAGAAAAATTTTTCATTGTCAAATATGCTTTATCTGTGTAATTCCAAATCATTGACCCATTTTTAGATATACAGACTGAACTAATTAAAGAGTGTTTTTTTCCATTTAGTTTTTTTAAAATTTTAAGTGCCTCATCCCTGCTTTCAGGTTTTGATATTAACTCACCCGATAGGTCTATTACACTATCTGCACCTAAAACAAGGGTGTTGTTCTTTTTTTGACTTACTTTATTTGCTTTTAATTCAGCAAGGTTTTTGGATATTATTTCTGGAGTGGCTCCTTCTCTTATCAAACTCTCTTTGATTGGTTCTTCATCTACATTTGATACTTCAACATCACAAAGGACATTGTGATTATTCAGTATTTCTTTTCTGATCTTGCTTTTTGATGCCAATATAATATTAAGCATTTTTTTTGTTCTTTATCTCAAAAATTTTTATTACTGACGCTGCTGTTTCCTCAACAGATTTTCTTGTTACATCTATCGTTGGCCAATTATTCTCCTTAAATAATTTTCTAGCACTATTTAGTTCATCTTTAATCTTATCAATATTTACATATTCACTATTTTGATCTTCTTTCAATGAATTCAATCTATTTTTTCTTAAATCATATAATCTTTCTGCTTCTGTAACTAAACCAACAACGCATGGTCTAAAATTTTTTTCGGTAACTTTAGATGGTATAGAATTTTTATTTACTAGTGGAATATTTGAAGTTTTGAACCCTCTATTAGCTAAATAAATGGAAGTTGGTGTTTTACTGGTTCTGCTTACACCTAATAAAATAATATCTGATTTCTCTATATCATCAGTTTGATTACCATCATCATGGTTCATCGTAAATTGAATAGCTTCAATTCTATCATAGTATTCTTCATTTAAAATATGCTGTCCACTTGGTTGATGAGAAGCTTTCTGATTTAAGACCTTTGAAAAATTTAAAATCAAGTCTCCAAGAACTCCAAAACAAGGTATATTTCTTTCATAGGATTTTTCTGTAAGATATTTTGCCAATTTACTATTAACAATAGTATATAAAATAATAGAATTTTTATCTTTTTTTGCCTGTTTTAGTATAGCAAGTGTTTGACTTTCAGTACGAGTAAAGGAGAAATGATTTGTCTCGTATTCGAAATTAGGAAATTGTGCTTTTAAAGCTAAAAAAATTCTATCAAGTGTTTCGCCAGTAGAGTCTGATATTAAGTATATTTGATATAAATTTTTCATGTATAAAGAGTTTATAATCTATAAGTAAAATAAGAAAAATTCAGATTTACCCCTCTGAATATTAATAGTTAGTTTTTTTTCCATCAAATTAACTAAATTATAAATGTTAATAAAGTTATACATAATATACAAAAAATATGTGAAATCTTAATTAATCCTCATAAAATGGATCTAAATAGAGATCTAAATTATTAATAAAGAGTTAACAAAGTGTGATAATTGACTAATTTACGTTATTCACAATACATAATACTAATAAAGTAAATAATATATATCTATTTATATGAGTCCCTTAACTAACTGTATAAAAAATAAAGACACTAAAACTAATCCTATATGGTTAATGAGACAAGCAGGAAGGTATTTGCCTGAATTTCGAGAAATAAGAAAAAAAAATACAGATTTTATAAAACTTTGTTTAAACAGCGATTTGGCATCTGAAATAACCCTTCAGCCTATAAAGAGATTTGGGTTTGATGGTGCAGTAATATTTTCCGACATTTTAATGTTACCGTATGGTCTTGGTCAAAAGGTAGAATTTGAAAAAAATTTTGGACCAAAGCTTGGAGAAATAGAATTAGATAATTTTAAAAATGTTGATGAGATTAATTTTACAGAAAAAGTTTATAAAGTTTACAAAGCAATATCCAAAACTTCCGAGAATCCTTTAATGGATAATAAAGACATGATAGGTTTTGTTGGAGCTCCATGGACTATTCTTGTTTACATGATTAACAGATCATCACCAAAAAAAGGTCTAACAGATGAATTCTTTAAAGATGAATTTCTAATTAACAGACTATTAGGAATTATTGAAAAATTCTTAAAAGTTCATATAAAAAATCAGGTTGAAGCCGGGGCTAAAGTAATTCAAATTTTTGATAGTTGGGCAGGATTACTAAATGATAAAATTCCTGAATACATTTATATTCCAACATTAAATATTGTAGAATATGTCAAACAATTAGGTGTGCCTGTAATTTGTTTTCCAAGAGGTATTAAAGACTACAAAAATTTCTGTGAAATAGTTAAACCAGATGCAATAAACATAGACTATGATGTTGATCCAGAAAAAATAGTGAAAGAAATAAAAATTCCTGTCCAAGGGGGGCTTGACCCTAAAATATTATTGACTGATAAAGGAATTCTTAAAAAAGAAGTGGAAAAATATCTTCATATTTTTAAGGATCATCCATATATATTTAATTTAGGACATGGAATTTTACCAGAAACTAAAATTGAAATGGTTGAAGACTTGATAAAAATAGTAAGAAACTTTAAATGACACCAGACCATCCTAAAGTTAATTATGGTAAAACAGGGATTTTAATTATAAATCTTGGTACACCCGACTCTACTAGTTGGCTGGATATAAGGAGATATTTAAAGGAATTTTTATCAGATAGAAGAGTTATCGAAGTAAACCCTTTTATTTGGCAAGTAATTCTTAACTTATTTATACTTACTTTCAGGCCATCAAAAACTGCTAAAGCCTACAAAGAAATATGGATGAAAGAAAAGAACATGTCGCCACTAAGGTTTTTTACAGAAAGCCAAGCTAAAAAATTATCCGAGAAAATCGGGAATGAAAAGTTGATTGTTGATTTTGCTATGAGGTATGGCAATCCAAGCATTAAAAGTAAAATAAACCAACTTCACGAAAAAGGTTGTGAGAATTTAATAATACTACCTCTTTATCCTCAATATGCTGCTGCAACAACTGCAACTGTATGTGACGAGGTATATAGAACCCTTATGAAAATGAGATGGCAACCGAATTTAAAAATAGTTCCTCATTATGAGTCTGAACCTCTTTATATAGACGCTATTAAAAATAGTATTGTAAAAAAAATTAACGAAATTAATTGGAAACCAGACTTAATAGTAGCTTCATATCATGGAATACCAAAAAAATATTTTGACAAGGGGGACCCTTATCATTGCTATTGCCATAAAACTACTAGGCTAATTTCTGAAAAATATTCAGATATTAAAATTATGACAACATTTCAATCAAGATTTGGTCCTCAAGAATGGCTGCAACCTTATACAGACAAAACTTTTGAAGCTTTGCCCAAAGAGGGAAAAAAAAATATTTTAGTTATATGTCCTGGTTTTTCATCTGATTGTGTTGAGACTTTAGAAGAAATATCTATCCAAGGGAAAGAAAGTTTTATCAAATCAGGTGGTGAAAACTTTGAAATGATACCTTGCTTAAATGATAATGAAGATCATATTTCTTTATTCAAACATCTAATTTCAAAGAATTTATAATAAATGAGTGGATATCTTTTATTTAAATCACTTCATCTAATAGCAGTAATTTCTTGGATGGCAGGGTTATTGTATTTACCAAGAATATTTGTTTACCACGTCGAAAATTTTGAAAAGGATCAAGCTACTGAAATTTTTGAAACGATGGAAAGAAAACTTTATAATTATATCATGCGACCAGCTATGATTTTGTCTTGGCTTTTTGGAATTGTATTAATTTGGATAAATGGAATTGAAAGCTTTGCTTTTCTATGGGTACAAATTAAAATTGTTTTAGTAATAATTCTAACAATTTATCATGAATATTTGGGCAGATGTATGAGAGTTTTACACTCTAAAGAAAACTCCAAATCATCAAAATTCTTTAGGATAATTAACGAAATACCAACAGTTTTGCTTATTTTAATTGTATTTATTGTAGTTTTTAAACCAATCTAGGGTTGAAATTTTTCAATCTATATATATATTTAAAGCATCTTTGACAAAAACTCCCATAAATGAACATTCAAGAATTAAAAGAAAAAAGCTCAGAAAAGTTAATAACAGAAGCTGAAAAACTTGGCATAGAAAACGCTAGCACACTTCGTAGACAAGAAATTTATTTTGCAATTTTAAAAAAACTTGCAGAAAAAGGTGAAGAGATAACGGGTGGAGGTGTTTTACAATTACTCCAGGATGGTTTTGGTTTTCTAAGAGCAATGGAGTCAAACTATTTACCGGGCGCAGATGATATTTATGTGAGCCCAAGCCAAATTAGAAGATTCGGATTAAGAACTGGTGATACTGTAGAAGGACCAATTAGATCTCCAAAGGAAGGCGAAAGATATTTTGCACTTCTTCAAGTTAGTAAAATAAATTTTGAAGAACCTGATAAATTTAAACATAAAATAGCTTTTGACAATCTAACTCCATTGTATCCAAATAAGCAATTAGGAATGGAAGTAGAAACAAATAAAATAGAAAAAAAACCAGACTTAACTCCTAGATTAATTGATCTTGTAAGCCCAATTGGAAAAGGACAAAGATCTTTAATTATTTCACCTCCAAAAGCTGGGAAAACTATGATTTTACAAAGTATAGCGAACTCAATAACTGCTAATCATCCAGAATGTTATCTAATGGTTTTACTTATAGATGAAAGACCTGAAGAAGTCACGGATATGCAAAGAACAGTTAAAGGTGAAGTAATAAGCTCAACATTTGATGAGCCTGCACAACGTCATGTTGCTGTTGCTGAAATGGTAATTGAAAAAGCAAAAAGATTAACCGAGCACAAAAAAGATGTTGTAATTTTATTAGACTCCATAACAAGATTAGGAAGAGCGTATAATGCTGTCGTGCCAAGCTCTGGAAAAGTTTTGACTGGTGGAGTTGATGCTAACGCACTTCAGAGACCCAAAAGATTTTTTGGAGCAGCTAGAAATATTGAGGAAGGTGGATCTTTGACAATTATAGCAACAGCCCTTATTGATACAGGTAGTAGAATGGACGAGGTAATTTTTGAGGAATTCAAGGGTACTGGAAATAGTGAAACTATTTTAGACAGAAAAATATCAGAAAAGAGAATTTATCCTGCAATAGATATTACAAAGTCTGGAACAAGAAGAGAGGAACTGATTTTTGACAAAAATGATCTTCAAAAAATGAACGTTCTAAGAAGAATAATTGCTCCAATGGGATCAATGGATGCGATTGATTTTATTAATTCAAAATTAAAGACAACTAAAAATAACGCAGAATTCTTTAATTCTATGAATAAACCTTCTTAATATTTATAAATAACCTATTTCTTTCATCTCACCTTCAAAAGAGTCCTCAATTTTTTTTATCATTTCTTTCGGTAACAATTTTTTCCACCGATTGTTAAAGCCTAAATTAAAAAATGTTTTAAATTTTTTTTCTTTTTGCGAATAAAGAGCTTCATCAAAACCCTTATTTTCCTCCAAATTTTTTAAAACTGAAAAATTAGTAGTATCGATAGAATTTTCTAATTTTTTTTTATTTACTCTTTCAGTTCTATTAGATATTGCGTTTAAAAATACTATTATATCTCTAAAAGTTTCATACTTATTATTTTCAAAATCTTCATACCTGACTATTAATTTTCTAAAATTTTTTGTAGTAGCCCATGATTTGTAATGATTTCCCCATGAACTTAAATGAGTATAAGTCGAATAATCACTTTGATCTGACTTCGTATATTTTTTTTCATTAATCATAAAATTATAAGCTTCATCAAGATTTAAAGAAAAATGATTCATTAATGAAGTGATCACATTTCGTGGATCTCTAACCACATATATAGCTCCTAAAGTATAATCTAATGTAGTAAAAGGTTTGTTGTTATAACTTCCTAAAAAATTATGAGTTTTTAGAAATCTAAATTTTCTTTTTTCCATTATTTTTTTTTGAGCAATGAGCCAATTGTCAGACGCATCTGATTCATTTTTAATTGGTTTGTCAAAGAATTCAGCATTAGGAAATTGTTTTATATTTTTTAGAAGATCAAAATTGAATTTTCCATCCTCTGAAAAATAGTAGGCAGATAGAAAAGATCTAATATATGTATTTCCACTTTTAGGGTAAGATCCAATCCAAATTATCATGGAGAAAATTATATAATTATTAATTTTAAAAACTATAATAATAACATGAATATTTTTGCTCTTTCATCAGGACCTGGAGCATCAGGTATTGCTGTTATTCGAATTTCTGGTAATTACGTTAAAGAAGCTATTATGCTTTTGACAAATAGCAAACCACCCTCTCCAAGAGTTGCAACTATCAAAAAATTCAATAAAATCAATACTTCTGAGTTAATAGACGAGGGATTATTATTATGGTTTCCAGGCCCAGAGAGCTACACAGGTGAAGATATGGCAGAAATCCATGTCCATGGTAGCGTAGCAGTGATTAGATCAATACTTGATCAACTATCAAAAATCGATAATTGTCGTTTGGCTGAACCTGGAGAGTTTACAAAACTTGCTTTTCAAAATGGCAAAATAAGTCTTCTTAAAGCTGAAAGTATCTCAGATTTAATTTCTGCAGAAACTGAAATTCAAAGGCAACAAGCTATTAAAATAATGAGTGGACAAAGTTCTAAAAAATTTAATTCCATTAGAGAGAAACTTTTAAAAATTTTATCAAATGTTGAAGCAAAAATAGATTTTCCAGAGGAAGATCTTCCAGACGATGTAATTAAAAATATTAAATGTGATTCTGAAAAAATAAGAAAAGAAGTTGAAAAAATTTTAGATGATCAAAAAGTTGGAGAAAGAATTAGAGAAGGTTTCAAGATTGCAATTCTTGGTCCAGCAAACGCAGGCAAATCATCTTTGTTAAACTATCTTTCTAACAGAGAAGTTGCAATTGTTTCAGAAATTGCAGGTACAACTAGAGATGTTATTGAAGCTCATTTAAATCTAGATGGTTACCCAGTTGTGATTTCTGATACTGCTGGGATAAGAGAGTCTCAAGACGAGATTGAAAAAAAAGGAATTAAGTTAGCACTGAAACGTGCTGAAGACGCTGATCTTAACATAATAGTAATTGAGCCAAAAAATGTTGATTTTACTGGTTTTTTAAACGATTTGATGAATGAAAAATCAATAATTGTTATTAACAAAATAGATCTCGGTTTTAAAAATATCAATCAACAAATAGAAAAATTTAATCCAATTTTTTTATCAATTAAAAATGAAACAAACTTAGAAGAGTTAATAAACAGAATTAAAGGTAGATTAAAAAATAAATTTGATAGTTCAAACGAAACTTTAATTACTAGAGAAAGACATAGACAAAGTTTAGAAGCTTGCGTTCAAAATTTAAAAAATTTTGAAGATAAAAATTCCCAAGAAGACTTTGATAAAGCTGCAGAGGATTTAAGATTGGCAACTAGACATCTAGGCATGATTGTCGGAAAAGTAGATGTTGAGGAAATTTTAGGATCCATTTTTAGTGATTTTTGTATAGGCAAATAAGTGTTGAATTTACTTACTTTTTAATCAACTTTAAGTGTTTTCTTGTAAAATCTAATATCATTAATAAATTACATCTATGAAAAACGAGATGTCATTTGATGTAGTTGTAATTGGTGGAGGTCATGCTGGTTGTGAAGCAGCTGCAGCATCTGCTAGATTAGGAGTAAATACAGCCTTATTTACACATAAATTTGATACTATCGGCGAGATGTCTTGTAATCCAGCTATAGGAGGATTAGGCAAAGGTCACCTTGTTAGAGAGATAGATGCGTTAGATGGTGTAATGGGCGAAGTTGCAGATAAATCAGGAATACAATTTCGATTATTGAATAGAAGCAGAGGCCCTGCAGTGCGTGGGCCAAGAACTCAAAGTGATAGATCATTATATAAGAAATATATGCAAGAAAAACTTGTAAATTACTGTAATTTATGCATTTTTTCTGATCCTGTAATAGAGTTTATTTTTAAAAAAAACAATATAATTGGTTTTATTACACAAAAAGGTAAAAAAGTACTATCATCTAAAGTAATCCTTACAACTGGAACTTTTTTAAATGGTTTAATTCACATTGGTGAAGAAAAAACACCTGCAGGAAGATTTAATGAAAAACCTTCAACAGGTTTAAGTGAACAATTAGAAAAATACGATTTTAAAATTGGAAGATTAAAAACAGGTACACCTCCAAGACTTGATGCAACGACAATTAATTTCGAAAAACTTGAAGAGCAGCATGCAGATGAAGATCCATATTTTTTTTCTTTCCTTACAAAAAAAAATATCAATAGACAAATTTCATGTAGGATGACTTATACCAATCAAGCAGTGCATAAGATCATTTCTAAAAATATAAAAAGTAGTGCTATGTACTCAGGAAGTATCCAAGGAGTTGGTCCTAGGTACTGTCCATCAATAGAAGATAAAATTGTAAAGTTTGCAGATAAGCAAAAGCATCAAATATTTTTAGAGCCAGAAGGTCTAAATGATAATACAATTTACCCTAATGGAATTTCAACTTCTCTTCCTGCTGAAATACAGCAAGAAATATGTAATAATATCAATGGTTTAGAAAATGTTAAGATTTTAAGGCCTGGATATGCCATAGAATACGATTTTGTGGATCCACGCGAGTTATTCCTTACTTTAGAGACCAAAAAAATTAAAAATCTTTACCTTGCAGGACAAATAAATGGAACGACAGGCTATGAAGAAGCTGCAGCACAAGGATTGATAGCTGGAATAAATGCTGCTCTCTCTATTAAAGGTAAAGAACCTTTTATACTTGATAGATCTGAGGCATACATAGGTGTTATGATCGATGATTTAGTTACAAAAGGAGTTGCAGAACCCTATAGAATGTTCACTTCAAGGGCAGAATACAGATTATCTTTGAGATCTGATAATGCAGATATTCGACTTACCCAAAAAGGAATTGATATTGGTTTAATATTGGATGAAAGGAAAATTATATTTAAAGAGAAAGCTTTAAAATTGGAAAAAAGTCTTAAAAAGATGGAAAATTCTCTAATTTCCCCATCAAAAGCATCTAAATTTGGAATAAATATTGCAAAAGACGGCGTTAAAAGAAATGCAATAGAAATATTAAGGCAAAGGTCAGTAAATATGAGTAAAATTAGGGATATTTGGCCAGAAATTGAATATGTTTCACGTGAAATTGATGAACAAATTGAGATAAATGCTCACTATAAAGGTTATTTAAAGAAACAAAATGCAGATATTTTAGCATTCAAAAGGGATGAAAGTCTTAAAATCCCTGAAAATCTAGATTATGATCAATTTTCTGGATTATCAAATGAAGTTAAGTCAAAATTTAAGGAAATAAAGCCAAAAACACTTGGCCAGGCACTTAGAATAGATGGAATTACTCCAGCAGCAGTATATATTTTGTTGTCTCATGTTAAAAGAAAGTCTATTAAGCATATAGCTTGATTGATTCGAAAATAATAAAAACTAATAAAATTTATATCCCAAATGTTTCACGTGAAACACTTAAGGAGTTAGGAGAATATTCTCAGTCAATATTGAGAACAAACAAGAAAATAAATTTGATAAGTTCAAATACAGAAAATTCAATAAATACAAGGCATATTTATGATAGTGCTCAAACCATTGAATTTATTGATAAAAACGACATCAAGGTATGTACTGATCTCGGCTCAGGTGCAGGGCTTCCTAGTATAGTTTTGGGTATTTTGATGAAATCTAAAAAGCAAGGTTTTAAGCTAATTTTTTATGAGAAGAGCCATCATAAGAGCAATTTTTTAAAGGAGATGGTAGAAAAGTTTAAATTGGAAGCAAAAGTTTACCAAAAAAATATATTTGAAGAGAAAAATTTAGTTACAGATGTAATAATTTGTAGAGCATTCAAACCTTTACCTGTGATTTTTGATATAGCAACAAAAAATTTTAAAAATTTTAAATACATAGTCATGTATTTAGGAAAGAGTGGAAAAAAAATTTTAAAAGAAGTCTCTACAAAATGGAAATTTGATATAGAGGAAATGAAAAGTCTTACAAGTGATGAGTCATCAGTAGTAAAAATTTCTAATTTAGAAAAAAAATATGAATAAAAAAATTATTTCAGTCATAAATCAAAAAGGTGGAGTAGGAAAGACCACAACCGTCATCAATCTTGCGGCTGGTCTAACCATGAAAGGAAAAAAAATTCTTGTAATTGATCTTGATCCACAAGGTAATGCTACAACGGGACTTGGATTATCTAACGCAACAAGTTCTGATCAAACAATTTACAATGTATTAAATGGAAATAAAAAAATTTCTGAAGTAATCCAGCCTACAAGCTTTGAAAATTTAGATTTAATATCATCAAATGTTGATTTGTCGGGGCTAGAAGTGGAGACAGCCGGAGACAGCCGGAGAGCCTTTAAATTGAAAGATGAATTAACCCTTATTTTAAACAATTCTGAGCCATCTTATGACTATATCATAATTGACTGTCCACCATCCTTAAGCCTCCTAACAATCATGGCCTTGGTAGCTTCTGATGCTCTTGTCGTACCTCTTCAGACAGAATTCTTTGCTCTGGAAGGACTCACACAGCTTATGAAAACAATTGAAAGAATAAAGTCCAACCTAAATCCAAATTTAGATATAAGAGGAATACTTCTAACAATGTATGACAAGAGAAATAAATTATCAGGTGAGGTAGAAACAGAGGCAAGGAACTATTTTAAGGATAAAGTTTATACCACAGCTGTACCAAGAAATGTCAGACTATCAGAGGCACCCTCACACGGTGTTCCTGTTCTTATATACGACAAGACTTGTCCAGGAAGTAGAGCATATTTCAGTTTTACAGAAGAATTTTTAAACCAAGATAAACCAGTGGAGAGTGCAGCATGATTAATCCGTTTAAATCAAAAAAAGGACTTGGAAGAGGATTATCTTCCTTAATAGGTGATAGTGAAAAAATTGATGACAAAAAAAATATCTCAATAAGTTCACTAGTTAGAAATAAGTATCAGCCTAGAAAAAAATTTGATGAGATTAGTCTAGAGGAATTAACAAACTCTATAAGAGAGCGAGGCATTATCCAACCTATCATTGTAAGACCATTTTCTGAGGAAGAAGATAAATTTGAAATAATAGCTGGAGAAAGAAGATGGCAAGCAGCACAATACGCAGGTCTTCATGAAGTACCAGTAGTTGTTATAAATGTAGATAATCTTAAATCTCTAGAATTCGCTATTGTAGAAAATGTACAAAGAAAGGACTTAAATCCAATAGAGGAGGCAGAGGGTTATAAAAGATTAATCGATGAGTTTGGTTATGATCAAGATAAAGTATCTAAATTTATTGGTAAAAGTAGAGCTCATATATCAAATTGTTTAAGGCTTTTATCTTTGCCAAAAGAAATAATAGATTTAATAATCGAAGAAAAATTATCACAAGGTCATGCAAAAATTCTAGTTGGATTAGAAAATGCAATTCTTTTAGCTAAGAAAATAATCTCGAAAAAATTATCAGTAAGACAAGCTGAAAGTTTAGTACGTATGTTGAAATCTAATTCAAGTAGTTCCTTAAAGAAAAAAGATCCAAATATTGTAAGTCTTGAAGAGGAGTTAACAGATAAAATTGGAATGAGAGTTTTTGTTAAAAATAAAAGAAATAACTCCGGTACTATTATCCTAGAGTACAAGGGTACCGACCAATTAGATAGGCTTGTAGAGATTATTAAAGCAAATTACTAGTAATTACTTACAAAATTTGACACAAAAAGCATTGAATTTGCTGAATTTTTCTTTACTGATGCCTCTAAATCATTAACTTTGTAAATCATTTCTTTTACCTCATCAGTTGACCATGATTGAGCTTGTTTTTTCAATATATCTTTTTCTTTCCAAAATATAGGAGGTTTAAAGTTAGATATCACTTGATCAATATTTATATTATTATCGACTTCATTTCTAATTTTTAAAAGTCTTTTAGATTTATTAAGTATTGTTCTTATAATTAAAATGCAGTCTTCTGATGAATAGTTATTTTCATTTAGAATATTAGAAACTTTCTTTGAATTTTTAGCTAGATAATTATCTGATAACTCAAATACGCTATAATTTTCTGCAAGATTTGAAAGTTTAAGAACATCCTCTGTGCTCAGCGTTTTCCTGCTAACTGCAAGATTTTTCAACTTTGATAGTTCGTTCTTTAAATTTATTCTATCTCCTTTTGATCTTTCTATAAGTATATTTTTTATTTCTTGTGATAAGTTAAATTTGCCCTCTCTCAAAAAGTTTTGAATAACAGAATTTAAAGATCGAATATCATCTTCATAAACAGGTGTACAAATAACTGTTTTTTCTTTCTCAAATAAGCTTCTTAATTTTGATTTCTTTTCGAGATTTGAACATTTAATTATAATTTTAACATCAGCTATCTCTTTTTCTAAAATTTCAATTAAAAAACTAGTTAACTTATCTGATCCTCTTGAAATAATAATCAATTTATTTATCTCAAAAAGAGAATTAGTAAATATGTTAGAGAAAAAATTATCTTTATTATTTATGATTTCTTGTTCATCATATTTAAGTATTTCACCATTAAAATCTTTTAAATAAATATTATTAATTATATCTTCTTTAATACCTTCATTATTTCCATAAATTAAATGTAAATTAGATTTATTGGACTTTAATTTTTCTAATTCGAAACTTTTAATTATCATCTAAGTTTATAATTGATGAAATTATAGTTTCACTAATTTTTTCTGATATATTTTCAAATATAATTTCTTCATTTTGTTGTAGTTTAAACATGTCATCATCATTATTGTATATATTGTTTTTTTCTATTTGTTTTGTTAATAATAATTTGTCATTTTTTAAAATTTTGTAATTAGTTTTTATAATTATCTCGAATTTAAGAGGGTCTCCTTTAGCATTGTTTGAAACAATTGATTTAGTTTTAGAAGTTTCAATTTGAAGATTGTAAACTATCTTACTTTTATCGTCCTTTTCTTTTAATAAACTGAGATTACTTTGAATCATATTATTTATAACTCTATCTCCTGTAAAAATAATTTCACCAATACTAAAACTATAGTTCTTTCCAGAATAAATTGGCTTATATGAGCAAGCACCTATAAAAAAAATGAGAAAGAAAAATTTATATTTATTTAATAATTTATTCATTTAATAGCAAGTTGATCAATCTGTTCTTTATGAATATTACTTTATTAATGGTTTTATCTTTTAAATATTTTTCAGACATTTTATTAGTTTTTATCTTATCTAATAGACTTTCTTTATCTATATCTCTATTTTCGTTTAAAATTGCCCTTTTTTTTCCATTTATCTGTACAACATAATCAATTTTATCTTCATTCAAAAATTTGGAATTTGTTTCAGGCCATTCTAAGCTACCTAAAATATTTAGATCCTCTATGCATTCAGAAGTAAAGTGTGGTATCGCTGGAGTTAATAGAATTAATATCTTGATATAATTTTCTTTTAAACTCTTACTATTAATTTTCTTTGCAATTTGCTTGTTAAAAAAATTGTAAGTTTCATAAATATTTGCAATAATTACATTATAACTAAAATTTTCAAGATTATTAGTTATTTTATTAATCATTTGATTTGTAAATTTTTCTACTTCATTATCATCATTTACAATATCTAAATTATTTTCTATTTTAATTTTAATTTTATTATGAAGCATCCATAATTTTTGTAAAAACTTGTAAGAAGCAACCATTCCCTGATCAGACCATTGGACATCTTTCTCTGGTGGGCTATCAGATAAAATAAATAATCTTACAGCATCTGCACCATAGTTATTCATTATATATTCTGGATCGATTACATTTTTTTTCGATTTAGACATTGACTCTGATGGGCCAACTTTTATCTTATTTTTTGGATCTCCTTTTTTTTGATATTGATTTCCTATTAACTCTATTTCATCAGGACTGAGCCATTTTCCATTTTTATCTTTATAGGTTTCATGACATACCATACCTTGAGTAAATAATCCTTTAAATGGTTCTTTAAAATTAAAATCTTTGTTTTTATATCCGATAGCTTTCATAAAAAAACGTGAATAAAGAAGATGCAGAATTGCGTGTTCTACCCCCCCAATATATTGATCAACAGGCATCCAGTAATCAATATCTTCTTTAGTAAATCCATAATTATTTTCTTTAGGAGAGCAGAACCTTAGATAGTACCAAGATGAACAAACAAAAGTATCTAGCGTGTCAGTTTCTCTTTTATAATTTTTACCATCTATCGTAATATTCTTCCAATCATTCTTAAAATCCAATGGATTTCCTTTTGAATTAAGATCAACATTTTCTGGTAATTTTACAGGTAGATCTTTCTTAGGAATTGTCTTCACGTTACCATTCTCATCATACGCTATTGGTATAGGACAACCCCAGTATCTTTGTCTTGAAACACCCCAATCTTTTAATCTAAAATTTATTTTTTTTTTTCCAATTTTTTTTTCTTCTAAAATATCTATTGTTTTAATTACTGATTCCTCTGGTACCTTTAATCCATTAAGAAATTCTGAATTAATAATTACTCCAGGACCACTGTATGCTTCATCTTTGACCTCAAAACTAATACTATCATCACCTGGTGCTACTACTGTTGTAATTTGAAGATTATATTTTTTTGCAAAGTCAAAATCTCTTTGATCATGTGCGGGACATCCAAATACTGCTCCAAATCCATAATCCATTAATACAAAGTTTGCGAAGAAAACTGGCACTTTTTGAGTAGGTTTTAAAGGATTTATTGCCATTAAATTAGTTTTGAAACCAATTTTTTCACCGATAGCAATTGCCTCTTCAGTTGTTCCTGTTTTTGAGCATTCTTTTTTAAATGCTTGAAATTTTTTATCCTCTGTAAAATATTTTGAAATTTCATGGTCAACTGATAACGCTAAAAATGAAAATCCAAATAATGTATCAGGTCTTGTTGTAAAACACTTAATCTCTTTTACTGGTAGCTCTCCTTCAGTTTGAAATGCAATCTCGCAACCGAAAGATTTGCCTATCCAGTTTTTTTGCATTACTTTAACTTTGTTTGGCCATTCTTTCAGATCTTCCAATCCACTTAGTAATTCTTGGGAAAATTTAGATATATTAAAAAACCATTGATTTAACTTTTTTCTTTCAACAACCGCTCCAGATCTCCAACCTTTTCCATCTATGACTTGTTCATTTGCAAGAACAGTTTGATCTATTGGATCCCAATTTACATAATTCTCTTTTCTATAAACTAGTCCTTTTTCATAAAGCTCTAAGAAAAATAATTGTTGGTGTTTATAATATTCTTCTGAGCATGTTGAAATTTCTCTATCCCAATCAATTGAAAGACCAAGTCTTTTTAACTGTTCTTTCATTGTCAAAATATTTTTATTTGTCCAATCTTTTGGATCTAAATTATTTTCTCTCGCGGCATTTTCTGCTGGCATCCCAAATGCATCCCAACCCATTGGATGTAAAACATTAAAGCCTTTTAAAAATTTATATCTAGATAGGACATCCCCAATTGTATAATTTCTAACATGACCCATGTGAATTTTTCCAGATGGATAAGGAAACATCTCTAAGCAATAAAATTTCTTTTTTGATTTATCTACCTTAGATGCAAAAACCATTGATTTTTGCCACTTTTCCTGCCATTTTAGTTCTATATTTTTGAAGTTATATCTTTGCGAAGTCACTAATTTTTAAAAGTATGTTTTATTTAATCTTGTTTACCAAAGCTGCCCGTATACTCTTTGAAATTTTTATCTTTTTTTTCTTTTTTATAAGTTGCTGCTTTGTTGAGAATATTTCTCTTTAGCTCTGTAACAATTGTCCCTTTTTTTTGAGAAATTTTACAGTTCATAACCTGATTGCATTTCTTGTAAAAAACTTTTATGTTTAATGCGTCTGCTCTCACTTCATTTGTTAAAAATCTTATAGAAATTTTTATTGACTCATCAATATTGGTATCATCTGAATACCAATCGGTAATTATTATACCACCACTATAATTCACTGATGAAAGTGGCATAAAATCAATGGTGTCAAGAGACGCCCTCCAAAGTTCGTTAGAGCTAGCGAATTCAAAATCGCCTCCCCTTTTCTTTCTATTTTTAAGCACATTATCAATAGTAAATCCTCTTCCTTCTTCTAGATTTCTTTTTACTCTTAGTTCAGGTTGTGGAGGATTTTTTCTGGCATCACCACCAGTTCCACAAGAACTTAATGCTATCAAAATTAAAGGGATTAAGAGATTTGGTAATATTTTTTTTAGATTTAAAGAAATTATATTCACAAATTTGTTTTAATTTAAAAAAATGAAAAATTAAAAGAATTTTTTCAATTTTTTAAATAAATCCACTAAAATAAAGCCTTTTTGTGATGTAAAAATACAACACTTTTGTAAAATATCATGATTTCACATACTTTTAGGTAAAATTCCTCTTAATTATTGGTAAATCTGACCCTGTTTAATATTAAACAATTAACGAAAGGTAAATAATATGAACAATCTAAAAAAAATAGGTTTGACAGCATTAGGTACTGCCTTAGTTGCAACTTCAGCTCAAGCAGCTGATTTTTCAATATCAGGTGGAACTTCTGTGTCATACACTGGCCATGGTACAGGTGACCAAGGTAACAGTTGGGGAATGGGAGATTCAGTTACATTCTCAACAAGTGGTGAAATGGATAATGGTATGTCTGTTTCTTACTACTACGAAATCGATAACGGTGCTACAGGTGCAAAAGCAGTTGGTTTAACAACTGACATGGGTACTTTAACTTTTGCTGGTATGGATAACTCAGGTCCAATCTCTGCATGGGATGATATTACTCCTAATGCAAACGAAGAGTCTTGGGGAACTGCTACAGGTGCAACTGCAACTGCAATGGCTAATGCTTCTGGTTCAGGTAATGTATTCGTTTATGACTACACAGTTATGGATGGATTAGCACTTAAAGCTTCTTATGCTCCTTCAGCTGGCGCAACAAGAGTTGAAAGTTCACTAGAGTATGGTCTTTTATACACTGGAGTAGACGGCTTAAGCCTTTACGCAGCTATGGGTGAAAATAACAATGCAGCTAACAAATTTGATAACTCAATGTTTGGTGCTGTATACACTATGGATGGTTTCTCAGTTGGTTACCAAATCAACGAAACTGATGGTGGAACTGCAAACACTGACAGAGATGCAACTATGATTGGTATTTCTTACGCTCTGACGGATGACTTATCAGTATCAGTAAACACATCTACTGTTGATTTAGAGTCTTCAGCTTCAGACCAAGACTTTAACTCAGTAAGTATATCTTACACAAGTGGTGGTTTAACTATCTCTGCTTCATCTGCACAAGGTGATAACATCGGTGGAACAGCTAATAATGACCACAATGGTAATGAAATCAACTTCAAGTTTGCTTACTAATCTTAGAAGTTAATTTTTATTTAAAAGGGCCCCTTTTTAGGGGCCTTTTTTTTTATCAAAGAATGAAATACCAGCAATACCAATGGCTTTTGTAAGATATACAAGCTTAAGATTGCTGTCAGACACCCCGCCTAACGCTATTATTTTATTGCGTGAATAATTCGAAATTGTTTTAAATCTGTACATTCCTAAATAGTTATTATTATTTTTAAATAATGATGACAAAAATATTTCATTAACTTTCTGTTTTTCCTTAATTCTAATCTCTTTTAAATTGTGGGCAGATCCTATTAGAGCAAACTTCTTATTTAATGAATAGCTTAGGTGCTTAAAGCTCTTGTTAAATGACGGTAAATATGCACCATCTAAATTCAATTTTATAGATAGTTTTATATTATTTGAGAGAATGAATTTAAACCCTTTTTTCCTACAATAGTCTTTTAGGAAAAGTATTTTGCTTATTTTACATTTTTCTTTGTAATTTCTGTATATAATAATTGTATTTTTTCCCTGTTTATCAATATTTCTTTTGTTAAAATTTTTTATGAAGTAATATTTTTTAAATTCTTTTTTATGCATAAAACAGTACAAAACCTATTATCAATTGAAACTTCAATCAATTCAAAATTAATTGAATTAAAGGAAGAAAAAAAACCTAAAATAATTGCTGTTTCTAAAACATTTAAAATAGATCATATTTTACCCCTGATAGAATATGGGCACTTGCATTATGGTGAAAATAAAGTTCAAGAGGCTATTGAAAAATGGGAAGCAATAAAAAAACAAAAAAAAAACATAAAGCTCCATTTAATTGGTAAACTTCAATCGAATAAAGTTAAGTCAGCAGTTAAAATTTTTGATTTTATTCACTCTCTTGATAGTGAAAAATTAGCTAAAAAAATATCAGAGGAACAACAAAAGCATATTACGAAACCTAAAATTTTTATTCAAATTAATCTAGGAGAGGAAAGTCAAAAATCTGGTATTAATAAAGAAAATTTAGTAGATTTTTATAATTTTTCTAAAGATTTAGGTCTTAATATTATTGGAACAATGTGCATTCCACCTTTAGAAGAGGATGCCACTAAATTTTTTCACGAAATGAAAAACTTAAATGAAAAATTAGATCTTAATGAATTAAGTATGGGAATGTCTGCAGATTATTTAAATGCTGTTGAATATAAATCAACATATCTAAGAATTGGATCTAATATATTTGGTCAAAGAAGTTAGGCTAATTTAATTTGAGTTTTTTTGTTAATTAATTTTAACAATATCATAAAATCCTTTTTATTAAGAGCCACACATCCATTTGTAGGTTTATATTTTTTTGTTAAGTGAAGAAATATTGCACTCCCTTTACCTAACTTTATTTTTTTTGTATTATAATTTATTGGGATCATTAAATCGTACTTATAATCTTTTCTAAAAAGTTTTTCGTGCTTAATTTTTTTTTTAATTTTTATTAATTTATTGTAATTTTTGTCATCTCTTTTATCATCACACCAACCCATTTTTTTATTTATTGGTATAGATTTTAATCTAGTAATAGGCTTTTCTAATCTATCTTGTCTATAATAAAGGTTTCCAAGAGAAAATTGGCCTGTAGGAGTTTTTTTATCTCCTTCAATTTTTTTGTTACACAATCCATTTTTGCCAATACAGCATTTAAAACAAAAATCATCAAAGATAAGTGATACTTTATTTTTCAAAATAATTGTCATATCTTGTTTATATATGAATAATCAAACTTTAGTAATTTATGATTTTAAAGTTTTATATGAAATTCTCAGTGAGCTAAAAAATTTTTTCAATTTTAATGTTATAAATATTGAAAAAACAAATAACTTAGAAATTTATAAAAAAGAAAGCAGTAAATTCTTACTTATTTCAGATAAAAAAATAAAAAATGTTATTAACCAACTTGAGATTATTAATTTTCCAATTGAAATAATTAAATTAATTGAAAATATAAATATAAGATTTTTAAAGAATAGATATGTTCAGCAAGCAGATATAATCATTTCTAATTATAAGCTCAATTTAAATTCCAGGAAAATAAGTTGTAAATCTAAACATTTAAATTTAACAGAGCGTGAAGCAAATATTTTAATATTTCTAAACAAAGCAGCTAAACCTGTAAAAATATCTAAAATGCAAACAGAGGTATGGGGGCATAATTTTAAACTTGAAACCCATACTGTAGAAACACACATATATAGATTAAGAAAAAAGATCAAAGATACTTTTGATGATGAAAATTTTATAAAAAGTTCAAAATTAGGTTATTCAATTTAGTGAAACTTGAGGATAACAATAATATAAAGTTTAAATTAGATACGGCCGTTAAACACCATAAAGAAAATAATTTTATATTAGCTGAAAAATTATATAAAGATATATTGGATATTTTTCCTAATCATTTAGGAGCGATATTTTATCTAGGCACGTTGTATGCACAATCAAAAAAATTTAGTTTGGCTAAAGAATTTCTTATGAGAGCTGACAGTTTAAAACCTAAAGACCTAAATATAAATTTAAATCTCGGAAATGTTTTTCATGAAACTGGGGATTTTGATAATGCTCTTAAATATTTCGAAAACCTAATTAATATTAAACAAGATTTTACTTTAGCATATTTTAATAAAGGGATTGTACTAAACAAATTAAAAAAATACCAAAATGCCAATGAATGTTTTATGAAAGTTATTGAAATTGAACCTAAAAATTTGACATCTCATAACATCATTGCACTCAATTTTATTGAATTAAATCAAAAAAATAGAGCAATACTACACTTAAAAAAAGCCTTAAAAATTGATTTTAATAATAAAGTATCAATTAAAATTCTTACAGATTTACTTAGTTCGTTAAAAATTCTTAATCCGGATAAAGGAAGTAAACAAGAGATTAAGGATCTTTTTATTTTTTTATATAAAAAAAATTTAATAAATCATAATCAACTTTTCAATAACGCAAAGTTATACATTTTAGATGACAAAGAATATCAAGAAATTAAGAAACTAATTGAGCAAAAATGTAATCTAATTGAAAACCAAAATGTAAAACAAATTTTAAAAAATGAATTTTTTCATTTGATACTGCAAAAATCATTATTAAGAGATAAATTTTTAGAAGAATTTTGTAATAAAATTAGAAAAGAAATAATTTTATCTCTGGATAATTTAGTAGATAATTCATTAGAGTTTTTAAATTTTATTATTTCCTTAGCAGAACAGTGTTTTCTCAATGAGTTTATATTTTCCCAGAGCGATCTAGAAATTGAAGTAGCTAATTCTTTATTAAATGAAATTGAAAAAGATAAAAATGTGAATGAGTTAAAAGTCGCCATTTTAGCTTGTTTTAAACCATTATCTAATTCCAAAATCATTTCAGAAAAACTAATTTATTATCAGTCCAAAAATGTGTTGTTCAATGACCTAATTGATATGCAAATTAGAGAACCAAATAAAGAGAAGGAATTAAGTCATAAAATAGACTCAATGGGTGATATATCAAATACAGTTTCAAAAAAAGTTAAAAACCAATATGAATTTAATCCTTATCCAAGATGGAGATTTATTTCAGAAGGTGTAAAATCAAATTTTATCAATATCTTAAATAGCAATATAAAACCGAATAAGATTACCTCAAATAAATTTTTTTTTAATCCAAATGTATTAATAGCTGGTTGTGGTACAGGTCAACAACTTGAAAATGCAATTACTTATGAAAATGCAAATATCTTAGCTGTAGATTTAAGTCGTTCTAGTCTAGCTTATGCTAAGAGAAAAATGGAAGAAATAAATTTTAATAAAATAGAATTTATGCATGGTGATATTCTAAATTTAGAAAATATAAATAAAAAATTTGATGTTATTGAGTGTGTAGGAGTTCTTCACCATATGGAAAATCCTGAGGATGGATTAAAAGTATTATTAAAAATTTTAGAACCTCATGGCTTTTTGAAACTTGGTTTATATAGTGAAATTTCAAGAAAACATATTATTGAAATAAGAGATATTATAAAAAAAAAAAATTTTTCTACTGATATTAAAGATATAAGAAATTCAAGAGAATTTATTAAAAATAATAAAGACAATAAATCGTTTCAAAAAATAATCTACAATTATGATTTTTACTCTACATCAAGTATTAGGGATCTAATTTTTCATGTCCAAGAGAAAAGATTTACCCTAGATAAGATTTCAAAGTTATTGAATAGTCTTAATTTAGAGTTTTTAGGTTTTACAGATGATGAAGTTAAAAAAAAATATTCAAACTACTATCCGGAGGATACTAATAAAACAAATATTGAAAATTGGAATACATTAGAAAGTGAAAATCCTGATATGTTTATTTCAATGTATCAGTTTTGGGTAAAAAAAAAATAAAATGAAAAAAAAAAATTATATAGCTAAAGACCTATTTACAAAAAAATATAAAATTCGAGTAGTGAAGCCAAAAAAGGGCAAGGGTAGTTTTAAAAGAAAGAAAAATAATTCTTAAAGTCTAGCTCCAATTTGCTGAATAACTTTAGAAGACATTTCGGTTCCTTTATCTAAACTCTCTTTCAATGACATATTATTTAAATGTCCATGTAAAAAGCCTGCAGCAAAAAGATCTCCAGCTCCAGTTAAATCTACAATTTTCAGACCTTCTTTTATTCCACATTCAACAACCTCATCTCCATTAATTGCAACAGCACCTTTTTCACCTCTTGTTAAAACAATTATTTTTCCTAGAGATTTTGAGAAATTAATTACTTCGTCAAAAGATTTTGCATCAATTAGAGACATTATCTCTTGCTCATTTGCAAAGGTAATATCTAATTTGTTCTTAACCAAATCTAAAAAGTGAGGCTTATGTCTATCAACGCAAAACTGATCCGACAGTGACATTGCAACTTTTTTTGCACTTTGAATTGCTTTTTCAAAAGCTTTTTTGGGTTCTCCTTCGTCCCAAAGATAACCTTCTAAAAGTATTGTTTCACTTTGTTTAATCGCATCTGCACTTACATCATTTTCATTTATCTTGCCTGCAGTTCCTAAAAAAGTACACATTGTTCTTTCAGAATCGGGCGTAACTAATATTAAACAAGTCCCAGTAGGCAGTTCCTCTTTTTTTTTTGAATAAAAATATTTAACATTCTCCTGTTTTAAACCATCTTCGTATTTTCCACCAAGATCATCGTCATTTACTTTACCAATAAATCCCACTTCATTACCTAGTTGAGATAAACCAACAATTGAATTAGCAACAGATCCTCCTGAAACAGTTTTTTCTATTTTAAGATTTGATAATAAATCTCTAAACTCTTTATCATCAAAAATTAACTTCATGGTACTTTTAGTTAAATTATTTTTAGTGATAAAATCATCTTCTACTTTGCAAATAACGTCTACGATTGCATTTCCAATTCCTAATATTTTCATTATTTAAGCTTTCTTAGTTATAAGTGGTTTTTTTCTCTTAGGATAACAAGTAGTACAGATTTTACAAGATAAACCATAGCACTCCCTTGCTTTACAATATTCTCTTCCATAATAAATTATTTGAAGATGCAACTTATTCCAATATTTCTTAGGAAAAAGTCTTTTAAGATCCTCTTCTGTTTGAACTACATTTTTTCCATTAGTTAGACCCCATCTTTGAGCTAACCTATGTATGTGAGTGTCCACAGGAAAGGCAGCATATCCAAACCCTTGAGACATCACAACGCTAGCAGTTTTGTGCCCAACACCTGGTAATTCTTCAAGTTGTTCAAAGGTTTTTGGAACTTTACCGTTGTATTTTTCAACTAAAGTTTTTGATAAATTATAAACACTTTTGGCTTTAATTCTAAAAATACCAATACTTCTTATTAGTTTTTCAATTTTTTTTCTTCCCAACTTAACAAAGTGTTCAGGTTTATTATATTTTGGATATATGTTTTTGGTAACATTGTTAACGTTTAAGTCTGTACATTGTGCAGATAAAAGAACAGAAACTAGTAAAGTAAAAATATTTCTGTGTCTAAGAGGAATTGGGGTCTTTGGATATATTTTATTTAAAGTTCGAAGAACAATTTTTGCCCTTTGCTCCTCACTCATTTAAAATTTAAAACATCTCGCATCGAATATAAACCTGGTTTTTTTTTCATTAACCATTTTCCAGCTGTCAAAGCTCCTTCGCTATATAAAGCCCTATCAAAAGCTTCGTGATTTAATGTAATAATTTCTTTTCCACTTGAAAATTTAACTTCGTGTTCACCAACTGTTTTACCTTTTCGTATTGAGTTAAAATTTATTTTTTTTCCATAAGGAAAACTTTTTTTATTAAGATATTTTTTTCCAAATAAGTTATAAAAATCTTTGTTTTTACCAACAGCAATTCCTTTACCCAACATTAATGCTGTTCCAGATGGATAGTCTATTTTATGTTTATGATGAACCTCATATACTTTACTTAAAAAATTATTTCCTAATGATTTAGATGCTATTTCAGTTAAATACATTAACAAATTTATGCCTAAGCTCATGTTTCCGGCTTTCAGTATTGGAATTTTCTTTGAAAATTTTAAAATAATACTTTCTTCTTTTTTGGTAAATCCAGTTGTACCAATAACAATTCTTTTTTTAAGCTTTGATGCAATTTTAAGAATTTCAAAAGTACAATTAGGTACAGTAAAATCGATAATTAAATCAACGTTTTTGAAAGAATTTTCATTATTTAAACTAGGTTTAATTCCAGAAATTTTTTTTCTTATTAATCTATTTTCTGTAAGAGTTGTTAGTTTAAAATTTTTATTAACTCTTGAGGATTTTACCAGTTGTTGGCCCATTCGTCCCATGCAACCAGATATCGCTAAATTTACTTTGCTCATTAAATTATTTTAATATATTTTTTCAACAATATACAACAATTATGGTTATTAAATACCTTTTAAAATTATTTTTGGTTTTAATTTTTTTCGTGTCTATCAATCAATCTAAAGCTGACTTTTTTAAAGATATAACATCTCTAATTGATAATAATGATTTTAGACTAAGTTATGGCGTATCTGTCACTGATATAAATCAAGATAATAAGTATGAATTTGTTGTTACAGGGTTTGGTTATTCAAACTTAGCGTTATCTTACCAAAATGGGAAACTTATAAATATAAATAAAAATGAAATCTTTGATGATGCTAAAAGAAAAACTATTGGGGTTGCTGCTTGCGATATTGACCAAGATGGATTTGAAGAAATTTATTTTTTAAATACTGACACCTATAGCGGAGAAAAAAAATATTCAGATAGATTGATTGACAGTAGTAGTGACGGTTTTGTTGATTTATTTGAAAAAGATATTAATAAAAAAAATCTAAATTTAACTGCTGGTAGGTCTGTTGTTTGTGTGGACAGAAATGGTGACGGTAAATATGGCATTTATGTTGCTAATTATGGTGGTCCAACTCGTTTTTATGAAAAAAGTTCAGGACAAATACTAGATTTAGCAGAGCAGCTTAAAATTGATAAAACAACTGGTGGTAGAGCTGTAGTTGCAGGTAATATCTTGTCTGGAAAAATTGATATTTTTGCTGCAAACGAGAGAGGTAAAAATTTTTTGTATTATAATTCTGATGGTTTCTTTCAGGATATAGCTAAGGATTATAAAGTTGATGATCAATTTGAAAATGGAAGAGGCACAACTTTATCAGATATACTTTATAGAGGTAGATTAGATATAATTACATCCAATTGGAATGGTTATCATAGGGCTTTTGTATTAGAAGATAACAAATTTAAAGATATCGCTACTCCAACTTACAATATTCCTACTAGAATTAGAACAGTGATATCAGCAGACTTTGATAATGATGGCTATGATGAAATATTTATGAATAATATTGGCGAACCAAATAAATTATTCAAAATAAAAGAAAATGGTTTTTTTGAAGAGATAAAAATTCAAAATGCTTACGAGTCAAATGGTTTAGGAACAGGAGCGGCAGTTGCAGATATAGATGAAGATGGAATTTTAGAATTATTAGTTTCTCATGGAGAATCTGGCATGCAACCACTGACAATGTATAAAGCAGACATTAAAAAAAACTTTAATTATATAAGAATTAAACCATTAAATAAGCATGGTGCACCTGCAAGAGGAGCAACTGTTATTTTTAGTTCAAACTTCAGAAATCATGCTAAAACCATCGATGCTGGTTCAGGATATTTATGTCAAATGGAACCCGTAGCTCATTATGGCATAAGAGAGAGTGAAAAAAATATTTCAGTAAAAATAGTTTGGACTGATGGTTCTTCTCAGTTATTAAAAATAAATGAATTTAATAAAACAATAGAAGTAAATCAGAAAAAATAGGACAATAACACTCAATTCAATAATTACACTAATTAAAGTATTCTAGGTGGAGAGCTATGAGCAAATTAAAATATTTTACAATTTTTTTTCTACTAATAACTTTTAGTTCAATAAAACCAACATATTCAAATCAATTTAATTATTATGCTGATTTAGTTAAAGATTGGCCAAAAATTTTCCCCGATCAAAATAGAAATGCTGCAGGTCCAAAATTTTTCAAACATATTTTAACAAAAGACATCACATACCAAGATTTTGTAGAATATAATAAGTTATATTGTGCTGTGTCTGGGTCATTGATTGATCCAAATAGCAAACCAGAATTTGTTTATCTTAAAAATGCTGAAAATGATCAGAAAATATGTGGATTTTATCATAAGTGTTGTTATCCATGTTCGTGTGATTTGATGAAATACTCTAAAGTAAAAAAGATGAAATATACTTTTACAGACGGTGAAAAAGAATTTTTTGTTCTCACAATAAAGAATCCTTGCAGCAAAAAAGATTTTCCAAAAGAAGTAAACAAGGATTATTTTTGCGATGGAAATAAACTCGACAATAATCAAGTGTTTGTATTAGATGAGAGACTAGTAATTGGTTTATTTCATAACGCTACAAAATGTAACTCTCAAAGTATTGCTGCTATTGATAGTCATGAAGTCACGGGACAATACTGCGAACTAAGAAATAATGCTCCTCTTGAAGAAGTACAAGGTGGTATGGGAGATATATTTATAAGATTAGCAAAAGATAATTAAATTATTCCAATGCCCTCTTTATAAAAATAGGCACCTAGAATTAGAATTGCTAAAACATAAATAATACCAAAAATTGTATATTTGATTTTTTTTTTCATCTAATTTTTCCAAAAACTTTTTGCTTTTTTAAAGAATTTTTTAATACTTGGATTTGATTTTTCATTTTCAATTTCTCTAAATTTTTCAAGTAACTCTTTTTGCTCTTTATTTAAAGATACTGGTACCTCAGTGCTCACTTGAACATAAAGATCTCCATAATCATTTCCTCTCATTAATGGCATTCCTTTTTCTCTTAATCTAAATTGTTTACCACTTTGTGTTCCAGCTGGGATTTTTATCTTTGCTTTCCCACCATCTATTGTTGGTATTTTTATTTCAGCTCCTAAAGCAGCGTCTGCAATAGATATTGGGCATTCAAAAAATAAATTTTCTTCAGACCTTTTGAAAAGTTCATGAGAATTTACATTAATAAATAAATAAAGATCACCATTACTAGCTCCCCTTGAGCCTGCTTCTCCCTTACCTGATAATCTAATTCTTGTTCCATCGTCTACTCCTTTAGGAATAGTTACTGAAAGCCTCTTACTTGCTTGTTTTTTACCTTGACCGCCACAGCTTGTACATGGATCAGTAATTTGTTCCCCTGATCCGGCACATTGAGGGCATGTTTGTTGAACAGTGAAAAAACCTTGGCTGGAACGTACTTGTCCGTGACCACCACACATAGAACATGTACTTGCACTTTGTCCAGGTTTTGAGCCTGAACCGCTACATGTATCACATCTATCTGATGTGGAGAATTTAATATCTTGTTTTTTTCCAGCGTAAGCTTCTTCTAAACTTATAGAAAGATCATATCTTAAATCTGATCCACGGTTATTAGATCTTCTTGATCTTCTTCCACCTCCACCAAAACCTTCGCCAAAAAAGTCTTCAAAGATATCTGAAAAAGAGCCAGAAAAGTCGAAGTTTCCAAAACCACTTCTTCCACTTCCGCCACCATTCTCAAATGCAGCATGACCAAAATTATCATAATTTTGTTTCCTCTCTGAATTTGATAGAACGTGATATGCCTCAGAAGCTTCTTTAAATTTTTCCTCTGCTCCTTTGTCACCTTTATTTTTATCTGGGTGATATTTTACTGCTTGTTTTCTATAAGCTGCTTTTATTTGGTCTGGACCAGCACTTTTTTCAACACCCAAAACATCGTAGTAATCTCTTTTTGCCATAACTAGTTATAGACAAATGGTTGATAGTTTAGGCGCTTTTTTCTTTATCGTCTTTTACTTCTTCAAAGTCTGCATCAACAACATTATCGTCTTTTTTCCCTTCATCTTTTGCATCTTTAGGTGCATCACCAGGTTTTGTACTTTGTTGTGATTTGTAAATAGCTTCGCCTAGTTTCATTGAAGCTTGAACCAAATCTTGAGTTTTCTTTTTAATTTCTTCAACATCAGTTCCTTTTAATGCGTTTCTTACATTCGCGGATGCATCTTCAATAGCTTTTTTGTCTGCATCAGAAACTTTACTACCATGCTCTTTTAAATTCTTTTCAGTAGAATGAAGTAGGGTGTCAGCTTGGTTTCTCGCATCTACAGCTTCTCTTTTCTTTTTGTCAGCTTCTTTGTTTGTCTCAGCATCCTTAACCATTTGGTTTATTTCTTCATCACTTAAACCACCTGATGCTTGAATTTGAATTTTTTGTTCTTTACCAGTCCCCTTATCTTTAGCAGAAACATTTACAATTCCGTTTGCATCGATATCAAACGTAACTTCAATTTGAGGAACCCCCCTAGGAGCTGGAGCTATACCTACTAGTTCAAAATTACCTAAAATCTTGTTGTCAGAGGCCATATCTCTTTCACCTTGTAAAACTCTAATTGAAACTGCAGGTTGATTGTCTTCTGCTGTTGAGAAAACCTGACTTTTCTTAGTTGGTATTGTAGTATTTTTTTCTATCAATTTAGTTGAAACTCCACCTAAAGTCTCTATTCCTAGAGATAGTGGCGTAACATCTAATAATAATACGTCTTTAACGTCACCTTGCAATACTCCTGCTTGAATTGCAGCACCCATTGCAACAACCTCGTCAGGGTTTACAGATTTGTTTGGTTCTTTTCCAAAGAAATTTTTAACTTCCTCTATTACTTTTGGCATTCTGGTCATTCCACCAACAAGTATTATTTCATCAATTTCGCTTGCACTTAAACCAGCATCTTTAAGAGCTGTTTCACAAGGTGGAATAGTTCTAGAAATAAGATCTTCAACAAGAGCCTCAAGTTTAGCTCTAGTCATTTTCATATTAATATGTTTTGGACCAGTTTTATCAGCTGTAATAAATGGTAAATTTATCTCAGTTTGAGCCGCAGACGATAATTCAATTTTTGCTTTTTCTGCAGCTTCCTTAAGTCTTTGTAATGCTAATTTATCTGATTTTAAATCAATACCATTTTCTTTTTTGAATTCAGTTAATAGATAATCAACAATTGTATTATCAAAATCTTCACCACCTAGGAAAGTATCACCATTTGTTGATTTAACCTCAAATACTCCATCTCCTAACTCAAGAATTGATACATCAAAAGTACCTCCACCTAAATCATAAACAGCAATTTTATTGTTTGTCTTTTTATCTAATCCATATGCAAGCGATGCTGCTGTCGGTTCGTTAATAATTCTTAAAACTTCTAAACCTGCTATTTTACCTGCATCTTTAGTTGCCTGTCTTTGTGCATCATTAAAATATGCTGGAACAGTTATTACAGCTTGAGAAACTTCTTGGCCTAAATATTTTTCAGCAGTCTCTTTCATTTTCTGAAGTGTAAAAGCAGAAATTTGAGATGGCGAGTATTTGTTACCTTTAGCTTCTATCCATGCATCTCCTTTATCAGAGTTAACGATCTTAAAAGGTGCGGTCTGAACATCTTTCTTTACAGAAGGATCATCAAAATTTCTTCCAATTAATCTTTTGACAGCAAATATTGTGTTTTCTGGATTGGTTACCGCCTGTCTCTTTGCAGGCTGTCCAATTAATTTTTCATCGTTATCTGAAAATGCAACTACAGAAGGAGTTGTTCTTGCTCCTTCAGCATTTTCTAAAACTTTAGCTTGTGTACCCTCCATTACTGCTACACATGAGTTTGTTGTTCCTAAATCTATACCTATTACTTTGCTCATTATTTAATACCTACCCGACATATAAGTGCTAATTATAAGACTACAACCGTCTTTAAAATTTAAATTTTTGTTGTTTTTACTGGTTTTTTTCATCTTTTTTCTCTTCTTTTTCAACCTCTTTAACTTTTTTCTTTGAAACACCTACTAAAGAAGGTCTCAATAATCTGTCTTTCATCAAAAAGCCTTTTTGAATTTCTTGTACAATGGTTCCTGGATCCTTTGTATCATCCTCAACTTCCATCATAGCTTGATGAAGGTTTGGATCAAGTTTTTCATTAATAGATTTAATAGGCTCAATGTTATTTTTTTTAAAAATTGAAAGCATATCAGTGTTTATAATATCTAAATGTTCTATAATTTTTATAAGTGCTTCAGTATCTTTTAATTTATCATCACTCTCCAATACAGCTTTTGATCTCTCAAGATTATCTAATAGGTTTAAGGCCTCTTTTGCGAAAGTATATCCACCATACTCATATGCATCCTCTTTTTCTTTTTCAAATCTTCGTCTCTGATTTTCCATCTCTGCAAATGTTCTTGCTAATTTGTCTTTAAGTGTTTCTAATTCTTGTTCCGGAGTTAGCTTTTCATCATCATTTTTCTCTGAATCTGAATTTTTATCTTTACTCTTTTGAGCCTCAACATCATTTTCAGCTGTTTGAGCGTTTAACTCATCTTTTTCATCTTTACTAATATTTATATCTTCATTTATTTCTTCTTTATCCATATTGTTTATATGGTAAGAAAAAGTATAATTTCTAGGTGCCTAAAAAAAAAATTAAAGAGATATTCATTGGCTCAAATAATAAAGGAAAACTAAAGGAAATAGCAGATCTATTGCCCAAAAGTTTAAAAATTTATTCAAATTTGGACTTTAAAATACCCAGTCCAATAGAAACTGGAACCACATTTACACAAAACTCTCTTTTAAAAGCAAAATATTTTTCAGAAAAAACTAGTAAAATTTGTTTATCAGATGACTCTGGAATTGAGATTGACATTTTAGATAAAGCACCAGGCGTATATTCAGCAGATTGGTCAGGAAAAAAAAGAAATTTCAGTTTAGCTATTAAAAAAGTTTACAAAAAAATTTCTAAAAAAGATAAAAATTGGAAAAAAAAAAAATTAAGTGCGAGATTTATTTGTGTGCTTACTATCTTTTGGCCAAATGGTAAATTTATAAGTAAAATTGGTAAAATTGAGGGACGAATATCTAATTTAAAGAGAGGAAAAAATGGTTTTGGATATGATCCAATCTTTATACCTAAAGGAAAAAGATTAACTTTTGGTGAGATGGACCCTCATAAAAAATATAGTATAGACCATCGTTTTAATGCATTTAAAAAAATTAAAAAATTTTTTTAAATTTTTTATCTTCAATGCTATAAAAGTTTAGTTGATGAGTAATAGTATTTTTGCTTATTTCAAAAACTCCTATTTTGCCTTTAAACTTATTTTTTTTATAGAATATTTTTTTTGAAATTTTAAAATCGTTTTCATAAATTAAAAAATAGACCAATCCTATTAGATCATAACTTAAAAATGAAAGTTGATCTCCATCTAAACCATAAGCGTTTTTAAAATCATTCATAAATAATTCATAATTATCTTTATTAATTGAGGGAAAATATATTGGATGTAGGGAATCATCTTTTAAAAGACTTTCGTCAAACCATTGATTTAAGGTTATATAAGAAATTCTTTTTGATGAGACATCAGTATATAGAAGAGATGTAGCAACACTTTTTAGATTTTCATCAAAATCAGCTATAACAACCGAGTCAAAATTAATATTTCCAAGTGTATCTCTTTTCTTTAAATTTTGTATTTTTTCATCTTTGTCTTTAAATGATAAACCCTCAAGTCTTTGTATTTCAAATTTAAGATTATTTTTCCTTATTTGATATTTAGTTAATTCTTCGATTTGCTTGGTAAGTTTAGTTGGTTCTCTGTCATAATAGAATACTTCTTTATGTTTAATTTTAGTTTTATTAATTGCTTCTTCTATCTCTTTTTTAAATTGTGCTCTTGGGATTAAAATAATACCTTTTGATAAATTTTTTCTATTATTAAATCTTTTTATTGTTTGTATTTGTGATACAGCATTGACGCCAGCGCTGATTACATTTTTTGGATTACCGATTAATTTGTTGGTAAAAGATATAAAAGTTACATCTTTTAAATCATCAAGATATTTGTTACTTTCGTTATAGACTGGGCCAATGATTATTCTTACACCGTCTTTATATAATTCTTTTGATACTTTTAAAGCATCAATTGGATTTGATTTTGTATCTTTTGGAATTATCTCCACCCTTTCATCATTAATTTTATTAATTGCCATTCTTATTGATTTTATAATTTTCTCACCAATTAAAGAATTTTCACCACTTAAAGGAATAATTAATCCAATTTTAATTTTTTCAGAGGCAAATATGTTTTGACTAAAAAGGGAGATACTTAATGCAATAAACATTAAAAATTTAATTAAAGTTTTCATTTAAGTTTTAATAATATATTTATTTACAGAATTCATATGAATTTAAACAATAATAAATTTAAACCTGGGCTATATTGTGTTGCAACACCAATTGGAAATATGGGTGATATTTCATTTAGAGCCATTAAAATCCTTCAAGAATCAGATTTAATTTTATGCGAAGATACAAGAGTTACAAAAAAAATACTTCAAAAATTTGATATAAATAAAAAACTAATTTCAAACCATAAATTTAATGAAAATAAAAATTTAGAGAAAGTTATAGAAATACTTAAAAATAATAAAATAGTATCATTGGTTTCAGATGCTGGAACCCCTGCTGTTTCAGACCCAGGTAGAGTATTGGTAAAAGAGTGTGTTAAAAATAAAATTAATATTTTTCCTATTCCGGGCGCATCAGCAGTTAGTTCAGCAATTTCAATAAGTGGATTTTCAGATAATTTTTATTTTTGTGGATTTCTTCCCGAAAAACAAAATCAAGTAAAAAAATTATTTAAAATCTTATCATTATTTGAAAGTTCAATTGTTTTTTTTATATCGCCAAATAAATTGATTAAAAGAATAGATGATGTAAAAGAATTTTTTTCAGACAGAGATATTATAATTTGTAGAGAAATTTCAAAATATCATGAAGAATATATTAGAACTTCTGTACAAAAGTTATCAGATGTAAATTTTTCAAGAAAAGGAGAAATTACTGTTGTTATTTCTGAAATTAAAAAAGAAAAATTAAGTTTTAAAGAACTTGAAGAATCAGATAAAAAAAAAATTAATAAATTAATTAAAATAATGTCAATTAAAGATATAGTGAAAAAAGTTTCAGAAGATAGAGAGATTTCTAAAAAACTTATATACAATTATTGCCTTAAAATAAAAAATGAAAATTAAAAAAATAATTCTATTATTTAGTTTTATAATTTGTACGAGTTGTGTTGGCTATTCCTCTACTGGTGTTTTAGGAACAGGAGTCTCTATTGCTTTAGATCCTAGAAGCTTGGGTACCCAAATTGACGATTCATTAATGCAACAAAATCTAAGAGCAAAATTATTGTCTGAAGATAAAAGTTACATAATTTCTGTAAAAACAAAGATACTTGATGGAAGAATATTTTTAACTGGAAAAGTAAATGCTGTTGAGGATAAATTAAAAATTACAAAGTTAGCTTGGGAAATTAAAGGTGCTAGATCAGTAAATAATGATTTACAAATTAAAGAGAAATTTAATTTCAAAAGATCCGCAAAAGATCTACTAATCACTTCTCAACTAAGAGCAGCTTTAATTGGGAGTAAAAAAATCAAAGCAGTTAACTATAATATAGATACTTATAAGAAAAAAATTTATGTTTACGGGATAGCACAAAATAAAACTGAGAGAGATGAAGTTATTAAAGAAGCCAAACAAATTTTAGATGTTGAGGATGTTGTTACAAGTATTTTTTTAGTTGATGATTTGAGAGTTGTTAAAAAATAACAAATATTTTATTTTGTTTTTTCATATTTAATTACACCAGCAGAATAAGCTGCAACTGATGCTAAATCTAATATCTCAGAAGTAGAAGATCTCAACGGAGCAATCTCTATTGGTTGAGCTAGACCTATTAAGAGTGGTCCAATAATTTTAGCACCCCCTAATGATTTCATAATTTTATTAGAAATTGCTGCGCTATGCTGACCAGGCATTATTAAAATATTTGCATTTCCAACTATTTCTGAAAATGGATATAATTCAGTGTATTCCTCGTTGAGAGCAACATCTGGTTGCATATCTCCATCAAATTTAAAATCAACTTTTCTATCTTTTAATATTTCTACAGCATCTCTTATATGTTTTGTCCTACTTGTAATTGGTTGACCAAATGTTGAGTGAGATAAAAAAGCAACCTTAGGATCAAATCCAAATAATCTTGCAACTCTTGCTGAAGATATTGATATATCAGCTAATTCTTCAGAAGAAGGGTACTCATTTACAGATGTATCTCCGATAAAAACAGTTTTACCCTTGCTTACAACCATATTTAATCCAAACATTATTTCACCCTTACGAGCAGGAACTACTTTCTTAATTTTTTCTAGCGATTGGGAATATCTTCTCGTATTGCCAGTTACCATTGCATCTGCATCTCCACATTCAACCATACAAGATGCCCAAATTACTCTATCATTTCTAATCATTCTATCACAATCTCTTTCAAGCAAACCTTGCTCTCTATGCATTTTTTTAAAAAGAAATTTTACATATTTGTGTCTCAATTTTTTATCAGTAGAATTCACAATTTTAATATCTAGGTTTTCCCCATAACCAATTTCTTTTAGTCTTTGTTTAACAACGTTCTCTTTTGCAACAATTATTGGAGTTCCTAGTCCACCATTTTTAAATGCAATCGCAGCTTTAAGCGTATTCTCATCCTCACCGTCTGCAAACACTACAGTTTTTGGATTTTTTTTAACTTTAGAATTTATCCCTTGTAGAATTGTTACTGATGGATCCAATCTTTGTTTTAATTGTTCAGAGTATAGATCAAAATTTTCTATATTTTTTCTAGCAACTCCACTTTTTATCGCGGCTTTTGCTACTGCAACTGGAATTACACTTATTAGTCTTGGATCAAATGTGGATGGAATAATATAATCTTTACCATATTTAGGCCTGTCTCCTCCCATTGCTGCCGCTACCTCATCTGGAACTCTTTCCCTAGCTAACTTAGCAATTGCATTAGCTGCGGAAATTTTCATTTCCTCATTTATTGTTTTTGCTCTTACATCTAGTGCACCTCTAAATATATATGGAAAACCAATTAAATTATTAACTTGGTTTGCATAATCCGATCTACCAGTTGCTATAATTGCATCCTTTCTAATCTTGTAAGCTTCCTCTGGTAAAATTTCTGGATCTGGGTTAGCGCATGCAAATATAATTGGATTTTTTGCCATTTGTTTGATCATTTCTTTTTTTAAAATTCCTGCCGAGGATAATCCTAGAAAAACATCTGCATTTTTTAATGCATCACTAAGGGTTTTATCTTTTGTTTTTTTTGCATACTTTAATTTCCACTTATTCAATCCTTTTCTATCAATACTAATTACCCCTTTACTATCTATCATTGTTAAATTTTTTTTTTTTACTCCTAATTTCAAAAATAAATCTGAGCACGCCATGGCAGATGCTCCTGCACCATTAACAACAACTTTTACTTCAGAAATAATTTTTTTAGTAATATGAATCGAATTAATAAGCGCTGCCGATGTAATGATTGCTGTTCCATGCTGATCATCATGAAACACTGGTATATCAAGAATTTTCTTTAAATTTTCCTCAATTATAAAACACTCTGGGGCAGCAATATCCTCAAGATTGATACCCCCAAAACTTACAGCAAAATTTTTTATACTATTAACTATTTCTTCAGGATCTTTACTGTCAATTTCTAAATCAATAGCATCTATATCTGCAAATCTTTTAAACAATACCGCTTTACCTTCCATTACAGGTTTTGATGCAATTGCCCCTAAGTTACCCAATCCTAAAATTGCAGATCCATTACTTATAACTGCAACTAAATTTCCTTTGGTAGTATAATCATATGCCAGCTCTGGATTTTTAAAAATTTCTTTAACTGGAGCTGCAACACCTGGAGAGTAAGCTAAAGCTAAGTCTCTTTTTGATGTCATCGGTTTTGATGAATTTATCTCAATCTTGCCAGATTTATTTGAATTATGAAATTCAAGAGCCTCTTTATCTGAATAATGTTCTATTTTGTTTTTTTTCATTGGGTAAATTAAATATACTATTAAGGTAAATTTAAGACTAATATGATTTATGAACCTCATTAAGTCAACAAGCACATTTAGTCTATTTGTTTTGTTAAGTAGGGTTCTTGGTTACATTAGAGATTTTTTCATAGCAATATACCTTGGTTCGGGACCTTTAGCAGATGCTTTTTTTGTAGCCTTTAGAATTCCAAATACTTTTAGAAGATTATTTTCAGAGGGAACTTTTAATGCTGCATTTGTTCCATCTTATTCCTCAGAACTTCTTAGATCAAAAAAAAATGCAAACACTTTCGCAAGTACAATTTTTAATCTATTGCTATTATGCTTGTTTTTTACAATCTTAATAATTGAAATATTCATGCCAGCTTTTATTAAATTAATTGCACCAGGATTTTCAAATGATACAGAAAAATTAAATATTGCAATTGACCTTACTAGAATTACATTTCCTTTTTTATTTTTTATTAGTCTTGCATCTTTTTTTTCAGCAATTTTAAACTCACATAATAAATTTGCAGCTGCAGCTGCAGCACCAATGATTCTAAATATATTACTAATAATTTGTTTGTTATATGCCGAAAATTTAAATGATTATTTGGTTTATTACTTATCATATGCTGTTACTCTTGCAGGGCTTCTACAATTTATTTTTTTATTAATATTTGTAAAAAAATATTTTGTATTACATATAAATTTTCATTTTAAAATAAACGATAAGGTTAAAAATTTTTTTAGTAAACTTTTACCAAGCATATTTTCTTCAGGTGTAACTCAGATAAATATCTTAGTTGGCACAATTATTGCATCATTTCAAGCAAGTGCTGTTTCCTATTTATATTATGCAGATAGAATTTATCAGATAAATTTAGCAATAGCTGGTATTGCTATAGGTACTGTAATCCTTCCAAACCTTAGTCGACATATTAAAAGTAATAACTCTTTAAAAACTAGAGAGTTACAGAATAAAGCGTTAGAATTAAGTTTATTTTTAAGTTTACCAGCATCACTTGCTCTCATTGTTGGCTCAGAACAAATAACATCTGCTTTATTTGGATATGGTTCTTTCGATAAGTTAAGTGTTAGTAATTCTGCAAAAGCTTTATTCTATTTTTCTTTTGGGCTTCCAGCATTTTCTTTGATCAAAATATTTTCAACCTTTTTGTTTGCAAGAAATGATACTAAAACACCATTTAAGTATTCTTTAATTTCTGTAATTTTAAATATCACA
>CACLST010000003.1 GCA_902609675.1 uncultured Pelagibacteraceae bacterium | reverse complement strand
TACGATGTTTCTCCAGAAATGATAAGAAAAGCTAAGGATGCGAATTTAGATGTGGTTGATACATTAGATGAGGTCCTTAAAGGTGCAAATTTTGTAATCTCAATGTTGCCTGAAGGCAAACATGTAAAATCTCTTTTTTTAGGAGACAAAGGTATTATTGATAAAATTTCAAAGGATGCTCTCATAATTGACTGTTCAACAATTGATATTGAAACTTCTTTATTACTAGGCAGGGAAGCAAAGAATAGAGGAATTAAAATGATTGATGCGCCTGTTACAGGAGGTGTTATGGGAGCAAGAGTAGGTAAATTAAATTTTTTAGTTGGTGGAGATGATGAAGCTGTAAATTTAGCTAAACCATTAATGGATATAATGGGGCAAAAAATTTTACATGCTGGACCACAAGGAAGTGGAGTTGGAGTAAAGATTTGTAATAATATGTCTTTAGGAATTTCAATGATAGCAGCATCAGAGGCACTAATGTTAGCGAAAAGACTGAAGATGGATTTAAAAAAAGTTCATGAAATTATGAAAAATGCCTCTGGAAATAATTGGGCTTTATCAACATATACACCGCTGCCAAATTTAACAGATGGCGTTCCCTCTAATAACAAATATAGACCAGGCTTTTCTGCAGCCATGATGACTAAAGATTTAAAGTTAGCTAATGATGCTGCAAAATCTGTAAATGCTTCTACACCTCTAGGAAAACATGCTTTAGATATATTTAATGAATTTTGTGAAGATGGTGATAGCGAAACAGATTATTCAGGTATATCTAAAAAAATTGGCGGAGATGCTTGGGATTATCCCTTTGATCCTAAGGGTAAGAAATAGCTACTATTAAACCTCTAGTTGTATAAAAAATGCAACAATTAATCGTTTTACATTTGTCATCCAATGAGTTTTACTTCGCTCATTATTAAGACTTAATAACAATAAAGAGAGGGATAAATAATGAAAAAAATCACTTCAATGATTTTAGCTTTAGTATTTGCAGTTTCGGTAATTGGATCTGCTTCTGCTAAAACATTAAAAATCCAACTTACTTTTCCAAAAACATCATACGATGGACAAATCGTAAAAATGTGGACTGACAGAGTAACAAAACTAACTCGTGGAGAGTTAAAATTTGAGCTTCTTTCAAAAGGTGAAGTTGTTGGTATGAAAGAAACACTAGAAGCTGTTGACAAAGGTCTAGTAGATGGTGGTGCAGCATGGACTCACTACTGGTCAAACTATCACCCAGCTGCGATGTTATTTGGATCGCCAGTTGCTGGTGGAGGAATTGGTTTAAGCACTAAATCTTGGTTAGCTTGGTATTTCGATAATGGTGGTAAAGAATTATACGACCAATTATGGAGCGAAATGGGAATGAATGTTAAAGGTTTCGTGATGGCATCATCAGGACCTGAAGCATTAGGTTGGTTTAAAGAGCCAATTAAAAACATGGATGATTTCAGAAAATACAGATTCAGAACTCCTCCAGGAATTCCAGGACAAACATACAAAGATATCGGAATTGCATCAGTATCTTTATCAGGTGGTGATATTTTACCAGCACTTGAAAAAGGAACTATTGATGCTGCTGAATGGTGTTGTCCAAAACCAGACTCAGTTTTTGGTTTTCAAAAAGTTCTTAAAAACTACTATCTACAAGGATTACACCAAAACGTAGTAAATGGTGATATCTATATTAATGGAGATGTTTACAATTCTTTAACTGACCATCAAAAATATGCAATGGAAGTTGCGTCTGAAGCGATGATCACTAGAAACATCACTAATAGAGCTGTAGAAAATGGTAAAGCGTTAATCGATCTTACTGAAAATCACGGTGTAAAACTTTGGGATACACCAGCTGATTATTTCACTGAGTACATGAACGCTGCTCAAGCAACTCTTAAAAAGAATGCTGCATCAAATGCTTTCTTTAAAGAAGTTTATGAGCACATGACTGCACATGCAAAAATTGTAGTACCTTTTATTGCACAAATGGAAACATCTGATGCATCAATTGGAACTGCATTCGCATCACAACAGTAGTTAAAAATATTAAAACGGGGATTGTTTAAAAAATCCCCGTTTTTTTTACAAATTTAATTTAAATAACTATACTTGTTAAATGGTTGATAAAGACTCAGAGCCTAAAGTTAAAGAAAATCTTGATATCACTGACGAGCTTATAGCCGAAAGAAGAACAAGTTTAAAAATGCCTGAGGATATGACTCCTTGGATGGCAAAAACAATAGAATTCATAGACTCAAAAATGTTAATTACCGGCAAAGTATTTGCCTGGTTAACTGTATTTCTAATTTATGCAATGATCCATGAGGTTATTGGAAGGCATTTTTTCAACAGACCTACTTTATGGTCATTTGATATAAGTAGAATGTTGGCTGGTGCTTTATTTATGTTAGGTGCAGCCTATACATTATCAAAAGGAATACATATAAGAGCAGATTTTCTTTATCGAAATTGGTCAGTAAAAAATCAGGCTAGAGTAGATTTATTTTTATATTTATTATTTTTTATACCAGGGTTTCTTGTGTTTTTCCTTGTAAGTTTTGATTACGCCTATACTTCAATTTGTGGAAGATCAAATTTAGAGGAATGCTTAGGTGGTAAAGTTAGAATTCAAAGAGCCATGGATACAACATGGATGCCAATTATGTGGCCTTTAAAAAGTTGTATGCCTATTGGTGCATTTTTACTTTTAGTACAAGGTATATCTGAAATTTTAAAAACTTATTATGCTTTTGTTAAGGGGAGATGGCCTTAATGGATTTCTTTAGTCCAGAAATTATTGGAGCAATAATGATTGGTTGCATGCTATTTGCAATCTTTGTTGGGTTTCCAATTTCATTTACTTTAATATTTTTAGGCCTTGTTTTTGGATATTGGGGTTTTGGTAAATTAGTCTTTTACTTAATGACCCTTCAGTTCAATATGATTATGACGGAGAATACACTCGCCGCCGTACCACTCTTTATATTTATGGGAATTTTAATGGAACAAGCAGGTTTAATGGAGAGATTATTTAATGCAGTCCAATTAATGCTTTCTAAGACAAGAGGAGCATTATTTTATGCAGTAATGTTTGTCTCAACAATTTTTGCAGCTGCAACTGGAATAGTTGGTGCATCAGTTACAATTTTAGGAATTATGGCAGGTAAAACTATGATTAGAACTGGTTATGATACTAGACTGTCTGCTGGGTTAATCTGTGCTGGCGGAACTCTTGGAATTTTAATTCCTCCAAGTATTATGTTAGTTGTGATGGGACCTGTTTTAGAAATTCCTGTCACAGATTTATTTGCTGCAGCCATAATGCCAGGTATTTTATTAGCATGCTTGTACGCTGCTTACACAACATTAAGATGCTATCTTAATCCAAAACTTGGCCCTGTTTTACCAGCAAACGAACAACCAACTAACATGGCTAAGGTTTGGTATGAATTTATTATGGGATTAATTCCTCCCGCAGGTTTAGTTTTTTTTGCACTAGGAAGTATTTTATTCGGTCTTGCTACTCCAACTGAAGGAGCTGGCATGGGAGCATTTGGTGCGATCTTACTTGCTCTAGCATATAAAAAATTAACTCTCCCAGGTTTAAAAGATGCCCTTTTAAAAACATTAGAAATCACAGCCCTTATAATGTTTTTAGTTGCTGCATCGAACTTTTTTGGAGCAGTTTTTTCAAAATTAGGAACCCCATCTCTTTTAACTGATTTTCTTTTAAATTTAGAAGTAAATAGATATGTAATTTTAGCAATTATAATGGCTGCTATTTTTTTATTAGGATGGCCTTTAGAGTGGGTACCAATAGTTTTAATAGTATTACCAATTGTTCTACCTTTAGTAATTGAGTTAGGATTTAATCTTACATGGTTTGCAATATTAGTGGCCGTTAATCTCCAAACCGCCTGGCTCTCACCTCCTGTTGCATTATCTGCTTATTTCTTAAAAGGAGTAGTTCCTGAGTGGGATTTAAAAGATATTTATCTTGGCATGATGCAATTTATGGTTATCCAAGTAATTGGTTTAATATTAATTATAATATTTCCAAAAATAGCATTATGGTTGCCTGGGGTAATGTACCCGTCACCTTAGCTAGACTTATTTATTTGAGGAATAATAGTTCCCACTAAAATTATTGCTAAAGATATAAAAACCTTTGTTGAAATCGGAGAGTCGATAATTAACCAAGACATTGTTGCACCAATAGGACCTGTTAAAGGATACATTAAACTAATTCTACCTACCGGGACCCTTCTAAGAGCAAAATTATAAAATAAATATGCTCCAAACGTTATACAAGATAAAGTTATAGCCGCTAAAACTGGAGGTGAAAAGTTTAGATAATTTTGATATTCAAAACTTGAATTTGGCCAAATTATAAAAAGAACTATTAAAGATAGTATAGCACCAATAAAATATTGATAAGTATTAACTCCCAATTGATCAACTTTAGTTTGCATAAATCTTCTTCCCAAAACCTCATTTATAGAAACGCAAATCATTCCTAAAAAGATAATTAAATCACCAATATAATTTCCTTGTCCTGATTTTGTTTGACTTGTAAGTAAAATTAAAGTTCCAATAATTGTTATAAAAGCTCCAATAATTACTTTTATTTCAATTTTTTCTTTTAAAAAAAATCTTGCAACAAATGGTTGCCATATTGGCAAAGTACTAATTAAAGCAACTCCATTTACTGGTGAAGTTAGAAGTAGACCAATATGAAAACTTAGAGTAACTAGAAATGGATTTAATAAACCCATTAAGAAAGGAGTTAACCCAATTTTTCTGATTTTTAAATCTGCCCTCATGATTAAAGCAAAAATTAACATCAAGCCAAATGCTAAAGAGAATCGTACCGCCATTAAATCCATTACATAAAATTCCTGTAATGCTAATTTCACAAACGGTGGACCTGACCCGAAACCTATCACTGCAACGAACATAGAAACGTAGCCAATATTGTTTTTTAGAAAATTCATAGAATTACAAAATTATGGATATCACAATTATAGACATATAAAAATTTTAGTTTAAGGTTACATTAGTGAGTCAGAATATAGAATTAAAAAATTTTGAATTAGCCACAGTTAACCCAAGCAACAAAACATGGACATCAATTGATTTATTTTGCTTTTGGGCTAATAGTATCCAAACCATTGCAGGTTTTGCGTTAATAGCCTCTTTATATTTAATATATAATCTTAGTACTGTACTGGTCTTAACTTCCTCATTAGCCGCCTCTATATTTATCTATTTATTTATATCATTGATCGGCAAACCATCACAAAAGCATGGATTACCTTTTCCTGTTATGCTCAGAATTTCCATGGGCTTAAGTGGAGCCAAATACTTAAGTCTTTTAAGATCTGTCATTGGAGTATTTATGTTTGGTATTCAAACATTTTTTATATCAAAATCAATTACATATCTAATTAGAATTTTTATTTATTATAACCTAGATAGTCAAATTCTAGATGATCAAGTATTTTTAGCTTTTTTTCTTGGATTAAATATTATTGATTGGATTTCATTAGTATTAACTTTTGTTGTTCAGTATTTTTTATTTACAAATGGACAAAGGTTTAATCAAAGATTTTTACAGTTTTCAGCCATCTTTGTTTATTTAGGTTTGTTAGTTTTTTTTTTAATTTTAACTTCTGAAAATCACACACAAATTTTTCAGTCTCTTAAATCAAATACAACAGATGGAAATTTTTTTTCAAAATCTAACGTTTTACCTTTTGTAGTTTTAACAGGTACAATTTTCTCATACTTCTCAATTGTGTTGTTAAATTTTGGAGATTTTTCTAGATATGTCAAAACAGATAAAGATCTAAAATTGGGAAACCTTAGTCTTTTTCTAAATATGATTTTGTTTTCATTTTTAGCAACATCTATAGTTGTTGGAGTAGATGTTGTTTTAAATCAAAAGCTTATTGTTGTTGATCAAATATTAACTAAGCCAATGGATATTATTGGAAAATTAGACAATACTGGCTTAACTGTGTTTGTTCTAATTTTTATAATTTTTTCGTCTCTATCTACTAATTTAATTTCTAATTATGTACCTACGCAAAATAGTATAATAAATTTTATTCCTAATAATCTAGATCTCAAAACTTCTGGAGTATTAATTTTAATAATTGGTTTTCTTGCTGGAGGTTTGTGGCCATCTATTTTAAGTCAAATAGGTGTAATAAATATTATCGACAGCCTTGCAGCATTTTTTGGTCCAACCTTTGCAATAATAATTGCTGACTACTATCTGGTGAAAAAAGGGAAAGTAAATCACAAAGATCTGTTTTTTTTGAGGGATGGAAATGAATATATGTATACAAATGGTTGGAACTATAAAGCTGTGTATTCACTTATTATAGGTTTTATATTCTCACTTTCATTATTATGGAATATCAATTTCTCAGATATAAAATCATTTTCTTGGATATTAGGATTTGTCGTATCGTTTTTTATATATTATCTTCTAGCTGAAAAATAATTATGAAAGCTTTAGTTTATACCGGTGTTGAAGAATTGGTTTACAGAGAAGAAAAAGATCCTGTAGAGACCAGTGGAGAAAGTATATTAAAAGTTCATGCCTCAGGTATATGTGGATCAGATATGCACGCGTATCACGGAAAAGATGAACGAAGAATTGCTCCACTAATAATTGGACATGAAGTAAGTGGTGTAATACAAAATGGTAAATTTCAAGGAAAAAATGCTGTTTTAAATCCATTAATTACATGTGGAAAATGTGAATATTGCACAAGTGGGCGAGAGCATTTGTGTCCACATAGAGTTCTCTTAGGAATGAACAGACCATACGAAAGACAAGGAGTTTTTGCAGAATTAGTTTCTTCTCCTAATCAAAATATTTATGAGGTACCCGACCATTTAAATCTTAATGAAGCAGCTATAGCAGAACCAACAGCAGTTGCTTTGCATGCAGTCTTAATGGGAGAGAATTCTCTTAAAAAACCACTATCTGAATGTAGAACTTTAGTTCAAGGAGCCGGAGCGATTGGATTATTGTGCTCGTTAATATTATCTAAAATTAAGGGAAATAAAAATATCATTATGTCTGACCCTAATAACCTGAGACTAAGTGAATGTGCAAAATATTTTGAGGGTAAATTTGTTAATCCATCGGACAAAGAAATACAAAATGATAGTTTTGATATTGTCTTTGATTCAGTAGGCTTAGAAGTTTCAAGACAACAATCGATCTCGGTTATTAAACCTGGTGGCACCATAATACATATTGGATTAACCCAACCTGAAGGACAGTTTAATTTTAGAAAAGCAACTCTTCAAGAGGTAACTTTTATTGGTACATATTGTTATACTAATAAAGATTTTGAAAATACAATCAAAATTTTAGCTGACAGAAAAATTGGCAAATTAGATTGGATAGAGTATAGGGAATTAAAGAAAGGCGCAGAGGCCTTTAAACAAATTCATGACGGAACCTGTTCTTCACCAAAAATTGTTCTTTTACCTTAAAGGTAAATTTCAAATTATAGTTGATAATTAAAAATATTTAATTATATGAAGCGTGTGCTTACAAAATTTATCAAAATAATAACAATTTATTTTTTGTTTATATCATCGGTTTGTGCCGAAAAACTGATAGTTTTTGATTTTACAGAGGAGGAATTAAATTCATTAGAAGTTAGAAAAGTAAGAGGAGCTGATGCAAAAACAGTCTATTCTATTGAAAATAATGAGAACGGAAACTATTTAAAAGCAGTGGCAGCTAATGCAGCATCAGGAGTAGGCAAAGAAATAAAAATTAATTTAGATAAAACTCCTATTATAAATATTACTTGGAAGATTGAAAAAGATCTTAAAGGTATAAAAGAAAATACAAAAAAAGGTCATGATTTTGCTGCTAGAGTTTTTGTAATCAAAAAAACTGGTGCAACGCCATTATCAAATAGAGCTATAAACTATGTTTTTTCAAGTAATTCAAATGTAGGAGAGACATGGCCAAGCCCATATACAAAGAAATCTATCGATAGCGTTCTGGCTTCAACAAAGTCAAATTTAAATGAATGGGTTACAGTAAAAGCTAATGTAAAAGAAGACTTTAAAAAATTTCATGATTTAGACGTTGATGAGCTTTCAGGAATTGCAATTATGGCAGATACCGATAATTCAAAACTAACCGCAGTTAGTTATTACCAAAATATTTTTTTTTCCTCTGAGTAAAAGTTTAATTAAGATATTTTTTTAAACCAAAACTTAATAAAGACAGTATTATTGCAGCCAAAACGTCAAGGATTGGAGCGGCTTCTGGATATCCGAAATTCCATAATATAACACCAAATAACCAAATTATATAAATTTTCATATTGTATTAATCATTAGTATAAAAAATATTTTCACTTTGATATTATTATTTTTATGAAAAAATTTAAATCAAGTTTTAATGTTTATTATGAGGATACAGATGCTGGTGGAGTAGTTTATTATGCAAATTATTTAAAATTTATAGAGCGTGCTAGAACTGATGCCATTGCCTCTGTAAAATTTACAAATTCTAACCTGAAAGAAAATTATGGAATACATATAATTGTTAAATCTTGTAATTTAAATTTTATAAAACCTTCAAGATTAGAGGATAAACTTGATATTTTTTCTGAAATTGTAGAAGTAAAGAATGTATCAATCAAAATGAAGCAAGATATATTTGTAAAAGAAAATTTAATTTTAACTGCAGATGTTCATTTAGCTACAATTAATAAAGAGGGCAAACCAACCAAAATGCCTGAAAAATTCAAAGAACAATTAACTAAATAGTATTTTTTACTTTAATAAATAAATTAGTCATTTTATTTACGTTAATTCTTCCTGTATTTACATTTCTTGGACTTGGATGATAAGAACCTACCAATAAAATATTATTTGGGAGTTTAAAGAATTTACTATGCCCAAATTTAATATTTGAGTCAATTCTGTAATGTTTTTTGTAAAATTGTATACAAGCATCAAAAGCTATTTTCCCAAGTGCAACAACAATCTTTAAATTTTCTAAGTATTCAATTTCTTTATTAAAATATTTAAAGCAAGTGTTTAGTTCTTTTTTTGTTGGTTTATCTCCAGGTGGGACACATTTTAAAGCAGTAGTTATAAATATATCTCTCAATTTAAGTCCGTCACTTCTGTGGTCCGAATTTGGCTGGTTAGATAACTTTGCTTTATAAAGACACTTGTATAAAAAATCAGACGACCTATCTCCTGTAAAAACTCTTCCCGTTCTATTGCCACCATGTGCTGCTGGTGCTAAACCAACAAACAAAATTCTGGCTTTTGGGTCACCAAAGCCTGTTATTGGTTTTCCCCAATATTTTTCATTTAAGTATTGTTTTCGTTTCTCTTTAGCTATCTTTTTTCTAAAATTGACCAACCTAGTGCATTTTTTGCAGCCCACTATCAAATTTTCAAGTTTTTCAAAATCATTAGTCATAAATATTAATTTTTAATCTCTATGTCTTATACTATAATTATTTTAGATTATGAATGTAGGTTTTATTGGTGTTGGCTATATGGGTTATGGGATAGCCAAAAATATTTTAAAAAAAGGAAATAACTTATTTGTTATTGCAAACAAAAAAAGGGCACCGATAGATAAGATTGTAAGTGATGGAGCTATTGAGGTAAAATCTTACAATGAACTTTGTGAAAAGAATTTAGATGCATTATTTTTTTGTGTGACCAATACACCTATCGCTTTAAGTATTGCTGAAAAAGTCACAACTTTACTAAAAGATAATACATTAATTATTGATGTTACAACACATAACCAAAATGGATCTATTCAAATGGAACAGATTTTTTCAAAACAAAAAATTAACTACATCGAATGCCCTGTTATGGGCGGTCCCGTTCAAGCAGAAGAAGGTGTTTGTGGAGGTATTGTTGGAGCATCGGAGGAAAATTTTAAAAAATCTGAAGTTTATTTAAAAACTTTTTGTAAAGATTATTTCCATTTTGGAGCAGTGGGCAAAGGAGCAAAGTCAAAGCTACTAAATAATTTTTTGTCACTCGGTACTGCAACAAATGTTATAGAATTCATAAAGAGTGCAAAAAAATTAGACATTGATTTAGAAAAACTTTTTGCAGTAGCAAAATTAGGATCTGGAAACTCAACAGCTTTAAATAGAATTTTTGATAATGTGCTTAAAGATGATTATACTGGATTTAAATTTTCAACTTCCAATACTTTAAAAGATCTTACTTACATCCACGAGATGCTAAAAGATTTAGGTAATGCAGAAAAATTAGCTGATGTAAAAAAATCTTTTTACAAAAAAGCAGTAGAAGATGGTAATGGAGATTTGTTTATAAGTGAACTAATACAAAAAGATTAATTATTCCTTTTTTTTATCAGCAAATACAATAGCTATAAGCAACAATGCTGTCCAAAACATCGCCGCTAAACTTTTAATAGCACTCGTTTCAGCACCCCACAAATCAAAAACAAATGCTCCAATAAGAATTCCAATTATATAAATTATTACAACTAATCTAGTTTGAGTCATTTAGTTGCTTCTTTTTAAATAATGACATTCCATTATTTTTTTTATGTTCATAAGATTCTTTGAAACTTTCTAGCTGCCATCCTTGCATTCTCTTCTGAATATCTTCTAAATTTTGTTTTTTCCACTCATCCTTAGTATTTTGGTCTTTCCAAATCTTCTTTTCTTCATTATTTCTTCCACAGCCATAACAGTATCCAGTTACAGGATCCATTTTGCAAATGCTTATACACGGTGAAACTATCATTTTTTTATATATTTATATCCTTTTACACTATTATTCTGATTGGACAAATTAGATCAATACTATATAAAACAGCATAAATTTGGGCGAGTGGCGGAATTGGTAGACGCGTTGGTCTTAGGAACCAATAGTGCAAGCTGTGAAGGTTCGAGTCCTTTCTCGCCTACCATAAATAGATTATGAAAGTAACAATAGAAAATAAAAAAGGTTTAGAAAAAGATCTTAAAGTATTTATAGATAAAAAAACAATCTCAGGCTTTATGGATGAGAAATATGACGAAATAAGAAAAGACGTTGTAATAAAAGGTTTCAGACCTGGCAAGGTACCTACCGAAATATTAAAAAGACAATTTGGTAAAGCTGTTTATGGTGAGGTAATTGATAAGTTACTAAAAGATACGACAACAAAAGCCCTAGAAGAAAATAAAATCAAACCTGCAGGACAACCTAAAATAGATTTAAAGTCTTTTGGCGAAGGAAAAGATTTAGAATACGTTATTTCAGTTACAGAGCTACCCGAGGTTTCTGCTAAAGGACTAAGCTCAATTAAAGTAGATGAGTATGTTGTAAAAATTGATCCAAAAGAAACAGATAAAAGAATTAATGAAATTGCAAAAAATCAAAATAATTTTAAAGATGCAGAAGCAAATTACAGTTCAAAAATGAATGACCTTGTAATTTTTGATTATAATGGAACTATTGACGGTAAAGAATTTAAGGGTAACGAAGGTAAAAACACCCAATTAGTGCTTGGAAAAGATTTATTTATTAAAGGTTTTGATAAACAATTAGAAGGCGTCAAATCAGGTGATACAAAAAATGTAGAAGTAAATCTACCTGAAAATTTCCCTGAAAAAGATCTTATTAACAAAAGTGCTGTTTTTGAATGCAAGATTACAGCAGTTAGAACTCCAGAAGAAGTAAAAATTAATGATGATTTTGCTAAAAATATGGGTGCAAAAGATTTAGCAAATTTAAAAGAACTTATCTCAAAACAAATAAATGATGAATATAAAAATTCTTTAGCCATGATTACAAAAAAAAATATTCTTGAGCAAATAGAGAAAGAAAAATTAGACCAATTACCTGGTAACTTAATTGAACAGGAAGTTAAAACATTATCTCAAGGAATGAAGGAAGACGAAATTAAAAAGAACCAAAAATCACTCGAGGAGCAAGCTAAAAAAAGAATTAAAACTGGATTAATTTTGAATGCTTTTGGTGAGGAAAATAAAATTAATGTATCTCAGGAAGAAATTAATGTGGAAATACAAAAACAATTTAGAATGATGCCAGGCCAAGAGAAGATTGTTAAAGATTATTATGAACAAAATCCTGCAGCCATAGATAGTTTAAGGGGACAAATTTATGAAGAAAAAATAATTGAAGAAATAAAGAAAAAAGCAAAAACTACTAAAAAAGAAATTACTAAAGAAGAAGCTGAAAAAATTCTAAAAGAAGAAAACGAAAACAACATTAAAGAGCAAGCTAAACTTGCTAAAAAGGATGGAGATGAAAAAAATAAGAAAAAAACAGATCCTAAAAAAAAAGAGCTAAAAACAAAATCAAAACAAACTAAAAAAACTAAAACTCCTGCATCAAAACCTAAAAAAGTAAAAAAGGTTAGCAAAAAGTAATCACAAGTTGTATAAGATTAATCGAATCGATTATGTCTATTAAAATACCCGAACAATTAAACACCCTTATCCCTATGGTTGTCGAACAATCCAGTAGAGGAGAAAGGGCATATGATATTTATTCAAGACTACTTAAAGAGAGAATTGTATTTGTAGTTGGTCCCATAAATGATGCGGTTGCATCATTAGTTACTGCGCAATTATTATTTTTAGAGTCTGAAGATCCTAAGAAAGAAATTTCTTTATATATAAATAGTCCTGGTGGACTTGTAACAGCTGGACTTGGTATTTATGACACAATGCAATACATTAAACCAGAAATAAGTACATTGTGTATAGGTCAAGCAGCAAGCATGGGCTCATTTTTACTGGCAGCTGGCGCTAAAGGAAAAAGATTTTCATTGCCAAATTCAAGAATAATGGTTCATCAACCTTCTGCTGGTTTTCAAGGACAAGCGACAGATATTGAAATTCACGCTAATGAAGTTTTATCTCTAAAGAAAAGATTAAATGAAATTTACTCAAAACATACCGGAAAATCAGTTGATGAAATTAAATCAGCATTAGAGAGAGATAACTTTATGACTCCTGATAATGCAAAAAGTTTTGGCCTTATAGATAAAGTGGTAGAAAAAAGAGAATAGGTCACAATATATAGTTTGTCCACAACCTATACTTGATTACTTTGCATCATATGTATTAAAGTATAAAAATTGATTCGAATAAAAAATTATGAGCAACAATAAAAATATTCTTTACTGTTCTTTTTGTGGCAAGAGCCAACATGAAGTTAGAAAACTAATTGCCGGTCCAACTGTATTCATTTGTGACGAATGCGTAGAACTTTGTATGGATATTATAAAAGAGGAAAGCAAAGATAATTTTGTAAAACATCAGGATGGCTTACCTTTACCAAAAGAAATATGTAAAGTTCTTGATGATTATGTGATTGGACAATCTCACGCAAAAAAAGTTTTATCAGTTGCAGTTCATAATCATTACAAAAGATTAAATTACGAAAATAAAACAAGCAAAACTGTTGAGCTGTCAAAATCGAATATTATGCTGGTAGGACCAACAGGATGTGGAAAGACATTATTAGCTCAAACACTTGCAAGGATACTTGATGTACCTTTTACTATGGCTGATGCTACCACTTTGACAGAAGCAGGCTATGTAGGTGAAGACGTTGAGAATATAATTTTAAAATTATTACAAGCAGCAGATTATAATGTTGAAAAAGCTCAAAGAGGTATTGTTTATATAGATGAGGTGGACAAGATTAGTAGAAAGTCTGAAAACCCATCTATAACTAGGGATGTATCTGGAGAGGGTGTTCAACAAGCTTTATTAAAAATTATGGAGGGAACAGTGGCAAGCGTTCCTCCTCAAGGAGGAAGAAAACATCCTCAACAAGAATTTTTACAAGTCGACACAACTAACATTTTATTTATTTGTGGAGGAGCATTCGCTGGTCTTGATAAAATAATATCTCAAAGAGATAAAGGGTCTTCTATAGGATTTGGAGCAGAGGTAAAAACTCTAGAGGATAAAAAAACTGGAGAATGGATGAAAAATTTAGAACCAGAAGATTTGTTAAGATATGGTCTTATCCCTGAATTTATTGGTCGATTACCAATTACAGCTACATTAGAAGACTTAGATGAAAAATCTTTAGTCAAAATTTTACAAGAGCCAAAAAATTCTTTAATAAAACAATACCAAGAACTATTTAGGTTAGAGGGTGTAAAATTAACATTTAAAGATCAGGCTGTTAAAGATATTGCCAATAAAGCAATAAGTAAGAAAACTGGAGCCAGAGGTTTGAGATCAATTTTAGAAAATTTATTACTTAAAACTATGTTTGACCTTCCTGGTCAAGATAACATAGAAGAAGTTATTATTGACGGTGGAGCAACCAAGGGCACCTCTCAGCCAATTATTGTTCATACTAAGAACAAATCAAAAACAGAAAAGACTTCTGCGGCTTAATAAGAGTTAATAAACAAAAGTTTCCTATTGCATTATAAGATATAATATCCATATTTATATTCATGGAAGTTAAATTAACACAGCCCTTATTACCACTTAGAGACATAGTAGTGTTTCCAAGCATGGTAATTCCATTATTTGTTGGAAGAGATAAATCTATTACTGCCTTAAATGAGGTAATGAAAAGTGACAAAAAAATAATATTAGTTACTCAAAAAAATTCTGAAGTTGATGATCCAAAGAAAAATGATGTATTTTCTTATGGATGTGAAAGCAATATATTACAACTTTTAAAACTTCCTGATGGCACTGTTAAGGTTTTAGTTGAGGGAATTAAAAGAGTAAAAATTCTTGATTTTAAAGATGATGAAAAATTTATTACTTGTACATACGAACAACAAAAAGATGTTTTAAACAAAGACGAAGATTTATTACCTCTAGCTCTTACAGCGGTAAAAAGATTAGAAAAATTAACATCTGTAAATAAAAAAATTTCATCAGAAACTATAAGCAACATTAAACAATTAAAAGATCCATCTAAAATTGTAGATAATATTGTTTCAAACCTAAATGCATCGATATCTGAAAAGCAACAAATATTCGAAACATTGGATGTTAAGAAAAGATTAAATGCAGCCATTAAAATGATGGAAAGCGAAACAAGCATCATTGGAGTAGAAAAAAGAATTAGAGGAAGAGTTAAAACTCAAATGGAAAAGACTCAAAGAGAGTATTATTTAAATGAACAATTAAAAGCAATTCAAAAAGAATTAGGTGAAATTGAAGATGGTAAAGATGAAACTACTAACTTAAAAAAATCAATTCAAAAAGCTAAAATGCCAAAAGAAGTCGAGAAGAAGTGCATGTCAGAGCTTAAGAAGTTAAAAAACATGAGTCCAATGTCTGCTGAGGCAACAGTTGTTAGAAATTACTTAGATTGGATGATTGATCTTCCATGGTTCAAAAAAAATGATGTAGATATCGATTTAAATAAAGGTCTTAAAATTTTAGATGAAGATCATTTTGGTTTAGAAAAAGTTAAAGAGAGAATTATTGAGTTTCTAGCTGTACAAAAAAGAATGGAAAAAATTAAAGGACCAATTTTATGTTTAGTTGGACCCCCAGGGGTTGGAAAAACCTCACTTGGAAAATCTATAGCTAAAGCTACTAACAGACAGTTTATTAGAATGTCGTTAGGAGGTGTAAGAGATGAGGCTGAAATAAGAGGTCATAGAAGAACATACATTGGATCTTTACCAGGAAAAATTATTCAAATGATGAAGAAAGCTGGTACAAAAAATCCTTTATTTTTGTTAGATGAAGTAGATAAAATCGGAAACGACTATAGAGGAGATCCATCATCAGCTTTGCTAGAAGCATTAGACCCTGAGCAGAATACAGCTTTCAATGATCACTATTTAGAAGTTGATTATGATTTGTCTGATGTAATGTTTGTAACAACAGCAAATACTTTAAATATTTTACCACCACTTCTTGATAGAATGGAGGTTATAAGAATTCCTGGATATACAGAAGATGAGAAGATAAATATTGCAAATAAGTATCTATTACCCAAACAAGTAAAAGAAAATGGAGTTAAAGAGGGTGAACTAAATTTGGAAGATGGGACAATAAAAGAGATAATTAGAAGTTATACAAGGGAGTCTGGTGTCAGAAATTTAGAAAGAGAAATTTCTAAAGTAACAAGAAAAGTTGTTAAGAAAGTAGTAAGTGGTGAAGTTGAAAAGGTTCAAGTAAACGATAAAAATATTCCAGACTTTTTAGGAATTAAAAAATTCAAATTTGGTGAAGTAGAAGATAAAGACAAAACTGGAATAGTAATAGGACTAGCGTGGACTGAGGTAGGAGGAGAAATTCTTAAAATCGAGACTGTTAATATGCCAGGCAAAGGTAGAATGCAAATAACAGGTAAACTTGGTGATGTTATGCAAGAGTCAGTTAAAGCTGCAAAATCATATGTCAGATCAAAAAGCTTGGAATATGGTATAATTCCACCTTTCTTTGAAAAAAAAGATTTTCATATCCATGTCCCTGAAGGAGCTACACCTAAAGACGGACCATCAGCTGGTATAGCTATGGTTACATCCATAGTGTCATCAATCACAAATATTCCTGTGAATAGAGAGATTGCTATGACTGGTGAAGTAACAATTACAGGACAAGTTTTACAAATTGGTGGTTTAAAAGAAAAATTATTAGCTGCACACAGAGCAGGGGTTAAAAAAGTATTAATACCTAAAGAAAACGAAAAAGACTTAGCAGAAATTCCAAAAAAGGTAAGAGAAGACATTAAAATCATTCCAGTAGAAACAGCAGATGAGGTACTTAAAATTGCCCTTACAAAAGAGCTAAAACCTGTTGAATGGACTGAAGTTGATAAAATATCTGATGGTAAAAAGGACGATAAATCTCAAGCTAGTATTCAGTAATAAACAATTTACTTTATTAATCCGTTGATGTAATAGTACCAAGATTTTGGGTGGTTAGCTCAGTTGGTAGAGCATCTCGTTTACACCGAGGGGGTCAAAGGTTCGAGTCCTTTACTACCCACCATTTACACCTGTGGGGGTGTAGCTCAGTTGGTTAGAGCACCTGCCTGTCACGCAGGGGGCCGAGGGTTCGAGTCCCTTCACTCCCGCCATAATTCTAGTAAAACTAGGCATAAAAATGTGACATATCTTCACTTTTAGTTGATATAATAGTTGTTACATAGGAATCAAATGCTTGCGGAATTTTTAAAAGATTATTTACCAATAATATTATTTTTGATAATAGCTTTAGGCTTGAGCCTTGCTTTTGTAGCAGTCAATTATATTGCTGCTCCAAGCAAACCTGATCCTGAGAAACTTTCAGCCTATGAATGTGGGTTTGAACCTTTCAATGACTCCAGGATGGAATTTGATGTAAGGTTTTATTTGGTTGCAATATTATTTATAATTTTTGATTTAGAAATTGCATTTTTATTCCCATGGGCGATATCACTGGGTGAAATTGGTTTTTACGGATTCTGCTCTATGATGTTATTTTTATTTATTTTAACTGTTGGATTTATTTACGAGTGGAAAAAAGGTGCTTTAGACTGGGAATAATATGAATTTACAAGATAAAAAAAAAGATATCCCTGAAGAGTTTAAACAATTAGCACAAGACTTTAGTGATAACGGTTTTATAACAACATCACTAGACAATCTTGTTAATTGGGCAAGAACTGGTTCATTGCATTGGATGACGTTTGGACTAGCTTGTTGTGCTGTTGAAATGATGCAAACATCTATGCCAAGATATGATCTTGAAAGATTTGGTGCAGCACCGAGAGCATCGCCACGTCAATCAGATGTCATGATAGTAGCAGGTACGCTAACAAATAAAATGGCTCCTGCATTAAGAAAAGTTTACGACCAGATGCCTGAACCTAGGTATGTGATATCTATGGGAAGTTGTGCAAATGGTGGAGGTTATTATCATTATTCATATTCTGTAGTGAGAGGATGTGATCGAGTGGTACCTGTTGATGTATATGTCCCTGGATGTCCTCCCTCAGCTGAAGCACTACTTTATGGAATTTTACAGTTACAGAAAAAAATTAGAAATAAAGGTTCTTTAGAAAGATAATAATGAAAAATCTTGAGGACTTGGAAAAGTTTATAAATTCCGAATTAACATCTAAAATAAATAATTCATTAATAAAGCATGAAACTATTTATATAAACATAGATCATGATGAATTGGTCGATGTTATTTCATTTTTGAAGACCAACAACGAAACTAAATTTAGGCAATTAATCGAAATTACAGCTGTAGATTATCCTGAAAATGAAAATAGATTTAAGATGGTTTATTTATTATTAAGTCATGAATATAATCAAAGAATTATTATTGATTATTCAATAAAAGAAAATGATGTAATTTCATCATTAACTTCTATATTTCCCGCTGCAAATTGGATGGAAAGAGAAGTATTCGATATGTATGGGTTAAACTTTAAAAATCATCCTGATTTAAGAAGAATTTTAACCGATTATGGCTTTGAGGGCCATCCTTTAAGAAAAGATTTTCCTCTTACTGGTCATAATGAGGTTCGTTATAGTGAAGAACAAAAAAAAGTGATTTATGAACCTGTTAAATTAGAACAAAATTACAGAAATTTTGATTATGAGAGTCCTTGGGAAGGAACAAAATATATTAAAGAAATTAAAAAAAGCTAATGGCAAAAGAAAAAAAAACACTAAATTTAAATTTTGGACCACAACATCCTGCAGCACATGGAGTTTTAAGATTAATACTTCAATTAGATGGAGAAGTTGTTGAAAAAGCTGATCCTCATATAGGGTTATTGCACCGAGGTACTGAAAAGTTAATAGAAAACAAAACCTATATTCAAGCAGTTCCTTATTTTGATCGTTTGGATTATGTAGCACCAATGAATCAAGAACATGCATTTGCTTTAGCGATAGAAAAAATTTTAAAAATCGAAGTTCCTTCTAGAGCTAAATATATAAGAGTAATTTTCTGTGAAATAGGTCGAATATTAAGTCATATATTAAATGTAACAACCCAAGCAATGGATGTTGGAGCGTTAACACCAACTTTATGGGGATTTGAGGAACGAGAAAAATTAATGGGATTTTATGAGAGGGTATCTGGATCAAGGTTACATGCTAATTATTTTAGAGCTGGTGGAGTACATAAAGATCTTCCTAGTGGACTTGAAAGTGATATTGATGAATTTTGTGAAAAGTTTCCAAAAATTATTGATGATCTAGAAACTTTGCTTACTGATAACAGAATATTTAAACAGAGAAATGTAGATATAGGAATTGTATCCAAACAAGATGCGCTAGATTATTCTTTTTCTGGAGTAATGTTAAGAGGTTCTGGTGTAGCTTGGGATTTAAGAAGAAGTCAACCTTATGATTGTTATGACGATTTGGAATTTAAAATTCCTGTTGGAAAAAACGGTGATTGTTATGATAGATATCTTTGCAGAATTGAAGAAATGAGAGAAAGTGTAAAAATTATTAAACAATGTTTACAAAATATTCCAAAAGGGCCAGTTAAAACAGAAGATGGAAAAATTTCTCCTCCACCTAAGAAAGAACTTAAACAGTCTATGGAGGCTTTAATCCATCATTTTAAGTTGTTTACAGAGGGATATAGAGTTGAGAAAGATGAAATATATACAGCTGTTGAGGCACCTAAGGGAGAATTTGGTGTCTATCTAATTTCAGATGGATCAAGCAAACCATATAAATGTAAGATCAGAGCTCCTGGATTTACCCATCTTCAAGCTATGGATTATTTAATAAAAGGACATATGCTTGCTGACGTACCTGCGGTCTTAGGTTCAATGGACATTGTTTTTGGAGAGGTGGACAGATGAGTATAAAAAAAATTCATAAAGAGCAGCCTGAAACTTTTAAATTTAACGATAAAAGTATGGAGGCTGCAAATAAAATAGTTTCTAATTATCCCGATGGGAAACAACAGAGTGCAGTTATGGCTTTATTATATATAGCTCAAAGGCAAAATGATAATTGGATACCACTACAAGCAATGAAATATATAGCTAAATTTTTAGATATGCCTTATATAAAAGTTTATGAGGTAGCGACTTTTTATTCGATGTATAATCTTTCACCAGTTGGTAAATATTTTTTTCAAGTTTGTACCACAACACCTTGCATGCTTAGAGGTGCGTACGATTTAGTAAAAGTTTGTAAAAACAAAATATCTGAAAAAGAAAATGTATTATCTAACGATGGAAAAATTTCATGGATGGAAGTTGAATGTTTAGGTGCGTGTGTTAACGCTCCAATGATGCAAGTTAATGAAGATTATTATGAAGATTTGAATGATAAAAAACTTGAAGAAATAATTGAGACGATAAACAAAAATAAAATTCCAAAACCAGGATCTTATTCTGGAAGAATAAATGCAGAACCAGTTAATAATCGTAAAACTTTATTAGGTAACAAAAATGCTTAAAGACGAAGATAGAATTTTTCAAAATTTATACAATGATAGTGGCGCAGATATTGAGTCTGCTAAATTAAGAAATGACTGGAGTGGAACAAAGGAAATTTTAGAAAAAGGAAGAGAGTGGATAATCAACGAAGTTAAATCTTCCGAACTTAGAGGACGTGGTGGAGCTGGTTTTCCAACAGGTCTAAAATGGTCATTTGCACCTAAAGAGGTTGGGTCTAGACCACATTATTTAGTTATCAATGCTGATGAGTCAGAACCTGGGACATGCAAAGATAGAGATATATTAAGATTTGAACCTCACAAATTAATAGAAGGATGTTTAATTGCTTCTTACGCAGTTAATGCCCATAAATGTTATATATATATTAGAGGTGAATATTTTAATGAAGGGGAAAAACTTCAAACTGCTATTGATGAAGCATATAAAAACAATTTAATTGGTAAGAATGCATTAAACTCAGGATGGGATTTGGATATTTATATTCATTATGGTGCTGGTGCATACATTTGTGGAGAGGAGACGGCATTACTTGAAAGTCTGGAAGGAAAAAAAGGACAACCAAGATTAAAACCACCATTTCCAGCATTAATTGGGTTATATGGATGTCCTACTATAATTAATAATGTTGAAACTGTTGCAGCTGTTCCTACAATTCTAAGAAGAGGTGCAAAATGGTTTAGTTCACTTGGAAGACCTAAAAATACAGGAACAAAAATTTATTGTATTTCTGGAAATGTCAATAATCCATGTAATGTAGAGGAAGAAATGGGAGTTCCACTCAAAGAATTGATTGAAAACCATGCTGGGGGTGTAGTTGGTGGATGGGATAATCTCAAAGCAGTAATACCCGGAGGTTCTTCAATGCCAATGTTACCTAAAGAAATTTGTGACAACATGAAAATGGATTTTGATGCATGTGTTGAAAATAAAACAGGACTAGGAACAGCTGGTATTGTTGTTATCAATAATGACCAAGATATTATTAAGTGTATGGCAAGAATAGCTAGATTTTATAAACATGAAAGTTGTGGTCAGTGTACACCATGTAGGGAAGGATCTGGATGGATGTGGAGAATGTTGGAAAGAATGGCAGCAGGCGAGGCAACTCCAGACGAAGTGGACATGCTTTTTGATGTAACAAAACAAATAGAAGGTCATACTATTTGTGCGTTTGGTGAAGGTTCCTCTTGGCCAGTTCAAGGATTAATCAGACATTTTAAAGATGAAATACTTGAAAGAAATAAATTTGATCCTGTAGTGAAAAAACAAAAAAATATTCCATACTTAGTAGATCAACATTTATTAGAAAAAGAAAATGCCTAAATTAAAAGTAAACGATATTGATATAGAAGTTGAAGATGGTTTAACAGTTCTACAAGCTTGTGAACAAGCCGGAGCTGAAATACCAAGATTTTGTTATCATGAAAAACTTTCCATAGCTGGGAATTGTCGTATGTGTTTGGTTGAAATGGAAAAATCTCCAAAACCTATAGCATCATGTGCAATGCCTGCAGCTGAAGGTATGGTCATTAAAACAAATACAGAAAAAGTTGAAAAAGCAAGAAAAGGTGTGATGGAGTTTTTGCTAGCCAACCATCCTTTAGATTGTCCAGTTTGTGATCAAGGTGGTGAGTGTGATTTACAGGATCAATCTATGTTTTATGGAATTGATAAATCAAGATTTAAAGAGAATAAAAGATATGTACCTGAAAAATACATGGGTCCATTAATAAAAACCCAAATGACAAGATGTATTCATTGTACTAGATGTATTAGATTTGCCACAGAGGTAGCGGGTGTGCCAGAATTAGGTGCGATTGGACGTGGAGAAAATATGGAAATTACTACATATTTAGAGAAATCCATGGAGTCTGAAATGTCAGCAAATGTAATAGATTTATGTCCGGTTGGTGCATTAACTTCTAAACCTTATGTGTTCGAAGCACGACCTTGGGAACTAAAAAAGACTGAAACAATTGATGTTATGGACGCTGTTGGTTCAAACATTAGAGTGGATACTTACGATTGGGAAGTAAAAAGGGTCTTACCAAGAATTAATGAGGAAATCAATGAGGAGTGGATTTCGGATAAAACAAGATATGCATGTGATGGATTAAAAAATCAAAGATTAGACACACCATTTATAAAAAATAATGGAAACTTTGAAGAAATAAGTTGGCAAGATGCATACAATAAAATTAAAGAAAAAATTTTAAAAACATCACCAGATAAAATAGTTGGTTTAACCGGTGACATGACAAATATGGAAACTATGTTTGCTGTTAAAAACTTATTTCAAAAAACTTTGAATTCTAGTTATTTAGATTCTAGGGCTAACCATACTTACATAAATTTTGAAACCAGAAATAATTACTTATTTAACTCTAGCATAGAAGGAATTGAAGAAAGCGATCTTATATTGTTATTAGGCACAAACCCCAGATTTGAGGCAACTATATTAAACTCAAGAATAAGAAAAACTTATTTAAAAAATAAAACTGAAATATTTTCTTTACAGGATGTCGGTGATTTAACTTATCCTTATACAGTTTTAGAAAATAATTCAAAAGTAATTAACAAATTAATTAAAAATGAGCACGATCTTTCAAATAAAATTGCCACCGCAGTAAAACCTATAATTATCTTAGGTCAATCAATTTTAAATAGTAATAATGGTGCATATATATTTGAAGAATTAAAAAAGTATTTAACTAGTATTAATAAAATTGGTGATAATTGGAATGCTTTAAATATTTTATCAACTGATGCATCAGCTGTTGGTTCTTATGATTTAGGCATTTTTTCCTCAAATGATGGAAGTAATAAAACTCTTGAAAAAATTGAGGATGGGGACGTAGAAATTATTTTTTTATTAGGTCAAGACAATCTCAAAATTAAAAAAAGTAATGAATTTATAATTTATATTGGAAGTCATGGTGATAAAGGTGCAGATATGGCAGATCTTATATTGCCTGGAGCTGCATATACTGAACAGGATGGTTATTTCACTAACTTAGAAGGAAAGCTTCAAAAAGCATATAAAGCGTCATATCCTCCAGGAGAAGCCAAAGAAGATTGGCAAATAATTAATGAATTATCTACTAATATCCACGGAAAATCTTTATTTAATAATAAAGATGAACTACTAAAATCTATGCAAAACCATTTAAATAATCAAAATACTAAAAAATTTGAAGTTCCTACATATAATTTGAATGATGAAAAAATATTAGTTGAAGATATTGATTATTATTATTCTAATACGATTGCACGTGCATCAAAAACAATGTCAGAGTGTAGATACGCAAGATCAAATTTGAAAAAAACTGGAACTGAAGGTTAATGGATTCTTACTTTTCAATACTATTTACTGAAGTTTATAAAATTTTATTTTTATTAGTACCTGTTTTAGTTTCTGTAGCAATGATAGTTTGGCTTGATAGAAGAGTTTGGGCTTTTGTACAAAAAAGGAGAGGGCCTAATGTTGTTGGTCCATTTGGTTTATTTCAATCATTAGCTGATGCATTAAAATATATCTTTAAAGAAATAATTATACCCGCAAGCTCAAACAAGCTTGTATTTGTATTAGCTCCAGTCGTGACTATGACATTAGCATTAATATCATGGGCTGTAATACCATTTGGTGAGGATTTTGTTCTTGCTGATATCAATGTTGGTATTTTATATCTTTTCGCAGTTTCATCATTGGGTGTATATGGAATAATTATGGGAGGTTGGGCCTCAAACTCTAAGTATCCTTTTTTAGGTGCAATCAGATCTGCTGCACAAATGGTATCATATGAAGTTTCAATAGGAGTTATAATAATCAATGTTCTATTATGCGTTGGATCTTTAAACCTAAGTGACATCGTTATGGCACAACAAAATTTATGGTTTGTAATTCCTTTGTTTCCTATGTTTGTAATTTTTTTTATTTCTGCACTAGCAGAAACAAATCGTCCTCCATTTGATTTACCAGAAGCAGAAGCAGAATTAGTGGCAGGATATCAAACTGAATATTCAGGAATGATGTATGCTATGTTTTGGTTAGGGGAGTATGCAAATATTTTGTTAATGTGTGCTATGGGGTCAGTTTTATTTTTGGGTGGCTGGTTATCTCCAATAGATATTTTCCCATTTAATGCTATTCCAGGTCCTTTTTGGTTAATCTTTAAAATATTATTTTTATTTATTTTATTTGCGTTAGTTAAAGCAACTGTTCCAAGATACAGATATGACCAATTAATGAAGCTTGGTTGGAAGATATTTCTCCCATTTTCACTATTTTATGTTGTTTTAACTTCAAGTTTTTTACTATATTTTGATTTGCTACCAGGGAAATAAATGAAAATTTCAAGATTATTAAAAACTATATTCATGATTGATTTTGTGACCGGTTTATTAATTGCAATAAAAGAAACTTTTAAGGCAAAAAAGACAATCAATTATCCTTTTGAAAAGGGATCATTAGGAACAAGGTCTAGAGGGGAGCACGCTCTTAGGAGATATCCTAATGGTGAAGAAAGATGCATAGCATGTAAGCTTTGTGAAGCTGTGTGTCCTGCACAGGCAATTACAATAGAATCTAAAGAAAGAGATGATGGAAGTAGAAAAACTGTAAGATACGACATTGATATGCTTAAGTGTATATACTGTGGACTTTGTGAAGAATCTTGTCCTGTAGATGCGATTGTTCAAGGTCCAAATTTTGAATTTGCAACAGAGTCTAGAGAAGAGCTTTATTACACAAAAGAAAAACTTTTGGAAAATGGTGACAGGTGGGAAAATGTTTTAGCTGCCAACATAAAGGCTGATAGTTCTCATAGATAATCTTATGATTGCACATTCAGTTTTTTTTTATATTTTCTCATTAATAGCTATAATTTCTGCAGTCATGGTGACTGTTTCAAAAAATACAGTCCACTCAGTATTTTTTTTAATCCTAGATTTTATTAGCATATCTTGTTTGTTCATCATGATAGGTGCAGAATTTTTAGGGATGATCATGCTTATAGTTTATGTTGGAGCTGTTGCGGTTTTGTTTTTATTTGTTGTGATGATGTTAAATGTAGCCGAACAAAAGGGTCAATGGTTTAGTTCAAGATGGGATGGTGGAACCCATATACCAGTTGGTTTATTAGTTAGCTTAATTATTTTTTTTGAACTTATAATTGTAATTGGAGGATGGAAATATAAACCTGATTTATTAAATAGCCTTTCTATAAATATATCTACTGAGGTCACTAATACTAGATCTATTGGAAATGTTTTATATACGGATTATATACTTCTATTTCAAATTTCAGGAATGATTTTGTTAGTTGCTATGATAGGAGCAATTGTTTTAACTTATAGAGAAAGAGCTGGAGTAAAAAGACAAAGTTATGTTAAGCAAATTTCTAGAGAAAGAGATGAAGGTGTTGATTTAGTTGAGGCTGAGAAAAATAAAGGAGTTAAAATAGATGCTTAGCATAGGTTTAGGACATTATTTAACATTAGCTGCAATTATATTTACTATTGGTGTTGTAGGTATTTTCCTTAATAGAAAAAATGTAATAGTTATTTTAATGAGCATTGAGCTAATTTTACTAGCAGTAAACATAAATCTTGTTGCCTTTTCTATATTTATTAATGATTTAAGTGGACAAATATTTACACTATTCATTTTAACAGTTGCAGCTGCTGAAGCTGCCATTGGGTTAGCCATAATTGTAGTTTATTTTAGAAATTCAGACACAATAAGAGTTGAAGAGATTAAAAATTTAAAAGGATAAAATGGAATACCTAATTTTATTTTTACCTCTAATAGGAGCTCTAATTAGTGGTTTTTTTGGAAAGAAAATAGGAGATAGAAGTTCTCAAATTTTGACAAGTTCGTTTGTGAGTATTTCTGCAATACTATCTTTATTTGTTTTATATAAAGTTATTAGTTCAGATTATTCAAACAATCTTGTTATAGCTACTTGGATAAATTCTGGAACATTAAATGTGAACTGGTCAATAAAAATTGATGCTTTATCAGCAGTTATGTTTGTTGTAGTAAATTTTGTTTCAGCTTTGGTGCATATTTATTCAATTGGTTACATGTCACACGATCCTCATAAAACAAGATTTATGGCATATTTATCTTTGTTTACTTTTGCAATGTTAACTTTAGTAAGTTCAGATAATTTTATTCAACTATTTTTTGGTTGGGAAGGTGTAGGCTTATGCTCATATTTTTTAATTGGTTTTTGGTTTAAAAAAGAAAGTGCAAACAAGGCTGCAATAAAAGCCTTTGTTGTTAATAGAGTTGGTGATTTTGGTTTAGCGCTTGGAATTTTTCTGATTTTTTATATTTTTGGTACAGTCAATTATGAAGAGGTTTTTGAACAAATTCCAAATGTTTTAGATAAAAAAATAAATTTCATTGGTATTAATATAGAAATTATTGATTTGATTTGTTTGCTTTTATTAATTGGAGCAATGGGTAAATCGGCTCAATTTTTATTACATACATGGTTGCCTGATGCTATGGAAGGCCCAACGCCAGTATCTGCATTAATTCACGCTGCAACAATGGTAACTGCTGGAGTATTTCTGATCGTTAGATGTTCACCTATATATGAATACTCTCCATTAGCTCTAACGGTTATAACTATAATCGGTATGACTACTGCTTTCTTTGCAGCAACAGTTGCACTTGTTCAAAATGATATTAAAAAAATTATTGCTTATTCTACTTGTAGTCAATTAGGCTATATGTTTTTTGCTGCTGGGGTAGGTGCTTATAATGTTGCGATGTTTCATCTATTTACACATGCTTTTTTTAAAGCTTTACTATTTTTGGGAGCTGGTGCTGTAATTCATTCATTTCATGATGAACAAGATATAAATAAAATGGGTGGAGTTATCAAGAAACTTCCATACACATATGTATTAATGCTCATAGGAACTCTTGCTTTAACAGGTTTTCCTTTTTTATCAGGTTTCTATTCTAAAGATGCAATAATAGAATTTGCGTACTTAAGAGGGAATGGAGTTGGAATGCTCGCAGCTTTTGTGGGTATTGTTACAGCTTTACTAACATCAATTTACTCTTGGAGACTTATATTTAAAACATTCCATGGTAATTTTAATAATAAAGAACTTAGTATTGATAAAGTACACGAGTCTCCTTTTGTTATGATTGCTCCTTTAATTATCTTAGCAATAGGAGCTATTTTTGCAGGTATGGCCTTTAAAGGTTTGTTTATAGGTCATGAGATAGCATATGAATTTTGGGCTCAATCTATAAAATTTTTAGAACCACTAAGTACAGATCATCCACCAACGTGGTTTTTGTTTTTAACGCCTATACTTGTTACCTCTGCAATTCCATTTTCTTATTATTTATATCTAAAAAACACAAAAATAGTAAATGGACTGAAAGAAATGAATGAGCCAATTTATCAATTTTTAGTTAAGAAATGGTACTTTGATGAAATGTATGATTATTTATTCGTCAATCCTTCAAAAAAAATTGGAAAGTTTTTATGGAAAAAAGTTGATGGATCAATAATAGATAAATTTGGTCCTGATGGGATTTCAAGTGTAATAAAAAATTTATCAATTAAAGCAGTCAAATTTCAATCTGGATTTATTTATCAATATGCATTTGTTATGTTGATTGGATTTTCAGTTTTACTAACAATACTGATATTAAACTAATGAACTTTCCAATTTTATCGTCCTTAATTTTACTACCTACAATAGGTGCTTTATTTATATTATTCACAAAATCATCAAGTGGAAAATATCAAAGTTCAAAATATGTAGCTTTATTTATTTCTTTAGCAAATTTTTTATTGTCTTTATATCTTTGGTATGTCTTTGATAAAAATTCAGTAGACTTTCAGTTTGTAGAAAATAGAGAATGGTTATCAGGATTTATAAATTATAAAGTTGGAATAGATGGTATTTCAATTTTATTTGTAATATTAACAACTTTCATAACTCCAATTTGCATTATTTCAGTCAATGCTACAATTACAAATAGACTTAAGGATTTCTTAATTGCCATATTAATAATGGAAACATTTATGATTGGTGTTTTCTGCTCACTTGATCTAGTAGTATTTTATTTATTTTTTGAGGCAGGTCTTATACCAATGTTTTTAATAATTGGTATTTGGGGTGGAGAAAGAAGAGTCTATTCAGCTTTTAAATTTTTTCTGTACACTTTATTAGGATCAGTTCTTATGTTGGTTGCTATTATTTCAATTTATTGGATAACAGGAACCACTGATGTTGAAAAACTTTATGAACTTGGCATTAAGGCTGAATATCAAAATTTATTATGGTTAGCATTTTTCAGTTCTTTTGCAGTTAAAACTCCTATGTGGCCAGTACACACGTGGCTACCAGATGCTCATGTAGAAGCTCCAACTGTTGGATCTGTATTGCTAGCAGCAATATTGCTTAAAATGGCTGGATATGGATTTATTAGATTTTCGCTAGGATTATTTCCTATAGCTTCTGAAAATTTCACAATGTTAGTTTATATCTTAAGTTTAATTGCAATTATTTACACATCTCTGGTTGCGTTGATGCAGGAAGATATGAAAAAACTCATTGCATACTCCTCAGTTGCACATATGGGGTTTGTAACATTAGGTATCTTCACAATGACCCAACAAGGTATTGAGGGAGGTATTTTTCAAATGATTAGTCATGGACTTGTATCTGCTGCACTTTTCTTGAGTGTTGGAGTTGTTTATGAAAGGCATCATACAAGATTAATAAATAAATATGGCGGTTTAGTCTCCGTAATGCCAAGATATGCAATTGTTTTTATGATATTCACACTAGGAGCTCTAGGACTACCTGGAACAACAGGTTTTATTGGAGAATTTTTAATTTTAATGGGCGCATTTGAGAAAAATATCCTAGTAGCGATGATTGCAAGTTTGGGAGTAATTTTAGGAGCAGCATATATGCTGTGGCTATTTAAAAGGGTTGTTTTTGGAAAAATTAATAATCAAGAGCTTAAAAGTATGAAAGATTTAAAAACTTATGAAATTATCACCTTATCAGCTTTAGTAATACCAATTTTATTTTTTGGTTTTTATCCAGAGCCATTAATGAATTCAATTGAAGCATCAGTCGAGAATACTTTAAACATGTACAACTTTGACTTAATTAACAACCTTGCATCAAAAGACTAATGGAAAATTTTCAATATATATTACCTGAAATCTTCATATCGGTATCTATAATGCTATTTTTACTAGTTGGAGTATTCAAAAAAAATAGTGCAGGTTTAATTTATAATTTATCTAATATATCGCTAGTTATTTTATTGGCACTAATAATAAATCTCAGCTCATTAGATACAATTTACTTATTCAACGAATCATATTTAATAGATAATTTATCTAATTATATGAAGATTATACTTGTTGGATCTGGAATTTTTGTAATGCTAACTGGATCCAAATATATCCAAGTTATCAATTTAAATAAAATTGAATACCCTATCCTCATTCTAAGCAGCATTTTGGGAATGATGATAATGATAAGTTCAAATGATTTAATTGTTTTTTACATGGGCCTTGAACTACAATCATTAGCTTTGTATGTTCTTGCATCTTTTAATAGAGACAATTTACTCTCTACAGAGTCTGGGCTAAAATATTTTGTTCTTAGCGCATTATCATCTGGATTGCTGTTATATGGGTGTTCACTAACTTATGGATTTTCTGAAAGCACAAATTTTGATCAAATACTTATAAACTCTACTGAATTTAATTATGGTACCACGTTTGGGATAGTCTTTATTTTAGTTGGTCTAGCATTTAAAATATCAGCTGTACCTTTTCATATGTGGGCTCCAGATGTTTATCAAGGATCCCCAACATCTGTAACATTATTCTTTGCTATACTTCCAAAAATAGCTGCGCTCTCTGTATTCATTAAGTTTTTATACACACCTTTTGCTAATATGAATGATCAGTGGCAAACTATTATTGTATTTATATCAATAGCTTCTATGATATTTGGTGCTGTGGCAGCCATAGGTCAAAAAAACTTAAAAAGATTAATTGCTTATAGTTCAATCAGTCATATGGGCTATGCGTTGGCTGGATTAGCAACAGTTAGCAACCAAGGAATACAAAGTTCTATTACTTATATATCTATTTATTTGGTAATGAATTTAGCATTTTTTAGCTGCTTATTTATGCTTAAGAGAAATGATAAATATTATGAAAATATAGAGGATTTATCTGGACTTTCTAAAAAACATCCAATTTTATCTTTCTCATTATTAATAGTTTTATTTTCTTTAGCTGGAATACCCCCACTAGCAGGCTTCTTTGCAAAATTTTATGTTTTTTTAGCTGTTATAGAACAGTCAATGTATTTTTTAGCAATTGTTGGATTATTAGCAACTGTAGTTGCAGCTTTTTATTATCTAAGAATTATAAAAATTATATATTTTGATCCAGAAAAAGAAGAATACGAAACATCTCATAATCTAGGATTAAAAATTACTTTGGCTATTTCAACAATATTTATTTTAGCCTACTTTATATATCCGAGCGGTATAACAGAAATAGTATCTAAAATTACCATGATCTAATGAAATTAAAAAAATATTTATTCAAAAAAGTTGAAAGCACTAATAATGTAGCGCTAAGATTAATTAAGCAAGGCAATCAAAGAGGAATAATTTTAACTGATCAACAAACAAAAGGTAAAGGACAAAGAAAAAATAAATGGATATCTATAAAAGGTAATTTGTTTTTATCAGTCTTCTTTGAAATTAGTAAAAAAATATCCTTATCAAAAATAATAAATTTAAATTTAAAAATAATTAAAAAAATATTATATAAAAAAATAAATACTTTAATTCTAATAAAAAAACCTAATGATATATTAATAAATAAAAAAAAGGTCTGTGGAATTTTACAAGAAATAATTTTTATGCAGAATAGAAAATACTTAATTGTAGGAATTGGAATTAATGTTTCTAGTAGTCCAAAAATTAATAATTATCCAACTACATTTTTAAATAATTATACAAATAAAAAATTAAAAAGACTTGAATTATTTAAAGAAATTAAATTGCTGTATGAAAAAAACCTACACTCATTTGGAGTTTAATATATGTATTTAATTGGAGATATTGGAAATACTGCAATTAAAATTTGCTTATTTAATAATAACTTAAAATTGATCAAAAATATTAAAATTCATAAGAAAAATTTAAACAAAAAATCTATCAATAAAAAATTATTATTTTTAAGAAAATATAAATCTAAACTTAGAAAAGTACTCTTTAGCTCGGTTGTCCCTAACTCTTATAAAATAATAAAAAAAACCATTAAAGAAATAACTAAATTGAACTGTGTTGAGTTAAAAACATGTAATTTAAAAAAATTTATAAATATAAAAGTCAATAGAAAACAAATTGGTTCTGATCGTTTAGCTAATGCAATTGCAGTTATTGATTGTAGGTTTAATTATATTATAGTTGATTTTGGAACGGCTACCAATTTTGATATCGTTATTAAAAAAGATTATATTGGTGGTGTTTTAGCGCCGGGTGTAGAACTTTCCTTGAAAAATTTAATAGATAAAGCCTCTTTAATACCTAAAATTAAGCTAGAAAAGACAGCAAATGTCATTGGCAAAAACACTAAAACTGCTGTAAGAGCTGGTTTTTATCATGGTTATACTGGTTTAATTGAAAATATAATTAAACTTATTTTAAAACAAACTAGAAAGAAGTTTAAAATTATACTTACTGGTGGATTTGCACACTTATTTAAATCATCAATTAAAGGTATTAAAACGGTTGATAAAAATTTAACAATTAAAGGTATCTTAAGAGTAGCTATAAATTAAAAAATTATGAAAGATGAATTATTATTTTGTCCTCTAGGAGGATCTGGTGAAATAGGAATGAACATGAACCTATTTGCATATGGTAAGCCAGACAATCAAAAATGGATTATTGTTGACGTTGGTGTTACATTTGCAGATGATACAGTTCCTGGTATTGATATCATATACCCAGATCCAGGATTTATAATAGATAAAAAAGTTGACTTGCTAGGCATAGTCCTAACACATGCACATGAAGATCATATTGGAGCTATTGCTCATGTTTGGCCAAAATTAAAATGTAAAATTTATGCTACACCTTTTACCTCAGTATTAATTACTGAAAAATTTAAAGAAAAAAAAATTGATATAACTGGTTATTTAAAAATAGTAGAACTTAATAGTACAATTAATCTAGATCCCTTTAAAATAGAGTTTGTTACACTTACTCATTCAATATTAGAACCTAATGGTCTTAGAATACAAACACCAGCTGGTAATATACTACATACCGGAGATTGGAAATGTGATCCAGATCCTTTGATAGGTGGAAACATAAACTCTGAAAGATTAAAGGAAATAGGTAACGAAGGTGTATTGGCCATGATTTGTGATTCTACAAATGTATTTAGTGCAGGTAGAGCAGGTTCAGAACTTGATGTGCGTAAAAATTTACTTAAGGTTTTTGAAAGATTAAAAAAAAGAATAATCGTTACTTCATTTGCATCTAATGTGGCTAGGATGGAGTCTGTTTTTTATTGTGCAGAAAAAACAGGAAGACATATTTCACTAGTTGGAAGATCGATGCACAGAATATTTAAAGCAGCAAGACAATGTGGTTATCTTAAAAATGTTATAGATCCTATAGATTCAAGAGATGCAAAAAATATATCTAGAGAAAAAATTGTTTATTTGTGTACTGGAAGTCAAGGAGAACCAATGGGAGCCATGAATAGGATAGTTAAATATACTCACCCAGATGTCTATATAGAAAGAAATGATGCTGTAGTTTTTTCCTCAAAAATTATACCAGGAAACGAGAAGAAATTGTATAAGTTACATAATAATTTAGTCAAAGAAGGTATTGAAGTTATATCTGAAGACAATGAATATATTCACGTTTCTGGCCATCCTAACCGTGAAGACCTTAGAGATATGTATAATTGGATTAAACCAAAAGCTGTTATCCCAGTTCATGGAGAACATAGACACATGATAGAGCACATTGAATTTGCAAAAGAAATGCAAGTTAAATACCCAGTTCAAGTAGAGAACGGTGATATTGTTAAGTTGTATCCTGGAGAAAAACCAGAAGTCTATGACAAAGCACCTAGTGGAAGAGTTTATTTAGATGGAAATGTTCCAGTAGAAGAAGACTCCAGATCAATAAAAGAAAGAAGAAATATTTCATCAAATGGATTTTTAGAAGCTACAATTATGATTACACCAAAAGGAAACATACATAATAAACCATTAGTAACTTTTAGAGGTCTACCAGTATATGAGAATGATGAGTTTATTTATGGATTAGAGGAAGAAATAGAAAGAACTGTTAAAACATTTTCATTAAACAACACAAAACAACAAGATAATCTCATAGACGCACTTAAAATGACTTGTCGCAAATTTTCAAAAGAAAAAACTGGGAAAAAACCACTAACGAATATAAACTTGGTAAGAATTTAAATAATAAAATGTATTTTTCAAAATCATTTGTACCAATTCTTAAAAATAATCCTACAGAAGCCAAAATTAAATCTCATCAGCTCATGTTAAGAGTTGGAATGATTAAGCAATCATCAGCGGGGATTTATTCATGGTTACCACTCGGTTTCAAAGTTATGAAAAAAATAGAGCAAATTGTTAGAGAAGAGCAGGATAAAATTGGCGTTCAGGAAATTCTAATGCCAACAATTCAATCATCAGAAATTTGGAAAGAAAGTGGAAGATATGATGATTATGGAGAAGAGATGTTGCGCATTAAAGATCGTCAAAATAGAGAAATGTTGTATGGACCTACTAATGAAGAGCTTGTAACAGAAATTTTTAGATCAAGTATTAAATCTTATAAATCACTCCCACAGCTATTATATCATATTCAGTGGAAGTTTAGAGATGAATTAAGACCAAGGTTTGGAATTATGAGATGCAGGGAATTTTATATGAAAGACGCTTACAGTTTTGACTTAAATGACGATGAAGCTCTTTTTTCATATAATAAATTTTTTCTCTCATACTTAAGGACTTTTAAAAGATTAAATTTATCAGCAATACCAATGGCAGCAGATACAGGACCTATTGGTGGAAATCTTTCCCATGAATTCATAATTCTTGCTGATACCGGGGAAAGTAAAATATACACAGATAAAAGGATATTTGATGTGAATAGCTCATCTACTTTATTAGAAAAAAATTCTCTTACTAATTTACGACAGCAATATGAAAAATTTTATTCTGTTACAGACGAGAAGTTTGACCAGAAAGAATTTGAAAAAGTAGTTCCAGAGGAATTTAGAGTAAATACAAAAGGAATAGAGGTAGGTCATATATTCTATTTTGGAGATAAATATTCAAAACCAATGAATGCTGCAGTAGATTTTAATGGTAAAAAAGAATTTGTTAAAATGGGATCTTATGGAATAGGTGTATCAAGATTGGTAGGTGCCATAATTGAGGCTAAATACAACGATAAAGATGGAATAATGAAATGGCCAATATCGGTTGCTCCTTATCATTGTGCAATAATCCCAATGATTAAAAAAAATGATACATCAAATTTAGAAAAATCGGATAAAATATTCGAATATTTAAAGTCTAAAAATATAGATGCAATCATAGATGATACCGAAGAAAATATTTCTGCAAAAATTAGGAAATTTAATTTAATTGGCATTCCTTATCAGTTGATTTTGGGAAATCAAACAGATGGAGATTTATTTGAGTTTAAAGAAATTAATGGAGAAACTCAAAAATTAAATATCGAAGAAGTTGTGTCACAAATTTTAAAAGCTAAATCAAATTGATCTCACAGCTAGAAAGAGAAGTTACATTTAGATTTTTAAGGACAAGAAAAAATGATGGTTTTTTAAATATCATATCAATTTTTTCTTTTATAGGTATTTCATTGGGGGTTGCAGTTCTAATCATTGTTATGTCAGTAATGAATGGTTTCAGAACTGAACTAATAACTAAAATTGTAGGTTTTAATGCTCATGCAGTAGTTAAACCAGAAAGTAAACCACTGAAATATCCTAAAGATTTGGATTTACCAAAAAATATAGTTTCAAACGATGGAGAAGCAGTAATATTGAATAAAAATATTACGAAGGGTGTTTTCTTAAAAGGATATTTAGAAAATGATTTTAGAAATCTTCAAATAGTCAAAAATAAGGAATTTTTTGGATCTCAAAATTTAAATGATAATAATATCTCAATTGGTAAAGAATTGAGCTTTAATTTAAATGTTGATATTGGTGATACTATCACAGTTATGTCTCCTGCAGGTATACAAACTCTAGTAGGCACGCTTCCTAAACAAGAAAACTTTAAAATAGTATCAATTTTTGATAGTGGTTTGTCAGATTATAATGAAAATATTGCCTATATTAATTTACAAACACTGGAGAGTTTTTTTAATAAAAATAAAGAAGATAGGTTCCTAGAATTCTATTTTAAAGATCCAAAAAATATAGAAATTCATAAAAGAAAATTAACTGGTCTGTTTCCAGATGAGCTAGTTTATACTTGGTCAGATATGAATAAATCATTATTTTCAGCTTTGAAAGTTGAAAGAAATGTTATGTTTATAATTCTTTCTTTGATAATTATTGTTGCAGCATTTAATATAATATCTGGACTCACAATTTTGGTTAAAAACAAAACAAGAGATATAGGCATATTAAAATCAATTGGTGTATCAAGTAAATCTATAAAAAAAATCTTTTTTTTGGTGGGTTTTTTTATAGGAACATCAGCGACGCTATTTGGAGTTTTTGTTGGCACCCTTTTTTCTATTTATATAGAAAGTATAAGACAATTTATCTCGAATATATTTGGTATATCTCTTTTCCCTGAAGATATTTATATTTTAAACTCTATGCCTTCTGAAATAAATATAATTTCAATAATAATAATCTCTCTTTGTTCAATAATTGCAACAATCTTAGTATCTATATATCCAGCTTCGAAAGCTTCTTCTTTAGATACAGTTAAAACACTTAAATATGAATAATTATATTAAAATAAAAAATCTAACAAAAAAATATGAGAAAAATAAATCTATAAAAGTTATAAATGATATTACATTCTATTTTGAACCTGGAAAAACTTATTCTATTATGGGGCCTTCAGGATCAGGAAAATCAACATTGCTCAATTTATTGTCATTAATCGATAACCCTACAGCGGGTTCAATTGAAATTAGTAACAATAAAATTAATATAAATAATAAGCTTAAAAATGATTTAATTAGAGCAAGGAAAATTGGAATTATTTATCAGGACAAAAACTTATTGTCAGATTTTACAGCTTTAGAAAATGTTTACTTGCCTAACTTACTAATTTCTAAAGAAAAACAAAAATCTATAGAACTTGCAAAAAAATTAATAAAAAATTTAGGTATGTCACATAGAATAAAACATTTTCCAAACGAATTGTCTGGAGGTGAAAATCAACGTATTGCTATAGCAAGAGCATTAATTAATAATCCTGATATTATATTAGCTGATGAGCCAACTGGTAGTCTGGACTCAGATAATGCTAAACTTATATTTAAAATTCTATTTAATTTAAAAAATAAAAATAGAATTATCATTTTTGCAACTCACAATAGATATTTTGCCAATATGGCAGATTGTAAAATTATAATGAATAATGGTAATATAAACTTTACCAATGCTCCGATCTAAAAAAAAAACCTTTAATCAAATTAAGATCCACTCACAATATTCAATTTGTGAAGGTGCATTAAAAATTGAAGACCTGAAAGAATATTGTAAAAAAAATAAGATCCAATCCGTTGGTTTGAGTGACACCTATAATTTATCAGGTGCTTTAGAATTTTCTGAAAATATTTCATCTGTTGGGACACAACCAATAATTGGGACACAAATCCAATTCAAATTTAAAAAAACGTACGGTGCACTTCCTCTAATTGCTAAAAACTCTAAAGGTTATCAAAATATAATCGAACTTTCATCTAAATCTTATTTAGAAAATTATGATAGTGACGAACCTCATTGTTCCATTGATGATCTAATAAAGTATAACGAAGGTATAATATTATTATCTGGTTCAATAACTAATCTAATAGGCAAGCTTTTTAATAATGGCTTATTTGATGATTTAGACGAATTGGTGACAATTCTTAAACGAAAATTCAAAGAAAATTTTTATTTGGAAATTCAAAGACATGGAGATCAAAATGAAAAGCAATTTGAAAATTTTAATTTGAGTATTTCTCAAAAATATCAAATACCTATTATAGCTACTAATGAGGTTTATTATCTGGATAAGGAGATGTACGAGGCTCATGATGCCTTAATGTGCATAGGGCAAAAAACCTATGTAAATGATCAAAAAAGATTAAAACTTACTAATAATCATTATTTAAAATCATCAGAGGAAATGCGTGAGATTTTTAAAGATCTGCCTGAAGCATTAGAAAATAATTATAACTTACCATATAGATGTGATTTTAGACCTATCCACTCTAAACCTATACTACCCAATATTAGTGTAGATACAGTTAATATTGATGAAAAAATAAAAAATGACTCTTTGATTGGTTTAGAAGAAAAATTTGAAAGTGATCCCGAGCTAATAAATAAAATATTAAAAGATTATAAAGTTAAAGAAATATATAAAGATAGATTATATCATGAAATAAAAATAATAACTGAGATGAATTATTCAGGATATTTTTTAATAGTTTCAGACTATATAAAATGGGCAAAAAATAATAATATACCAGTTGGCCCTGGAAGAGGATCAGGAGCAGGTTCTTTAGTTGCTTGGTGTTTATCTATAACAGATGTTGATCCAATAAAATTTAATTTAATTTTTGAGAGATTTTTAAACCCTGATAGAATTTCTATGCCTGATTTTGATATTGATTTTTGTGAGGAAAAAAGAGACCAAGTTTTCAAATATTTAACAACTAAATATAAAGATAGTGTCGCTCACATTATAACATTTGGAAAACTTAAAGCTAGAATGGTAATAAGAGATGTTGGACGTGTGTTAGGACTACCATATGGTTTTATAGATAGCATCTGTAAAATGATACCTTTTGATCCATCTAGGCCTTTAAAGTTGCAAGAAAGTATAAACGTTGAACCAAGATTACAAAAATTAATTAAAGAAGATAAAAGAGTTAGTCGTCTAATAGAGCTATCTTTAAAACTTGAAGGGTTAAATAGGAATGTTGCAACTCATGCAGCTGGTGTTGTCATAGCAGATAAAAAATTAACAGAAACTGTTCCATTGTATAAGGATTCTGCTGCCGACTTATTACTTCCTTCTACTCAATTTGATATGTATTCAGCTGAAAATGCTGGATTAGTTAAATTTGACTTTTTGGGTTTAAAAACGTTAACAGTAATTAACAAGACTCAAAAACTTGTAGAAAATAAACACCCAAATTTTAAAATTGAAACTATTAATTACGAAGATCAAAAAGTTTTTGACCTTTTGTCTAGTGGTAAAACAGTTGGATTATTTCAACTGGAAAGTTCTGGAATGAAAGACGCTTTAATCAACATGAAACCTAATCATTTAGAGGATATTATTGCATTAGTTGCTTTATATAGACCTGGACCAATGAGCAATATCCCTATTTATAACGATTGCAAACATGGAAAGAGAGAACCTGATTATTTACATCCTAAATTAGAGGAAATTTTAAAACCTACTTATGGTGTTATTATTTATCAAGAACAAGTTATGCAAATTGCTCAAGTATTATCAGGTTTTACTGCTGGTGAGGCAGATATATTAAGAAGAGCTATGGGTAAAAAAAAAAGAGCAGAACTTGAAAAACAAAAAGAAAGATTTGTTGAGGGAGCTCATAACAATGGCATTAGCAAAGATGTTGCAGCTGGTATTTTTTTAAAAATTGAACCATTTGCTGAATATGGATTTAACAAAAGTCATGCAGCTGCTTATGCAATAATAGCATATCAAACTGCTTTTTTAAAAACATATTACCCACATGAGTTTTTTGCTGCATCTATGTCGATGGAGCTTTCAAACCAAAAAAAATTAAGTGAATTTTATGAAGAACTTAAAAGGTTGAACATAAATATAATTCGTCCAGATATTAATAAATGTTATGCTGACTTCTACTCTGATGGTAAAAATTTTTTCTATGCATTAGGAGCAATTAAAAGTGTTGGATTCGAAGCAATATCAAAAATTGTAGAAGAGAGAACTAAAAATGGGAAGTTCAAAGATCTTACAGACTTTATTAATCGTGTTAACCCAAAAGACATAAATAAATTGCAGCTTGAGGGTCTTGTAAAAGCAGGTGCTTTTGATAATTTGAATAATAACAGACAATGTCTATTAAATTCAATACCTAACATTATTTTAAAATCAAAAAATATTTTTGAAAATAACTCTGCAAACCAAATAGATTTGTTTAAAGAAGAAAATGATGAGACTTATTTAGATAAAATTGAAGATTGGAGTGTGGATATTAAATTATCAAAAGAATTTGAAACCTTAGGTTTCTTTATTTCTGACCATCCTCTAAATCAGTATAAATCTCTTTTTAATCAATATAATATTATCGATTATGAAGATTTTAATTCAAATGAAAATATTTTAAGTTCAAATATTTCATCCACAATACTAAAGGTTCAAGAAAAGAAAACACAAAAAGGAACTTCTTATGCAATAATCAAATTTTCTGATTTATCTGGTGTTTTTGAATTGTTTGTTTTCTCAGATGTTTTTGAAACTAATAGAGAAATACTCATTGAAGGTAATAGTGTAATGATTACTCTAGTTAAAAATTATGCAGATGAAAACAAAATACAAAAGAAAATTAATATAAGAAAAATTATTTCTATGAAAGAAGTAATTGATAAGCCAGTAGATCAAATAAAAATAAAAATCAAAAATATAGATGATATTTCAAAAATTAATAAACTTAGTTTAGAAGGGGGCAAGACAAAAGTGTTAATAGATGTTGAAGTTGAAAAAAAAATGATGACTTTTCAACTAAATAAAGAGAGAAAAATAGATCATAAAATGATTAATTTAATGAGAAATAAGGAAAATATTGATGTTTTCTAAAAAGAACTTGTTTTTTCCTCTTTTTTTTGTAATTAGTTCCATAAATTAATACGCACACAATTTCTGGTTTTATACCTCCGGTCCTTTTTAAGGCAGTAATTGTGGTGGCATAACCGGGAAAAAATATGAAAATACCAAATTTAACAATTGAACAATTATTAGAAGCTGGCGTTCATCTTGGCCATAAAACTTTAAGATGGAACCCAAAAATGAAAAAATTTATTTTTGGTAAAAGAGACTCAATTCATATAATAGATTTAACACAAACCCTTGAGTTAACTAAAGTAGCATTAGAAAAAGTATACTCAACAATTTCATCAGGTGGAAAAATTTTATTTATATCAACCAAAAAGCAGGCATCAGAAGCAATAGCAGAACTCGCGAATGAAACAGATCAATTCTTTGTAAATTATAGATGGTTAGGAGGCATGCTTACAAACTGGGGAACCATTTCAAACTCTATAAAAAAACTTGATAAAATAAATATAGATTTACAATCTGAGAATAGAGGATTTACAAAAAAAGAATTATTAAAAATGAGTGGACAAAGAGATAAATTACAAAGATCATTAGGCGGAATCTCAAATATGAAGAAGGTTCCTGAACTGGTATTTATAATAGATACAAATTATGAATCACTAGCAATAAAAGAGTCAATTAAATTAGGTATACCTATAATCGCCATACTGGATACGAACTCAAACCCTGATGGAATTGATTTTCCAATACCTGGTAATGATGATGCCAGAAGATCAATTGATCTTTATTGTTCTCTTTTGAAGGAAACTATCTTAAATGCTAAAAAAGAAGCTAATCTTTTAAAAGATGAGAATAATGAAAAAAAAATTGTAATCTCAAAATCAGAAACATCTGAAGAAATAAAAATAGAGAATAAACTTAATTAAATTAATAAATAATTGCAGATATTTACATGAGTATAATAGAAAAAGTAAAACAATTAAGAAAATCAACAGGAGCTGGTTTTAAAGATTGTAATGCAGCATTGAAGGAATCTATTGGTGATTTAGAAAAAGCAGCAGAGATTTTAAGAGTTAAGGGCATAGCCAAAGCCTCAAAAAAAATGTCTAGGAATGCTACTGAGGGAGTTGTTGTAATTTCAGGTGACGAAAAAAAAATGTCCCTCATCGAAGTAAATTGTGAAACTGACTTTGTAGCAAAAAATGACGATTTTTTAGATTTTGTTAAAGAACTTAGTGAACTAAACAACGATCATGGTTCAAACATAGGTCTATTACAAAAAGCCATAATGAAAAATAATAAAAACGTCGAAGAAAATATTGTGTCTTTAATTGCAAAAATTGGTGAGAAAATAACTATCGGTAGAGCTAAGACTTTAAATAAAGAAAATTCAAGAAATTTTGCCTATCAACATTCTGTTATAAAAGATAACGTTTCGAAATTAGTTGTAATAGCGTCTTTAAATACTAAGGAAAAATCTGAGAAAATAGACTTATTTGGAAAACAATTATCAATGCACATAGCCGCAACTAACCCTATTGCCCTGAATTCAAATGAGATAAATCAAGAATTAATTGATAAAGAGACTGGCTTAATTGCAGAAGAATTAAAAAATTCAGGCAAATCAGATGAAATTGTGAAAAAAATAAGTTTAGGTAAAATTAACAAATTTAAAGATGAAAATAGTTTAATGACACAGGACTGGGTAATGGATCCTAAAATAAAAGTCAAAGATGTTATTAAAAATTTAGAAATATCAAATTTAAATATAAATGAGTTTGTTAGACTTAAGATTGGTGAGTAATGTTTGAAGAAGCAAAATACAACAATAAAATGTCAAAAACTTATGAGGTATTTCAACAAGAATTAGGCTCACTCAGAACAGGTAGAGCAAATGCAGCCATGTTGGATATCATAAAAGTTGACGTTTATGGTCAAAAAATGCCAATTAATCAACTGGGAAGTATTACAACACCAGAGCCAAGAAGTCTTAACATTCAGGTATGGGATATAAACAATGTTGCCTTAATTGACTCAGCAATTAAAAAATCAGAATTAGGATTAAACCCACAAATTGATGGACAGCAAATTAGGTTACCAGTTCCAGATCTAAGCGAAGAAAGAAGAAATGAAATTAGAAAAATTATAAAATCTATGGGAGAAAAATGCAAAATCTCAATTAGAAACATAAGAAGAGAAGCGAATGATGAATTGAAAAAATTAAATAAAGATAAAGAAATTTCAGAAGATGAAGTAAAAAAAAAAGAAAAACTCATTCAAGATTATACAGATATCCAAATTAAAAAAGTAGACGAAAGAGTATCTGGAAAAGAAAAAGAAATAATGACCATATGAATTTTCCAGAACATGTGGCTATCATAATGGACGGTAATGGTAGATGGGGAATTAAAAAGAAAAAATCAAGAAATTACGGTCACAGCCAAGGTGTTAAAACAGTTGAAAAAATAATTGAGGAAGCAACTAGTCATAATATAAAATTTCTAACATTATATACGTTTTCCACAGAAAATTGGAAAAGACCAAAAAAAGAGATAGCCTTTTTAATATACCTCTTAGAAAAATATATTGACCAGCAATTAGACAAATTTATAAAAAAAAATATTAAACTAAAAATTATTGGGAGTTTAAATAAATTTCCAAATTCATTGAAAACAAAGCTTTTAAAAGCAGAGAAGTTGACAAAAAATAAAGATAAAATACAAATTAATATTGCTTTAAATTATGGCTCAAAAGAAGAAATTATACAATCTGTAAAAAATCTAATAAAATCATCAATTAATATCAATGAAAAAAATATTACAAAAAATTTATATACAAAAAATATTCCAGATCCAGAAATTCTAATTAGAACGGGGAATAGGTTTAGACTTAGCAATTTTTTACTATGGCAAGCCTCATACTCCGAAATTTTTTTTGTTAAAAAATTATGGCCTGATTTTACTAAGAATGACTTTAAAAAAATAATACTAAAATTTAAGAGAATGAGACGGAATTTTGGTGGATTGAAATGAGTGAATTTAAAAAAAGAACTTTAACATCTCTAGTTCTAATGAGTATACTTTTTTTATCATTTATCTTTCCATTAATCCTATATATTTTGCTTTTTGTTATAAGTCTTATTTCATTAGATGAACTATTTAAAATTTTTAAGAAAATTTTTATAAAAAATTCTTTTGCAGTTTTTTTTTCAACATTTTTAGCATTAATTTATATTTGTTATTTTGCTTTAGTAATAATATTATTTTTAAATCTTAATTTTGAGATACATAAAATAAAAGTATTATTTTTATTATCAATAAGTATATCAACAGATATCGGAGGCTACATTTTTGGAAAAATAATAGGTGGAAAAAAAGTAACAAAAATAAGTCCTAACAAAACATATTCAGGTATAGTTGGTTCATTTTTATTTTCTTTTATTGTTGGTTATTTGTTTTATAATTTTGAGAAGGAAATGCTAATTTCTAATATTAATCTATTTGTAATTATATTCATTATATCTTTAATTTCACAAATTGGTGACTTGATTGTATCTAGCTTAAAAAGAAAAGCTAAAATAAAAGACACAGGTTCGTTTTTGCCAGGTCATGGTGGCATACTTGACCGTATTGATGGTATTCTACTAGCTTTGCCTATCGGGACACTGTTAATTTTAAACTAATATGACAAAAGATCTAATAATAATTGGTTCAACTGGTTCAATTGGCAAATCCACACTTAATATAATAAAAAAAAATAAAAAAAAATTTAAAATTAAATTATTAACAACTAATACAAATATACAACAAATTTTCAAACAAGCTTTAGAATTTAAAGTTAAAAAAGTTGTTATAAATGACAGAAAAAATTTTCTTAAGTTTAGTAATTTATTTAAAAAAAAAAGAATAAAAGTTTATTTCAATATTGATAATGCACTTAAACAAATTAAAAAAAAAGTATATTTTACTGTGAGTGCAATTTCTGGGATTGAAGGCTTAGAGCCAACATTAAGTGTAATAAGGTATACAAAAAATCTAGGCATTGCTAATAAAGAGTCCATCATATGCGGATGGAAAATATTGGTTAAAGAGTTAAGGAAATATAATACAAACTTTATTCCACTTGACTCAGAGCATTTCTCTGTATGGTCAATAATTAAAGATGAGAACAAAAAAAATATAAAAAAGATATACCTCACTGCTTCTGGAGGTCCTTTCTTAAAAAAAAAACTAAATAATATTAAAAATGTAAAACCAAAATTTGCATTAAGACACCCAAATTGGAAAATGGGTAAAAAAATTTCAATTGATTCAGCCACTATGATGAATAAAATTTTTGAAGTTATAGAAGCAAAAAAAATATTTAATATAAGTCAATCTGCATTTGGTATACTTATACACCCAACATCCTATGTCCATGCCGTAGTGCATTTCAAAACTGGTCTAACAAAATTTTTAGCTCATGATACAACAATGGAAATACCTATTATAAATTCTTTACATGAAAAAAATGAGAATTTTTTTTATAATAATAATGAATTTGATTTCTTAAAATTAAATAAGTTAACTTTTTTAAAACCAGACATTAAAAATTTTCCTTTATTAAAAATATTGAAATATAGATTTGAGGATACTTATTTTGAAATTATTCTTGTATCTTTAAATGATGCTTTGGTCAGAAAGTATCTAGAAAAATCAATAAATTATATCTCTATTCATCAATTATTATTAAAATTATTAAAAAACCCTTATTTTACTAAGTACTACAAATTTTCCCCTAAAAATATTAATGAAATAAAAAATATGGTAAATAAAGTAAATAAATTCCTAAATGAATATTTAAAAAAAAATGATTAATTTTTTAATAACTAAAAACTTTAAATTTTATCTATTTTTATTTGTTTATCTCTTCACAAATATATCTTTTTCACATGCAAAGATTTACAATGAGATAATAATCACAGGCAATAAAAGACTATCTGTTGAAACTATTTTAATGTTTTCAGGTCTTAAAACCAACACAGATCTAACAGAGAACGACTTAAATTTATCTATTAAAGAGCTTTATAAAACCGATTATTTTAAAGATATTCAAATGCAAAAAAAAAATAATGTACTTCAAATCAAAATCACAGAAAATCCGATAATACAAAATATATATATTAAAGGAATTAAAAATAAATCTATTATTAAAGAGATTGAGGATGTTACAAAAAAAACTGAAAAGTATCCTTTTTTAATTAATAAAATACAAGACCAGAAAAATCTTTTAATAAATATTATCAGGTCTAATGGGTTTTATTTTTCAGATCTCGAAACTAAAATAATTAATTATCAAAATAATTCTGTAGATATTTTTTATATTTTCAATCTTGGCGATAGGGCGATAATTAAAAACATAAATTTTCAAGGAAATAAAATTTTCAAAGACACTAAATTAAGAAATGTAATTAGATCTGAGGAAGGTAAATTTTGGAAATTTATAACCTCGAATAAATATTTAGATGAAAAAAGGATTGAGTTTGACGAATTTTTGTTGACTGAATATTATCAAAACAAAGGATATTACAAAGTTAATGTCAAGTCTTCATATGCAAAAAGTTTAAATAAAAAATATTTTGAATTAAATTTTAATATAGATGCTGGTGAGAAATTCTTTTTTAATGATATTTCATTAAAACTAAACAATAATTTTGATAAAGAAAATTTTAAGGTAATAGAAAAACAACTCAATAAAATTAAACATAAAAAATATTCTAAAAAACGACTAAATGATATAATGGACGAAATTAATAATATCGTTTTACAAAAAGAGTTTGTTTTTGTTGATACTAGATATGATTTTAAACTTTTAGATGATAATAAAATTGATGTTGAATTTACATTTAAAGATTTAGAAAAAACATTTATTGAGCAAATTAATGTTTTTGGAAACTTTATAACAGATGAAAAAGTAATTCGTAATTCTTTAATAGTTGATGAGGGTGATGCTTTTAATCAAACTTTATTTGATAAATCTATTAATAATATCAAATCTAAAGGTATATTTAAGACTGTTAAACCAAATATTAAAAATTCAGAAAGTGGTAAACAAAAAAAAATTATAGACATAATGGTTGAAGAGAGCCCAACTGGTGAAATATTTGCTGGTGCTGGAACTGGTACTGCTGGAGCAACCATAACTGCAGGCTTAAAAGAAAATAATTATTTAGGAAGAGGCATAAAATTATCGACTAAACTTACTGTATCAGAAAATGAGCTTAAAGGTAAATTTTCAGTAGTAAACCCAAATTTTAGAAATACTGATAGATCGTTAAATACAATCATTGAAAGTACATCTGCCGATTTTTTAAGTACAGGCGGTTTTAAAACAACAAGAACAGGATTAGGCATTGGTACCGGATTTGAACAATATTCAGATTTATTCATTAATCTTGATGTTTCTTTGTATTATGAAAAATTAGAAACCTCGACAAATGCTTCGGAGCATAAAAAAAAACAAGAAGGAGACTATCTTGAAAATTTGTTGTCTTATAGTCTAATATTAAATAAACTAGATCAAAACTTTCAGCCAACTGATGGATATAGGTTGGCTTTCGAGCAACAACTGCCAATCTATTCTGATGATCTATCTATTGTTAATGCTTTAAGATATTCAAAATATATTTCTCTATCAGATAATTTAATTTTATCAGGAAGATTTTTTTTTAAATCAGTTAACTCAATTGATGATGATGTGAGGGTTTCAAAAAGAGTTTACATACCAAGCAGCAATCTCCGTGGCTTTGAAACAGGAAAGTTTGGTCCCAAGGATGGAGACGAGTATGTTGGTGGAAATTTTGGTTCATCAATTAATTTAAATACCACAGTGCCTATTGTTTTTACTGAAAACGAAAATATTGATTTAAGCTTATTTTTCGATGCAGCTACTCTTAGAGAGGTAGATTATGATAGTTCTTTAGAATCTTCAGACATAAGATCAGCCACGGGATTGGCCATTAATTGGTATACAGTAATTGGTCCGTTGTCTTTTTCTTATGCAATTCCTTTAATGAGTGAACCTTCAGATAAAACTGAGTCTTTTAGATTTAGAATTGGTACATCTTTTTAATATGAATAAAGTTTATTTGATATTTATAATTTTATTACTTAATCTCAATGCTACAAACGCTTATAGTAAAATTGTTTATATTGATATTAATCTAATCCTCAATAAATCCAAAATAGGAGAAAAACTTAATAATCATCTTCAAGAAATAAATAATCAAAATATACAAAAATTCAAAAAAATTGAGGAAGATTTAATCGTAAAAGAAGAATTATTATTGTCTCAAAAAAATATCCTTGAAAAAAAAGAATTTGAAAAAAGACTTTCTGTATTATCTCAAGAAATTCAAGACTATAGATCAAAAAAAAAAGTTATAATTGAAGAGTTAAACCAAATCAAAATTATAAATACTAAAAAAATACTTGAAATATTAAACCCAATTATAAGTAATTTTGTCGAAAAAAACGAAATTTCTCTTGTAATGCCAAAGAAAAATATAATTGTCGGTAAAAAAAAATTAGATATAACTGAGAAAATAATTTTTCTACTTAATGATAAAAATATTTCTTTAAGCTTTTAATATGAAAATAAATTTTTTTAAAAAAAAAAATAATATAAAAATTAATGACATTTTAAATATTTTAAATCTAAAAAAAAAAAAAAATAATTTCAAAGTTCATGATATTAAGGAATTGGACTCAGCAAAAAAAGATGATGTGTCGTTTTTTCATTCTTCAAAGTATTTAGATGCATTAAAGAATACAAATTCAAAATTAATAATTACTAATGGAAAACTTAAACAAAAAATACCAAATAATATTGAAATTTTAGAAGTCCAAAATGTTTTATTGTCTGTGTCAAGAGTTACAACTTTATTTTATCCCGATTCTCTTCAAGATTTAATAGATTTCAACCTTAAACCAATTAATCGTAAAAAATATTCGAACATTAAAATTGGCAAAAATATTCTTGTTGGAAAAAATGTTAAAATTGGAGAAAATTGTTCTATTGGACATAACTGTATAATTGAGCATGACGTAGTAATAGGAAGTAATTGTAATCTAGGAAACAATGTTATAATCAAAAATGCTATTATTGGAAATTACTCTAATATACTTGATGGAGCTATAGTAGGCAAAAAAGGTTTTGGTTTCTATCCTGGTAATCAAAAAAATTTTAGATATCCTCATATAGGTGCTGTAGTGATTGGAAATTATGTTGAAGTAGGTTCCAACAACACAATTGATAGAGGTTCACTATCAAACACAGTTATAGGTGATGGAACATTTTTAGATAATCAGGTACATATTGCTCATAACGTGAAAATAGGAAAAAACTGTATAATAACTGCACAGGTTGGATTTGCAGGCAGTTCATTAATAGGTAATGGCGTGATGATAGGTGGTCAATCAGGTATTTCGGGACATTTAAAAATTGGAGATAATGTACAAATTGGAGGTGGAAGTGGTGTTATCAAAAATATTCCTTCTAATACCAAAGTGATGGGATATCCTGCAAAAAATATTAGAAACTTTTTAAAGGAAAATAAATAAAATGACTAATTTAAATAAAGAACAAATAAAAGAATTATTGCCTCACAGAGAACCTATGCTTCTTATTGATGAACTAAAAAATATCAAAAAGCTATTTTCAGCTACAGCAATCGTAAATGTAAAAAAAAACAGTTTTTTTGTGAATGGCCATTTTCCAGGAGAACCTGTAATGCCTGGTGTTTTGATTGTTGAAGCTTTTGGGCAAGCTGCTGCTGCTTTAACGGCTGATGGATTAGATAAATCCACTTATGATAACAAATTGGTTTTCTTGATGACTATTGAAAGGGCAAGATTTAGAAATCCTGTAATACCTGATTGTGTCTTAGAACTTAATATTGAAGCCATTAGATCGCATGGAAGAGTATGGAAGTATAAAGGGACAGCATTTGTTGGTGATAAAAAAATGGCAGATGCACAGTGGTCTGCAACTATTGTAGATAGAAAGTAATAATCAGTAGTAATAGTTGATAAGTATTAAATATTAAATTTGTTATTTATTCTCTGTGATCCATAAAACATCTATAGTTGATAAAAATGCAAAAATTTCACAAAATGTTGAGATAGGACCATATTGCATTATTGGTCCAGAAGTTGAAATAGGAACTAACACACTTTTACATTCTCATGTAAATATTATTGGTAATACAAAAATAGGTAATGATAATGAAATATATTCTTTTTCATCAATTGGAACTCCTCCTCAAGATTTAAAATATAAAGGTGAAAAAAACTCATTAATTATAGGAAATAACAATAAGTTTAGAGAGTATGTTAATATAAACCCAGGAACAGAACAGGGTGGTGGAATAACCATAATAGGAGATAATAATTTATTTATGGTTTATTGTCATGTAGCACACGATTGTAAAATATCAGATGGTATAGTCCTAGCTAACAATGTTCAAGTAGGAGGCCATGTATCAATTGAACAAAATGCAATCGTTGGTGGCAGCTGTGCAATTCACCAGTTTTCAAGAATAGGCGAGTCAGCAATGATAGGAGGGATGACTGGTGTTCTAAGCGATGTAATTCCATTTGGTTTATCAATGGGCAATAGAAACAATTTAATGGGTTTAAATATTATTGGATTGAGGAGATCGAAAGTTTCAAATGATAATATAAAAAAAATTCAATTAGCTTATGAAATAATATTTAAAACTTCAAGTTTTAGAGAAAATATAGAACAACTTAATAATGATCTTAAAAACAATGAATTTGTTAAAAAAATTATTAATTTTATAAATTCAGACAAAAAACGACCAATATCACTTCCACTTAACAAATAATGATAGGACTTTTTTTAGGAGAAAAAGATCTACCAAATGAAATTATTAAAAAAATAGAGAAAAAGAAGATAAAATATTTCATCATAGATCTTACGAAAAACAACAAATTTAAAAAAAATAAGAATAGTTTTTTTATTAATATAGGTAAATTTGGAGAGATTATAAATCTTATTAAATCACAAAAATGTAAAAAGGTCATATTTGCTGGAAATATAGTTAAACCTAAAATATCAAAACTAAAATTAGACTTAAGAGGTTTATTTTATATTCCAAGAATAGTTAAAGCTTCAAAAAAAGGTGACGCTGCAATATTAAAAGTTTTAATTAAAATTTTGTCTGAAAATAAAATTAAAGTTATTAAATTAAATACCTTTAACTCAGAGTTAACATTAAAGAAAGGAATTTATACAAAAACTAGACCAACTTTATTTGAAAAGGAAGAGATAGTTAAAGGAATTAAAGAATTAAAAAAAATAAATTCGCACAATCATACACAAGCAGTGATTATTAGAGACAATAAAATTATTTCTAGAGAAACAAGAAAAGGCACAAAAGAAATGATAAAATCTGTTACTAAATCCAAAATAAAAAAAGGTATTTTAATAAAACTACCTAAAACAAAACAAGATCTAAGGGTAGATTTACCCACAATAGGAATTGATACATTTAAAGATTGTAATGAGGTTGGCATCAAGGGAATTGTTATTAAATCAAATCAAAATATTATATTAAATAAAGAAGCCTGTATTAAATATGCTAATCAAAATAAACTCTTTCTCACTGCTATATGAAAAAAATTTTTGTTCTTACAGGTGAACCTTCGGGGGATAAATTAGCCTCAGAAGTAATATCGCAAATAATAACAAAAAAAGCTGATTTAGAGTTCTTAAGTGTTGGTGGAACAAACTTGGAAAAATTAGGTATAAAGACAATCTATGACCAAAAAGAAATAACCTATATAGCTTTTACAGATATCTTATTAAATTTTTTTAAAATAAAACGTAAAATAAAAGATACAGTTAATGAAATCTTAAAATTTAACCCAGATATTTTATTTAGTGTTGATAGTCCCGATTTTACACTAAGAGTAGCAAAACTAGTAAAAGAAAAAAATCCAAAAATAAAAACAATTCATTTTATTGCTCCTAAAGTTTGGGCATGGAGAGAGGGTAGGGTAAAGAAAATGAAGGAATTTTTAGACCATATTTTATTACTTTTTAGGTTTGAAAAAAAATATTTTGATAAAGAAAAACTAATCAACACTTTTGTAGGCCACCCATTATTAGATAAAAAAATTAATGAAAATGTCCAAATAGAGCAATTTTTAGATAAAAAAAAAATTATATCAATTTTTCCTGGAAGCAGAACTTCAGAGATAAACCATCATTTGCCAATTCTAATTAATTTTATTAAAAAAATGAATATCAAGGATCCCAGTTATAATTTCATATTTCATGGAACTGATAAAAATAAAGAACTTATATCAAGTTATATTTCAAAAGAACATATACAAAATCTAGAAATTATTAATGACGATAAAATTAAAACTGCAGTTTTAAAAAAATCAATATTTGCGGTAGTAAAATCTGGAACAGTTTCTTTGGAAGTTTGTAAAATGAATGTTCCATCAATAATTATATATAAAATGAATTTTGTTAATTTTTATTTAGCAAAATTTCTATTAAATATAAAATTTGTTAATATGATAAATATTATCAATAATAGAGAAGTTATTCCAGAGTTGATACAATCTGAATGTAATGCTGAGGAAATATTTAAAAGTGTTTACTATTTTCTAAAGAAACCAGATTTAATTGCAAAACAAAAAGATGAAATAAAAAAAACTCTTGAAACTTTGACCTCTCCTAGCTCTTCGTCTGAAGAAGCATCAAATATTATCTTATCCTATATTTCCTAATCTTTTTATTACCTCGCTTTTTCCAAGAGATAATATTATATCATATATTCCTGGACCAAATTTAGATCCTGTTAACATTATTCGTAATGGCTGCCCAATTCCCTTAAAATTTGTATTATTCAATTTTATTAACGCATTTATGATTTGTTCTAAATTTTCTCTATCAAAAACTTCTAATTCTGAAATCTTCTCTTTAAATAAATTTATTATTTTTTTTGCCTCATCGTTTATCAACTCTTTATCATTATTGTTAAAAATAACTTTATCATTTAATATGTATTTAGAATTGTTAAATATATCCTCAAGTGTTTTTGCTTTATTTTTTAAAAATGTTAAAGAGCTCTTTATTGTATTTTCTTTATCTTCTTTAATTCTTTCTTTATACATTTCACAATATTCTTTTAACTTTTTGTACAATGTATTTTCTTCACTATTTTTAATGTAATATTCATTCATAGAAAGAATTCTACTCATATCAAGTTTTGAAGGTGATTTACCTATTCCTTCTAAATTAAAAAGTTTTATACTTTCATCTAAGCTAAAAATTTCCTTATCTTTATAAGACCATCCTAACCTAAGTAGGTAATTTCTAAGTGATTCAGGCAGAATCCCAATTTTTGTGTAATCTTCTAATGTTGAGGCATTGTCTCTTTTTGATAATTTCTTACCATCTATTGTATGAATAAGAGGTATATGAGCAAATTGTGGAATATCCCATCCTAGTGCTTCATATATCTGTATTTGTTTAAAAGTATTAATTTTATGATCATCTCCTCTTATTATATGAGTCATTTCCATATTATGATCATCAACTGACGCAGATAAATTATATGTTGGTGTTTCGTCATTTCTTAAAATAATAAAATCCTCAATAGTATTATTTTCAATCTCCACGTTCCCTTGAACTAAGTCTTTTAACAGAGAAGTGCCTTCTATTTTACTTTTAAATCTTATAACAGGCTTAATATCACTTGGGGCTTGATCTTCAGAAATATCACGCCATTTTCGATTATACACATAAGGAATTTTTTTTTGTTTAGCTCTTTTCTTTTGTTCCTCTATTTCCTCTGCACTACAATAACATTTATATGCATTTCCATTTTCTAACAACTTTTTAGCAATATTTATGTGTTCACCAATCATTTTTGATTGAATATACTCTTCACCATCATGTTCAATTCCCATCCATTTTAAAGAATTAATTATTTGAATTTTATGTTCTTCTTTGGATCTTTCCTTATCAGTATCTTCTATCCTTAAATAAAATTTACCCGATTTATTTTTTGAATATAACCAATTAAATAGAGCTGTTCTTACCCCACCAATATGAAGAGGACCGGTAGGAGAAGGAGCAAATCTAGTTGCTACTTTTTTCATTGAATTTATTTAGACTATTTTACTGAAAGTTTCTATATAAAGATACGAGAATTCCTTGAACTTTCACTCTATCTGGGCCAAAAATTTTTGTTTCGTAATTTCTATTTGCACTTTCTAATGCAACAGTTTTACCTTTTCTTCTAATTCTTTTCAACATAGCCTCATGATCATCAATTAAAGCTACTACAATTTTTCCATTATCTGCAGTATCTGCCTTTTTGACAATAACAGTATCACCATCATTAATTCCAGCTTCAATCATAGAATCCCCTTGGACCTTTAAACCAAAAAATTCTCCATCTTTTTCAATGTTTGCTGGCAGTGGAATTCTTGAAACTTCATTCTGTATTGCTTCAACTGGAGTTCCCGCAGCAATTTTTCCAAGAACAGGGATTTCTGTATCATTAGAATTATTTAAATTTTCCTCATCTAGTCCTCCCTTAATAACGCTTGGAGAAAAACTGTTATAAATATCGTTTGCAGATGCAGTTTCAGGTAACTTAATTACTTCTAATGCTCTCGCTTTGTGGGCTAATCTTTTAATGAAGCCTCTTTCTTCTAATGCACTAATAAGTCTGTGGATTCCAGATTTTGATTTTAAATTTAAAGATTGTTTCATTTCCTCGTATGAAGGGGACACACCTGTAGATCTTAACTTTTTGTTGATAAAGAGAAGCAGGTTTTTTTGTTTTTTAGTTAACATAGAACAAATTAAGTACATAGATGTTCTATAAAAGTTCCTCAATTTATACAACAGCTAAAAAGCCTGATAAATCGAGGAAAATTTCTATAAAAGGGAAAAAATATTGTTATTTTCCAAATCTTTTAAAAGTGATTCACCAATTAAAAAAGTGCTTATTGAGGTCCTGTTTTTTATATCAAGCAATTCATCTTTTGTTTTTAGACCACTCTCAGAAATTAGAGGGGAGGAGTGATTTGAAACAACATCATATATATCATAAGTTGTATTTATCTCAGTTTTAAGAGTTTTAAGGTTTCGGTTATTTATACCAATTAAAGCATCCGGATATTTTACCGATTTTTCTGCCTCTTCAACTGTATGAACTTCAACAATCACACTCATATTATGCTTTAAAGCCTCCTCGTAAATTTCATCAGCAGTTTTTTCAGAAATACCAGCTAATATGATCAGGACTGCATCAGCACCGTAACTTTTTGCTAAAGGTACTTGAAATTTATCAACAAAAAAATCTTTACAAAGAATAGGTAATTCAATTTTTTTTTTAATTTCAGAAATATGAGATAAATTTCCTAAAAAAAAGTCTTCCTCAGCTAATACAGACAAACAAGTAACATTCTTAGAGTTATAGATATTTGCAATTTTTACTGGGTCGTAATCATCTATCAAAATACCTGCAGATGGACTAGCTTTTTTTATTTCAGCAATTACGGATATCTTATTTTCTGAGATATTGGTTTGTATTTTTTTCTTAAAATCAAAAAAAACATTTTTTTCATTAATTGTTTCTATCAAGCTCCTAATATCAATTTCACGTTTTAATTTTTCAATTTTAACCTTTTTTTGATCAATTATTTTTTGAAGAATATTTTCAGACATTCTGTATATTTTTTATGTATTTGAATGCAGCTCCAGATTTAATAAATCCTCTGGTATAATTATAAGCAATTTTAAAATCATCATATTTTTCAGAAACTATTAATCCTGCTGCAGCATTTAGACATACTGCTTTTGAAAAATCATTATCTTTCCCTTGAAAAATATTTAAAATTTCATCAGAATTAAATTTAGCATCATCTCCTACTAAATTTTCAAATTTATCAGCATTAACATTTAACTCATTTGGATCAATTATAAACTCAGATATTTCATTATTTTTCAATTGCACAACATTAGTTTTAGCGTAAGGTGATATTTCATCTAGACCATCCTCACTATTTACAATCCACGCAAATTTTAAATTTAGATTTTTTAGTGCATTTGCAAAAACTTTTAGAAGCTTATTATCAAAAACACCAATTACTTGCCTTTCAACAAGAGCCGGGTTGCTTAATGGACCTATCATATTAAAAATAGTTCTTTTTCCTATTTTTTTTCTTGTTGGACCAACATATTTCATTGCCGAGTGGTAATTTGGCGCAAACATAAAGCCAAAATTATCATTTTTAATCTGTTCCTCGATTTGTTTTGGTTCTAAGTTGATATTTATATTTAAGGCTTCAAGAACGTCAGCTGACCCACATTTTGATGAAACTGCTTTATTTCCATGCTTTGCTACTTTAACACCCATACTTGCTAATAACAGCGCTGATGCTGTTGAAATATTTAGAGTATCTTTTCCATCTCCACCAGTACCACAAGTATCAATGCAGTTTTCAACTTTTACTCTTTTTGACTTATCTCTTAATATATATACACCACCAGCTATTTCATCTGAAACCTCACCTTTATCTGACAATAAAGTTAAAAAATCATAAATTTGATGATCACTGGCCTCACCATTCATTAAAATCTCAAATGCATTTTTACTCTCATCAAAATTTAAATTTATTTTATTTCTGAGCTTTTCTAAAAATTGATCCATTTTTACTCCTTTACAAAGTTTTCTAAAATTTTTAAACCATATTTTGTTTTGATACTTTCAGGATGAAATTGAACTCCATGAATTTTGTATTTCTTATGCATAACACCCATAATTGTCCCATCTGAAGTACTAGATGTAATTTTTAAATCTTTAGATAAAGATTTTCTATCAATTACCAAACTATGATATCTAGTAGCTGAGAAATTTTTTGGTAAATTATTTAAAATACCAATTTTCTTATTTATAATATTACTTGTTTTTCCATGTACAAGTTCTTTAGCTTGAATTATTTTAGAACCAAATATTTGACCAATAATTTGATGACCTAAACAAACACCAAGTATTGGCATTTTTTTATACAAATTTTTTACTATCTTTAAACAATTTCCAGATTGATTAGGATTTCCAGGACCTGGAGATATTACAATTTTATTATATCCTTTTCTTAAAATGTAACGATGATCTACTTTATCGTTTCTTAAAACATCAACTTTAGCAAAGGATGAAAGATAGTGATATAAATTGAATGTAAAGCTATCATAATTATCAATTAAAATTATTTTCATATTCTTTACTCCAAAGCCTTAATTAAAGCTTTTGCTTTATTAACTGTTTCATTAAATTCATTAATAGGTTTACTATCAGCAACAATTCCTGCACCTGATTGTACGTAAAATTTTTTATTTTTCGAAATTGCTGTTCTAAGCGCAATACAAGTATCAAAATCACCATTTGCAGAAAAATAACCAATACCACCAGCATAAACTTTTCGCCTCGTCGTTTCTAATTCATCTATAATCTCCATAGCTCTTATTTTAGGTGCGCCTGATACCGTTCCAGCAGGAAAACCAGCTAATAACGTATCAAATTTACCAAATTTTTTATTAAATACACCTTCAACATTTGAGACTATGTGCATTACATGTGAATATCGCTCTATCTTAAAACTTTCTGTAACTTTAACTGAGTTAATTTTAGAAACTTTTCCAGCATCATTTCTTCCAAGGTCAAGAAGCATTAAGTGTTCAGAAAGCTCTTTTTTATCTTTTAAAAGATCTTTTTCATAAAATTTATCTTCTTTTTTATTTTTACCTCTAGGTCTTGTGCCAGCAATAGGTCTAATAGTTATTTTATTATCTCTGAGTCTCACAAGTATCTCAGGACTTGCACCTATAATTTGAAAATCCTCAAAGTTAAAAAAATACATGAAAGGGGAAGGGTTAGTAATTCTCAATTTTTTATAAATATCTAATGGTTCTTTATTAAGATCAGTTTCGAACCTTTGACTTAGAACAACTTGAAAAATATCTCCTATTTTAATGTAATTTTTAGCTTTAGAAACATTATTAAGGAATTTCTTTTTTGAAATATTTGATTTAACTTTCGGTTTTGAAATCTTAGTTTTTGACTGATTTATCTTGTAACTATAATTTGCCAAAAATATCATTTCTTCTATTTCTTTTTGAATTTGGTCATACCTAACTTGATAATTTTTTATTTTTTCATCAAAAAAACAATTAACTATAAAAAATAATTTTTTTTTAACATTATCAAAAACAACTAGATTTTTTGGTCTCAAAATTCTTGCATCAGGAATTTTAAGATCATCTTTTGTCGTATTAGGAATTTTCTCAATATATCTTATTGTATCATAAGAGAAATACCCTGATATAATTGAGCTAATTGGTGGTAATTCACTTGGTATTTTAAAATTAAAATTTTCGATTATTTTCTCAATATTATCTTTTGGAGCTCCTCTTAATTTTTTTCTTTTATTTTCATACTTCAAAACACAGTTATTATTATTAAATTCCCAAATTTTATCAGGATTTTTACCAAAAATTGTATATCTGCCTTTTATGAAACCTTTTTCAACAGACTCGAATACGAAGCTATTTCTTACATTTAAAAAGTTGTTAATTAAATTTTCTATTTCTTTTAAGCCATTTGATTTTATTGTATGGTAAAGAACTTGATTTTTATTTTTTTTGTGATTTTTCTTAAATAACTTTAGATCAATATTCAACATTATCTAAAATAATTTTTAACTCTGTCAATTGTTTGATTGAAAATTTTTACCTTATATTTTGAATTTAAAGATAGATCATAAGATGTATAAACATCATTAATAATATCGTTATTTGCTTTAATAGAATATTCTTCAACATAATCAGTATTTTTTTCCATATCTGAATAATAAATATTCTTAATTTTTGTAAGAAAAACTTTATTTGTTTCCCCAGTTACTAATGAGAAACTTTCTTTTGGTAATGTGTATAAAAGTTTTAAAGAGTCTGGGTCAAAAATTTCGTAATCATTACTGTTTTTAATAGTTATAGTCTTAATATTATTTGTATCCTTTGATAGTTTCAAAAACTCATCATCATTAAATATTTTTTCATCAATTTTTTCAAAAAGACTTTTATTAAATTCAAATTTCTTTTTCAAAATAACATTTTTTTTAACGTTTTCTAAAAATTTTGGATCTGCTTTATTTGGAATTTTTTTGTTAATATTTGATATTTCAAAAATTAGATAATAATCATTTTTGTCAACTATTTGTATCTTATCCTGGTTTCTTTTTGAGTAAATTTCTTCAAGTATTTCATCTGAATCATCATTTAATATAAAATTATTAATTTCATTAAGCTTTAAATTATAAACTTCATTAATTTCTCTAATATTTGATCCGTTTAAAATATTATTTTCTATCTCATCAATTTTCTTAAAAAATTCATCATTAAACTCATCTATTTCTATTAGATTTTTAGGAGTAATTTTTGCATAAGTGGCATCAATAAAATCAATTTTCAAAATTTCTTGATTATTTTTAATGAAATCTTCAACTTCTAAATTTGTTGCAGTTTTATCATGAACTAAATCTAAATCTAAAAATTCGATTTCGATTTTTTTATTTTCATTGATATATATTTTATTTTTTAAAAAATAAGGCGACTTAATTCCTCCACTAATATAATTAAATAAATTTTCTTTTAGCTCTTGTTTCTTTAATGAATTTTCAAATGTCGAAGCACTTAAGTTATTTTCTAATAAAAATTTTTCATACTTAACTCTTGAAAACTTCTTATTATCATCAAGTAGTGTTGAATTAGATCTTATTTTATTTGCCAATGCCTCTTCTGACATTGATACATTTAATTCTTTAATTTCCATCTCAATTAATTTCTCAGATACCAATTCTGATAAAATATTTTCAATAATATTTTTATCTATGTTTGCTTTTATAATGTCATTTGTGAGTCTCGACTCGTTTATAAAATTTACAAAATCTTTTGATGAGATTGCTTCATTATTAATCTTAGCAACGTTGTTAGTATTTCCTCCACTAAAAACACTGCCCATGCCCCAAAATACAAATGGAATTATAATAATTCCGACAAGTACCCCAGCTAATTTTGAATTTGAGAAACCTCTTAATTTACTTATCATATTCTATAGTCTTTATTTATTGATCTAAAAAAAAATAAACATATAAATTATATTAATCTTTATGACAAATAATAATATGTATTTCATTGCTAATTGGAAGATGTTTGGGTCAGTTAAGTCAGTTAATTCATTAAATAAAGTAATAAGTTATTCAAAAACAAAGAAACTTAAAGCCAATATTATTTATTGTCCACCTTATACATTGATCAAATCTTTTGTAGATAAAACAAGAAAATCAAATATCAAAATTGGTGCTCAAGATTGTCATACACAAGTCAACTATGGACCTTTCACTGGAGCTATAAGCTCAAAGATGATTAAAGATTTAGGGGGTGAGTTTGTTATAATTGGACATTCAGAAACAAGAGCAGAAAATGATAATAAAAAAATTAATTTAAAGATTAAGTCTGCACTTAATGAAAAATTAAATGTTATTTTATGCATAGGCGAAAAATTGATTGATAAAAGAAAAAATAAAACAAAATATGTTTTAAAAAAACAATTACTTGAAGGTTTAAAAAATTTAAAGAATTTAAATAAAGTTATAATTGCATATGAACCTGTTTGGTCAATTGGCACAGGCATTATTCCTAGTGAAAATGATTTAAAAGAAAATATTAGATTTATAAGAAACACCTTAAAGATTTCAAAAAAATTTACAAAATCTAAGATTTTATATGGAGGCTCTGTAAACCCAAAAAATATAAAAAATTTAATGAGAATCGATAATATTGATGGTTTTTTGGTTGGTGGAGCATCAACTAATGAAAAAATATTTATTGATATAATGAAAAAATCAATTATTTAGGCGTCGTGGAAAACATACTATTAATTATAAATATAATATTAGCAGCAATTCTAGTATTGCTGGTTTTGTTTCAAAAATCTGAAGGTGGAGCCTTGGGTATTGGAGTTTCTCAAGATAACTTTATGTTTTCAAGGTCGGCTGGGAACTTTATGACTAAAGCAACGGCAATAGTTGCAACATTATTCATAATTTGTAGTCTAGGATTGACTATTATTTCACGAGGAGATCTTCCTTCAAATACGTCTGTAATTGATAAAATTGAAGAAAATGCAGACGATGCTCCTAAATTACCGGAAAATAATAATTAATACTTTTATTTTTATAATTCATTAGCTATAACATAATTCCATGGCGCGATATATATTTGTCACTGGCGGCGTGGTTTCATCACTAGGTAAAGGTTTGTCATCAGCATCGCTCGGATATTTGCTTAGATCACAAGGATATAAGGTGAGAATAAGAAAAATGGATCCATATTTAAATGTAGATCCAGGAACAATGAGTCCTTTTCAACATGGTGAAGTTTTTGTAACTGATGATGGGGCTGAGACTGATTTAGATTTAGGACACTACGAAAGATTTACAAATATTTCAGCTAAACAATCTGACAACATTACTACAGGTAGAATTTATAGTGATATCATAAAAAAAGAGAGAAGAGGAGGTTATCTCGGAAAAACAGTTCAAGTAATTCCACATGTTACAGATAGAATTAAAGAATTTATAAAAAAGGATATAACAAATGAAGATTTTGTAATTTGTGAAATTGGAGGAACGGTTGGTGATATTGAGAGCTTACCATTTTTAGAAGCTATAAGACAGTTTTCAAATGATAATGGCAGATCAAAATCATTATTTATTCATTTAACATTTGTTCCATTTTTAAAATCTTCAGATGAAATTAAAACAAAGCCAACACAACATTCTGTTAAAGAATTAAGAAGTATAGGAATTCAACCTGATATAGTGATCTGTAGATCTCAACAGTCTATTCCTTTAGATCAAAGAAGAAAAATATCCTTATTTTGTAATGTGGACATTGCTAATGTTATAGAAACAGTTGATGTAAAAACTATTTATGAAGCTCCAATAAGTTTCTTTAATCAAAAATTAGATAAGCAAGTTTTAAAATTTTTTAAAATTAAATCTAGAAAAAGACCACACTTGCTGCCTTGGAAAAAAATTACAAATATAGTTTTAAAAACAAAAAGAACAGTAAATATTGCTATCATAGGCAAATATGTAAACTTAAAAGATGCTTATAAATCACTTGATGAGGCTCTTACACATGGGGGAATTTCAAATAAAGTTAAAGTTAACTTAGTAAGAATTGAGTCAGATAAACTTAGATCAAAAGAAATTAAATCAAAATTAAAGAATGTATCGGGAATATTGATACCAGGAGGGTTTGGTAAAAGAGGAACAGAGGGAAAAATTGAAGCAATTAGATATGCCAGAGAGAGAAAAATACCTTTTCTAGGTATTTGTTTTGGAATGCAAATGGCAATGATTGAGTTTGCAAGAAATATTTTAAAAATTAAAAAAGCTGGCTCTAGTGAATTAGATAAAAATTGTTTTCCCGTAATAGGATTAATTGATGAATGGAACAAAGATGGAAAAATTATAAAAGGAACCGACAAAAACCTTGGAGGAACAATGAGGTTAGGTCTATATGAGGCAAAACTAAGAAATAATTCTGCCATAAAAAATATCTATAAATCTAATATGATTAAGGAGAGACACAGACATAGATATGAAGTCAATATAAATTTAATGCAAAAATTTGAAAAAAAAGGTTTGATGTTTTCAGGAATTTCTCCTGACAATCAATTACCTGAAATTATTGAACTTAAAAATCATCCATGGTTTATTGGAGTCCAATTTCATCCAGAATTTAAATCTAGACCTTTAAATCCTCATCCTTTATTCTCATCATTTATTAAAGCTGCAAAATCTTTTAATGGAAAATAAAATAGTTAATTGTAACGGTATAGAAATTTCAAACAAAAATAAAATTTGTTTAATAGCTGGACCTTGTCAACTTGAAACCGAGCAACATGCTTTGGACATGGCAGGCAAAATTAAAGAAATTGTGACAAAGTATAATATTGGATTTATTTATAAAACCTCATTTGATAAAGCTAATAGAACAAGCTTGAAAGGCAAAAGAGGAGCTGGTTTAGAAAACTCCTTGCCTGTATTTGATAAAATCAAAAAAGATATTAAAGTACCTGTTCTTACCGATATACATAATGAAGATCAATGTTCCCTAGTTTCTAATCATGTAGATGTTCTTCAAATACCAGCATTCCTTTGTAGGCAAACAGATTTATTAATTGCTGCTGCTAAAACCAATAAAATTATTAATGTTAAAAAGGGTCAATTTCTAGCACCGTGGGATATGGTGAATGTAACCAAAAAAATTTCTGATAGTGGTAATGAAAATATTTTAGTGACCGAAAGAGGAGCTAGCTTTGGTTACAATACGTTGGTCTCAGATATGAGATCTATTCCCATCATGGCAAAAAATGGTTATCCAGTAGTATTTGATGGAACTCATTCAGTGCAACAACCTGGTGGTCTAGGTGAAAAAAGTGGTGGTCAAAGAGAATTTGTTGAGTATTTGTCGAGAGCAGCAGTAGCAGTAGGCGTTGCAGCTATTTTTTTGGAAACACATCAGGACCCTGATAATGCTCCATCTGATGGTCCAAACATGGTCCCTTTAGACAAATTAGACGAGCTGATTAATAAAATTGTAGAAATTGATAATTTAGTTAAAAAGTAATTAATGAGCAAAATCAAAAAAGTTGTAGCCAGACAGGTTTATGACAGTAGAGGAAATCCTACCGTTGAGGCTGAAGTATTTTCAAATAATTTAAGTGCGTCAGCAATTTGTCCTTCAGGTGCCTCAACAGGAACTTTTGAGGCTTATGAAAAAAGAGATAAGAGTAATAAAAAATACCTAGGAAAAAGCGTTTTAATACCAGTTGCAACTGTTAATAAATTAATTTCAAAAAAATTAAAAAATCAAAACATCCATAACCAAGAGAGAATAGATAGTATTCTTATAAAATTAGATGGCACAAAACAAAAAACAAAATTAGGTGCGAATACAATATTAGCTGTATCCATGGCTATAAAAAAATTATCAGCAAAAGTTAAAAAAATACCTTTATATAAAAACTTTATTGTCAAAAAAAATTTTAAACTCCCCTTTCCTTTAATGAATATTATTAATGGGGGTGCACATGCTGATAATGGCCTTAGAATACAAGAGTTTATGATTAGACCTGATAAAGCAAAATCATTTAATGATGCTGTCAGAATGTGTTTTTTAGTAATAAACAATTTAAAAGTATTATTAAAAAAAGCTGGTCACTCTATTAATGTAGGTGATGAAGGTGGCTTTGCACCAATGATAAGTGATAATGAAAGTGCATTAAAACTTATTGTTCTAGCTATTAAAAAATCAGGTTTTAAAAATGGTAAAGATATATCAATTTGTTTAGATGTTGCAGCAAATGAATTAATTAAAAAAGGCAAATATTCAATTCATTCTAAAAATTACATAAGTGTTGATCAATCAATTAAAAAATACTTACAACTTATTAAAAAATATCAAATTAAATCAATTGAGGACCCATTTGGTGAAGATGATTGGAAGGCATGGTCAAAATTTGTAAATGAAACAAAAAACAAAACACAAATAATAGGTGATGATCTTTTTGTAACTAATCTCGAAAGATTAAAAATAGGCTTTCTAAACTTATCTGCAAATAGTATTTTAATAAAATTGAACCAAATAGGAACTGTAACCGAAACGTTAGAAGTAATAAAATTTGCTCAACTTATTGGTTTTAAAACTATCATCTCCCATAGATCTGGTGATACTGAAGACACATTTATTGCTGATTTAGCAGTAGGCACCAATTCAAATCAAATCAAAACTGGATCCCTAGCAAGATCAGAGAGAATTGCAAAATATAACCAACTAATTCGTATTGAAGAATCTCTTGGTAGATCAGCTAAAATGAATAAAATTGATTAATGTTAGATAAATTAAAACAGAACTATTTTATTCTCATCATAACATTCCTATTTATATATTTTTTCTTTAATTTATTAGATGGTGATAGGGGTCTCATTTCTTACATGGAAAAGAAAGATGTGTATGAGCAACTAAAAAATGATCAAATTACTCTTAATAGCAAAATAGAAGATTTAGAGCACAAAAATTCACTTTTAACAGAAAATATAGATCTAGATTTCATAGAAATATTAATAAGAGAAAAGTTTTTATTTGGAAAAGAAGGAGAGACTACCTATATAATTAAAGATAATGGAAATCAAAAATAGACCAAGACACCCTGAAAAAGTTAATAAACCGATTAATCCTATCAAAAAGAAACCTGAGTGGATTAGATCTAAGCTATTAAATAGTAAGGAGTTTTTTTTAACTAAAACAGTTGTTAATAAAGATAATCTTGTAACAGTTTGCCAAGAAGCAAACTGCCCTAATATTACTGAATGCTGGAGCAAAAGGCATGCAACACTAATGATAATGGGTGACACATGTACAAGAGCATGTGCATTTTGTGATGTTAAAACTGGAAAACCAGAAAAATTAGATCAATTTGAGCCAATTAAAATAGCGAATGCGGTTAAAAAATTAAGTTTAAGACATGTTGTTATTACATCTGTTGATAGAGACGACCTTTCTGATGGTGGATCAAACCATTTTCATGATGTTATTGTTGCAACAAGAAAAAAAAATCCAAATACAACAATTGAAGTCTTAACGCCTGATTTTTTAAGAAAAGGTGATGCTTATAAAAGAGTATTGGAAGCAAGCCCAGATGTTTTTAATCATAATATTGAAACTGTGCCAAGTCTTTATGTAAAAGTTAGACCAGGGGCAAGATATTTTGGATCATTAGAGCTTTTAAAAAATTCAAAAAAATTCAATAAAAATGTTTTTACAAAATCAGGAATAATGGTTGGATTTGGAGAAACAAAAGATGAGATAATACAAGTTATGGATGATCTAAGATCTGCAGAAGTTGACTTCTTAACTATAGGTCAATATCTTCAACCTTCAGCCAAACACTTTCCATTAAATAGGTATTACCATCCGGATGAATTTAAAGAGCTAGGAAAAATAGCAAAATCTAAGGGATTTTTATTAGTATCTTCATCACCTTTAACAAGATCTTCTTACCATGCTGATGAAGATTTTAATAAACTCAAAAATAATAGAAAAAATATTCATTAATGCCAAAAGCGTCAGTTAAGAGATTAATTGATAACAGAAAAGACAAACTTATAGAGTTCGTTTTAGATATTGAAAAATACCCTGAATTTGTTCCATTCTGCCAAGGTTCAAAAGTTTATGAAAGAAAACAAAAAGGAGATCTAACACTTATTGTTGCCGATTTAACAATAGGAAAAGGACCTTTTGTAGACACCTATAAAAGCGATGTTAAATTCAATAAAAAAGATGACTCAATTTTTGTAACAAATATTGACGGTCCTTTAAATTATTTAGAAAATAATTGGAAATTTCAGGAGCAAGGAGATTTAACAGAAGTGACTTTTGATGTTGATTTTGAAATTAAAAATAAATTTTTGAATATTTTAATGACCAAGTCATTTCAATTTGGTCTTGAAAAAATAGCTGATGCATTTCAGAAAAGAGCTGAAAGTTTATAATATACTCAAAATCATTTTAAGAGCTTGGTTGACTGTTGCTTTTTGAATTGTAATTCTTTTTTTACTTTTAAATAAGTTTTTCTTTATGATAGTTTTGCTTCCTTTTTTAAGACCTATATAAACTAACCCAACTGGTTTCTCTTTAGTGCCTCCTTTTGGTCCTGCCACACCAGTAATTGAGATTGCTATATTTGATTTACTAATTTTACTTAAATTTTTAATCATAGATAGACAGGTTTCATAGCTAACTGCTCCATACTTCTTAATAGTTTCTTTAGGAACTTTGAGCAATCTTACTTTTGCATTATTAGAATAAGTCACTAGCCCCATATTAAATACTTTAGACGACCCGCTAATAGATGTAATTGAACTTGCTAAAAGTCCTCCAGTGCAGGACTCCGCAAATGATACAGTTAGTTTTTTTTTTGTTAGTAACTTTACAATTTCTAATGATAAATTACTCATGAGGTAATAATCATATAAAAGACGAGAATTGCTACTACATATAATCCAGCACAAACATCATCCATTATAACACCAAAACTATTTTTAAAGTTTTTATCGTAATAACTTACAGGGTAAGGTTTTGCGATATCAAAAATTCTAAAAAGAACGAACATTATAAAATAGAATGTCAGCACCCTTGCTGGGTTTGCTGGTTCTTTATGGGCAATTTCATAAAGGCAAATTGGTATTGATTGACCAATAAACTCATCAATAACAACCTCTTTTGGATCTTTATTGGTTAAATCTTTAATAAATAAATTTACTGCAAAAAGTGAAATTATAAAAATACCTACTAATAAAAACAAAAAAGCATCAGCAGGTACTGAAAAAATATGAAATAATATATATAAAATGATAACAGTAACTAAAGAAGCATAGCTGCCAGGTATTCTTGGTAATTTTCCAACGCCAAACATTGTAACAAATAAAGAATTTATTTTTTTAAGCATAATAATTTAATGAGACTATTGCTTCACATGCAATAGCTTCTTCTTTTCCAATCAAGCCCAGTTTTTCAACTGTTTTGCCTTTTAGATTAATTTGATCTTTTTTTACATTGAGTAAATCAGACAAAGATCTTATAATTTTTTCCCTATATTTTGAAACTTTAGGTCTTTGACTAATTAAATTTATATCAATATTATTTATAGAATATCCGTCTTCATACAATTTTTTCAAAATAGGAGACAGCATATTACGTGATCTTATATTTTTATATCTTTTCTTGTTACTTGGGTAAAGAGTTCCAATATCCATTTTTCTCATAGCGCCAAGTAATCCATCTATTATTGCGTGAAGCACAACATCACCATCAGAGTGACCTTGTAAACCAGAGTGAAATGGAATTTTTAAACCTCCAAGATACAATTTTTTATTTTTAATTAATCTGTGAATATCAAATCCAATACCATACAAACTCTTAATAGTTAACTTTCCCAAATCTGATTTTGTAGTTAATTTAAAATTATTTTCTTCACCTTTGATGAATTTAATTTTTTTATTATAATTTAAAAATAACGAAGCTTCATCAGTAATTAAATGCTTATTTAATTTTGATAATTTATAGATTGTTTTATAATCAAAACATTGAGGGGTTTGAGTAAATATTAGTTTATCTCTATCTAAATTTTGTAATTTATTTCTATTTTTGTACTTTACTGAGTTTTTGGTTTTAATGAATGGTATAACGGCCTTATTATTTTTAAGATTTTCATAAAGTTTTTTTAGTAATTTAATTGAAAAATTAGGCCGTGCAGCATCATGAATAAAAACATTTTTTATTTTTTTATTTTTTAAAAAATCTAATGCTTTTTGTGATGATTGATATCTTTCCTTGCCGCCTTTAATGACTTTTATAGATTTGTCTTTGAAATTTTTAATAGGAATATTTGATACAATTAGTATTGATTTAAATAATTTTGATTTAAGCGCTTTATCAACTGAGTGCATAAATAAGGGCTTATTTATATAATTTATAAATTGTTTAGGATTTTTTGATTTAAATCTCTTACCTTTACCTGCAGCTAGTAGTATAAAACAATTACTCATGATTATTATAAAATTTTTTGTAATATATTCTTAAATTATGTTTGCTTTGTTAAAAAGAAATTTGTTTATCATAGTTATATTTATATTAACTATTTCATTGGCTTTTATAACATTTTTAACTTTTATTGACAAAAGTTTCATCAAACTCAATGAAGACAATCTTGAAATTCTTTTGATTTCAAACATTATTTTAGTGATAATATTTTTTGTATTAATCTTTATTGACATCAAGAATTCAATTAAAAATAACATTAATGTAAGAGGTTCAGTCGCTAATAGAAAATATATTATTTCATTTGCACTTTTTACTTTAATACCTTCATTGCTAATTGCTATATTTTCATTGTTTATATTTTCATTTGCATTGGATAAGTATTTTAATAAAAAAATAACTACAGCAGTAAATAATTCTTATGAAATTGCGAAAAATTATGTTGATGAGAAAAGAAATAAAATTGAGTCTGAGATTGTTTTAATTGCTTTTGATTTAAATAAGTATTCCGAATTATACAAATCAAACCCTGATAGATTCCAATTAATAATAAATACTCAAAGATATTTAAGAGATATAGACCAACTTCATTTAATTAATGGCGAAGGCAATTTAATTATATCAGCAGCAGATTCGCCCTATAAAAAAATTGAGGATAGGGCTATGAAAATGGTTTTAAATGACGATAGACCTCTTAAAATTACAAATACTTTTGAAAATAAATCTGCAGCAGTTGTTAGACTCACAAATTACGAAGACACCTTTTTATATGTAATTAAATTTATTGATAAAAATATTTCAAATTATTTAATAAAATCAGAAGAAGCTATAAATTTTTATTATACAGTTGAAAATCAAAATTTAGGTATAAGAATATCTTTTGCAATAATTTATATCACTCTAGTTACCCTGTTATTATTTTTATCAATTACCATTGCCATAAGATTTTCGTCCCGTTTTTTTATATCTATAAACAATCTGATAACTGCATCAGAAAGCATTGGAAAAGGCAACCTAGATACAAAGGTACCAGATTTAAAAGCTGACATTGAAATGGAAAGACTTAATAAAAATTTTAATTCAATGATAGATAGGTTAAAAAATCAGCAAGAAAAACTACTAACCAATGAAAGACATGAGGCATGGGAAAATGTTGCTCGAAAATTAGCTCATGAGATTAAAAACCCATTGACACCAATTCAATTAACTATTGATAATCTTAGAACTAAATATTTACCAAACATTGAAAATGAAAAACAGGAAAAATATTTAAATAATCTAAAAACTATACTTAAGCAAATAAAACAAATTGAAAATTTAGTAAATGAATTTTCTGATTTTGCTAGAATGCCAAAACCATTATTTAAATCAAACAACCTGAATATCGTTATTAAAGAGAACGTTAAATTAGTAAATAAATTTGATAGCTCAGTTAACATAAGGTTGATTAACCATTTATCTAAGGATGCGATTTTAAAATTTGATAATGAGCAGCTAAATCGATTATTTTTTAATTTAATAAAAAATTCTGTTGAAAGTATCCAAGAAAAAGCTTTAAAAGATAGTAAAACAAACAAAAATATTGATATAGAAATCAGACAAATAAGAGACTATATAAACATTAATATCATCGATACTGGAACGGGATTTAAAAATAAAAAAACCAAAGATATAATTAAACCATATTTTACAACAAAAGAAAAAGGAACAGGATTAGGATTATCGATTGTAGATAAAATTATAAGTGACCATGAGGGATCAATTAAATTTTTAAATCATAAAATGGGTGCGAAAATTCGAATTATATTTCCATACAAAAAATAATGTCAGCAGAAATTTTAATCATAGACGATAATGCAGATATACGATTAATACTGGATGAATTGATAAAAGATTCTGGTTACAAGACAAGACTTGCTGCTAATTTCAATCAAGCATTAACTGAAATTGATAAAAAACTTCCTGATGTGGCAATCATTGATGTTAAGTTAGATAAGGGTGATAATGATGGTATCGTACTTTTAAATCACATAAAGAAGAAAAATACAGACCTGCCTGTAATAATGATTTCTGGTCACGCTAATATCGAAATGGCAGTCGATTCTTTGAAGTCAGGTGCATTCGAATTTATTCAAAAGCCATTTGATAAAGAAAGACTTTTAAATTTTGTAAACAGAGCTGTAGAAAATTACAATCTAAAAAAAGAAAATAAAACTTTAACAACTAAGCTATTTCATACCTTTGAATTAGTTGGAAAAAGTTCTAATATTATCTCAATAAAAGATCAAATAAATAAGTTGTCAAAATCTGAAAGTAGAATATTCATAAGTGGACCTACTGGATCGGGGAAAGAATTAATTTCAAGAAAAATTCACAAAAATTCAAAGAGGAGTGGTGGACCATTTGTTGTTATTAATGGTGCACTTTTAGATGCAAAAAAGTATGAGCTAGAATTATTTGGAGAAGAAAGAAAAGATGGTTCAATATTTTACGGCGCTCTTGAGAAAGCATCTGGAGGCATCTTGTTGATTGACGAAGTAACAGAAATACCCCTTGAAACACAATCAAAGATTTTAAGAGTTGTAATTGACCAAAAGTTTAAAAGAATAAATAGCAATCATGATATTAAAGTTGATGTTAGAATTATCTGCACAAATAGTAAAGACGTTCAACAAGAAATTAAATTTGGTAACTTTAGAGAAGATTTATTTCATCGACTAAATGTATTTAATATTAAAATAGATCCGTTAAATAAAAGAATTGATGATATTCCAATATTAATAGATTATTTTATAGAAAATATTTGTCTGGCAAACAATTTTAAAAAATTTAAGATTATAGATAATAATTATTTACTTAATTATGATTGGCCTGGAAATGTTAGGGAGTTAAGAAATTTAATAGAAAGGATAGCCATTTTATCACCTGGCGATGATAATGAACGGTTAATGAATATAATTAAAGAGTCTTTATCCAAGTCAATCGAGGATGACTTTTCTGTGGCAGAAACTCTTACCGTTCCATTGAAAGAAGCTAGAGAAAGTTTTGAAAAACAATATTTAGTTTCTCAATTAAAAAAATTTAGTGGAAACATTTCTAGGACTGCAAAATTTATAGGCATGGAAAGGTCGGCCTTACATAGAAAACTAAGGTTACTTGGAGTGAAAGATCTAAACTAATGAATATTATTATTTGCGGAGCAGGTAGAGTAGGCTCGACAATTGCAAAAATGTTAATTGAGCAAAATCACTCAATTACAATGATTGATCAATCAAGTGAAGATATCCAAAAAATTAACGAAACTTTGGACGTCAAAGCAATTGTTGGAAAGGCAACCTCCCCAGCAATACTAGAAAAAGCAAACACAAAGGACGCGGATATGATTATTGCTGTAACCAGAAATGACGAAATAAATATGTTAATATGTCAAATCGCCTTTTCTTTATTTCAGGTTCCAAAAAAAATTGCTCGTATAAGGTTTCAAGAATATCTTGATCCCAAATATTCAGGATTATTTAATAGGGAAAATTTACCAATAGATAATATTATTTCTCCAGAAATAGAAATTGCAAAATCAATTCAGCGAAAATTGGAAGCACCTGGAACTTTAGATAACGTACCTTTTGCAGAAAATAAAATTCGATTATTAGAAATTTTAATTGATGAAAAATGTTCAATCCAAGGAATAAATTTAAACGAACTTACAAAAAAATTTCCAAAATTAAATGCCTACATTCTTGGCGTTATTAGGAATGAAAAATTTTTTGTAATGAAAAAAACAGATCAGCTTAAACTTAATGACAAAGCTTATGTGGTTGTTAACAGTAGTCAAATGCAAGAAACTTTGACTGTATTTGGACATAATGAAAAAATTTCAAATAAAATGTTAATTATTGGGGGTGGAAATATTGGTTTTAATCTTGCTAAAAATATTGAACAATCATTTGACTCTGCAAGAGTTAAGATAATTGAAAAGGACAAATCTAGAGCAGAATATATAGCTAATGAACTTAATGACACTATTGTGATTAATGGTAATGGTTTAGACGAGGATGTTTTAAGCGAGGCTAATATTGATGAAGTTGAGACAGTCTTGGCATTAACTAATGATGATGAAGATAACTTGATGGTAAGTGTAATAGTTGAAAAATTTTCTAAAGATAAAAGAACTATGGCTTTGATAAACAAACCTAATTATTCATTACTACAATCTTCGTTAAAAATTGATGATTTAATTGATCCTAGAATGAACACAGTTTCAAGTATTTTAAAACATGTGCATAAAGGAACAATTGAAAACGCCTATACAATTTTAAATGGTGAATATGAAGTAATAGAGGCGGATATTATTGAGACCTCTGAGTTGATAAACAAGCAATTAAAAGATTCAAATTTACCTGATGAAATTAGAATTGGCGCAATATTAAGAGATGAAAATGTTATTATTCCAAGTTCAAGTTACGTTTTTCAAAAAAATGATACAGTTGTTCTTTTAGCCAAAAGAGATCAATTACCTATTGTAGAAAATATGTTTAGAATTAGCTCAGTCTAATTTTAATATGACAAAATTTAGCACTATTTATTTGGGTTCTTTTCTATTTTTGATAAGTATTTTTTCTTTTTTGAATATTATTTATTCAAATTATTTTGATATTTTTTTTAATATTGAAAATTATATATATACTTTAACTATAAGTCTTTTTTTAGCAGTAATTCTAATATTATTTAATAAGACAAATACAAAAAAAATTACTCTTTATGAAAAAATATTTACCGTATTGATTGGTTATTTCCTGTTTCCATTAATAATATCAATACCTTATTATTTTAGCATACAAAATTTAACTTTATTAAATTCATATTTTGAAGCTATATCAGGCTTTACTTCTACCGGATTTACTATCTTTGAAAATGTAAAACAATTAGATGAAAGCTTAATCTTATGGAGGTCTACATCTCAGTGGATTGGAGGAATTTATTTTCTTTTTTCAATTTTACTATTAATAGATATTTTTGACAAAAATCTTAAACATTCATTCACTGAATATTTATCTTTTAATTACAATGAAATTTTCAAACAATCAATTAAAATTGTTATAATTTATTCCTCATTAACTTTGATTATATTTATTCTATTTAAGATAATTGATTTAAGAACTTTTGATGCATTTAATTTATCATTATCGATAATATCATCTGGTGGTTTTCTGCCTGTTAATAGAGTTGATTATTTGTTTGAAAGCGATGTAAGTAAAATTATCTTATCATTTGTTATGTTGTTATCTTTTTTTAGTTTATTTTTAATTTATAATCTTATTTTTTTTAATAAAAAAAAATTAAATTTTTTGAGTGAAGATTTTAATCTTTTAATTTATTTATTAGCTATAATTTCTTTTTCATTTGTTTTTTTAAATTCAAGTAATAATTTTCCAACAATTTTAGTAGCAATTTCGAGTAGTATTTCAAATATTGGTATTTCTTTTAATGATACACCAAATAATTTAATATTTGTTTTTTTTATTATGGTTGTGATTGGAGGTTCTTTTTTTTCAACAAGTTCAGGTATTAGAGTTATAAAGATCTTAAGTTTATTAAAATTTTCTTTAAATAATTTATTATCACACACAAAACCAAACCAGATCTATTCAAACAAAGTTACATTAATAAATGAGACGACTGAAAAATCGGATATAAATAAATATTTTTTTTCGATAATTATTTTTGTTATTTCTTTATCTATGTTAACTCTTTTTTTAACACTTTCAGACATCCAATTTGAAAATTCATTTAAGCTCTCTTTGTTGACTATTATGAATACTGTTAATTCAAGTATGTTTGAACTTTCAAATTTTGATTTTTATAATCTTTCTTTTTTAACTAAGATTTATTTAATAATTTTCATGATAATAGGCAGAGTAGAGCTGTTAACTATACTAATATTATTTAAAAAATTTCTTTTCAAAAATTAAATTAGTATTATAAGATTATTCTTTTGCGCCCTTAGCTCAGCTGGATAGAGCATCGGTTTTCTAAACCGAGGGTCGGAGGTTCGAATCCTCCAGGGCGCGCCACCTTTAATTCATCAGTATTGATAAGGCAATTTTACCATTGATGGTTATATAAGTTTCTGCTTTACTATTACATTCAAAAATTACTTTTTGGATAATTTGTTAACAAATAAATAAAATAAAGAGGAAAATAATGTTTAAAATAATAAAACAATTGACTTCTGTAGTTGCTATGTTTTCTGTGCTATTTGCATTTTCAACAGAAACAATGGCTGCTAAGAAATCAAAAACTCTTGAGAACACTAAGAAAAGAGGATTCGTAAGATGCGGTGTTTCTCAGGGTCTACCTGGTTTTTCAAATGCAGATGAGTCTGGAAATTGGACAGGTATAGATGTTGATGTATGTAGAGCTGTTGCAGCCGCTACATTAGGAGATGCAACAAAAGTTAAGTTCACTCCTTTAAGTGCAAAAGAGAGATTTACTGCACTTACTTCAGGTGAAATTGACATTCTATCAAGAAACACAACTTGGACACTATCTAGAGATGCTGACATTGGTTTAACATTTGTTGGTGTGAACTTTTATGATGGGCAAGGTTTCATGGTAAGAAAAGGTTCAGGAATATCATCTACGGGTGAATTTAAAAATGGAACTTCAGTTTGTACAAACTTAGGAACTACAACTGAGCTTAACATGAGAGACTTCTTTGATTCTAAAGGAATTTCATACGAGCCAGTAGTTTTTGAAAAAGCTGATGAAGTCGTAGCTGCTTATGATGCAGGTAGATGTGATACATACACTACAGATAAATCTGGTCTTGCTGCACAGAGAACTAAGTTGTCAGCTCCAGATGATCACGTAGTATTACCTGAAACTATTTCAAAAGAACCACTTGGACCAGTTGTACGTCAAGGTGATTCAGTCTGGGAAGATATAGTTAGATGGTCTTTAAATACTATGATCGAAGCAGAGGAATATGGTGTTAATTCTTCAAATGCTGACATGATGAAAACTTCAAACAATCCTGCAATCAAAAGATTAGTTGGTGCTGAAGGTGAGTTAGGTGCAGCTTTTGGTTTAGATAATGACTGG
>CACLST010000002.1 GCA_902609675.1 uncultured Pelagibacteraceae bacterium | reverse complement strand
ATCTATACATGGAACAGAGAATGCTGACCCCATAGCTCCACCTCCAATAATTAAAATTTTTTTCATAAATAAATTCACTAAAAATAAACTATTCATTAATAACAAGTAAATTTAAAGAAAAAATAGTTTTATTTTTTTGATTTTATTAATAAGATAAATTTTTAAAATTATACAGTTTATATGAATAAAATTGCAATAATCGGTGCAGGTCCTTGTGGTTTATCCATGTTAAGAGCCTTTGAACATGCTGAACAAAAAGGAGAAAAGGTTCCAGAAATCGTATGCTTTGAAAAACAAGATGATTGGGGAGGACTATGGAACTACAGTTGGAGAACTGGTTCAGATCAATATGGTGATCCTGTACCCAACAGTATGTATAGATATTTATGGTCAAATGGACCAAAAGAATGTTTGGAATTTGCAGATTATTCTTTTGACGAGCATTTTGGAAAACCTATTCCATCTTTTCCACCTAGAGAAGTATTATACAATTATATAATTGGGAGAGTAAGTAAAGGAAACCTTAAAAGCAAAATAAAATTTAGCACAAGTGTAATGAGCGTAAATTACAATTCAGATAAATTTGAAGTTAGCTATCAAGATAAAACTAACAATAAAATTTTGTCTGACAAGTTTGATTACGTAATTGTTTCAACTGGACATTTTTCAGTTCCATTTATTCCTGAATACAAGGGTATGAGTTCTTTTCCGGGAAGAATAATGCATTCTCATGATTTCAGAGATGCTGAAGAATTTAGAGATAAAAATGTTATAGTGCTTGGAAGCAGTTATTCAGCTGAAGATGTTGCACTACAGTGTAATAAATATGGAGCTAAAAGTGTAACCATAGGTTATAGACATAATCCAATGGGTTTTAAATGGCCTTCTGGTATGAAAGAAGTTTACTATCTAGATAGATTAGAAGGTAACAAAGCAATTTTTAAAGACGGTACTGAACAAGAAGCAGATGTAATTATATTATGCACTGGCTACCTGCATCATTTTCCATTTTTGAACGAAAAACTAAGTCTCAAAACTCACAACAGATTATATCCACCAAAATTATACAAAGGAGTAGTTTGGCAAGATAATCATAAGCTAATGTACCTAGGTATGCAGGATCAATTTCATACCTTTAATATGTTTGATTGCCAAGCATGGTTCGCAAGGGATGTGATAATGAATAAAATTAAGATTCCAAATGATAGTGAAATAGAAAAAGATATTTCTAAATGGGTTTCTATGGAAGAAAAATTAGAAAATCCTGATCAAATGATTGATTTTCAAACTGAGTATACTAAAGAGCTTCATGATATGTCGGATTATCCAAAAATTGATTTTGAATTGATAAGAAAACATTTCAAAGATTGGGAACATCATAAAATGGATGATATTTCAACTTACAGAAATAAATCTTTTTCATCACCTGTGACTGGATCCATAGCTCCTATTCACCATACACCTTGGGCATCAGCGATGGATGACTCTATGGATACGTTTTTAAAATAATAAAATTTACAATAAGGTTTTATCAACTGACAATTTCCACCCATTCAATAGTTTTTTTCTAATTGTAGAACTTAGTTTAGGTTTAAAGGTTCTATCTTTTTTCCATTTTCTTTTTATTTGATGTAAAGATTTAAATATTCCTATTTGGTATCCAGCAAATAAAGCAACTCCAAGTGCTGTAGTTTCCAAAACTTTGGGTCTTTCTGTTTTAATATCAATAATATTTGCCAAAAACTGTGAAAACCAGTCGTTTTCGACCATTCCTCCATCTATTTTTACTATATTTGGTTTTAATCCATCTTTTCTCATGGCATTAAATAGATCATAGCTTTGGTATGCAACAGATTCTATAACTGCTCTTACTAAGGTTTTCCAATCACTATCTCTAGTTAATCCAGTTATAACTCCTCTTGCGTCAGGTCTCCAGTATGGAGCTCCCAGTCCACTAAAAGCTGGTACAACATAGACACCTTCATTATTTTTTTTTGATTTAGCAATTTGTTCTGTGTCATAAGCATTATTAATTAATTTTAACTTATCTCTTAACCATTGAACACCTGCTCCAGCGATAAAAATCGAACCTTCGAGAGCAAAAGTATTTTTTCCGTTTAATCTGTAACAAATTGTTGTTAGTAATTTATTTTTTGAAAAAATTTTTTTTGACCCAGTATTCATTATTACAAAAGCACCTGTGCCATAAGTACTTTTAATAGAGCCTTTTTTAAAACAAGATTGTCCTACAGCTGCAGCTTGTTGATCTCCCAAAACTGCAGATATAGGAATTTCATATCCAATTATTTTTTTATTTGTTGATCCAAAATTATCTGCTGAATTTTTTACATCAGGTAAAATACTTTTTGAGATATTGAGCTTTTTTAAAATTTCTTTGTCCCAAGTGTTATTATTTATATTAAACAACATTGTTCTACTTGCATTTGTTGCCTCTGTTAAATGATGTTGTCCGTTAGTTAGTTTCCAAATTAAGAAAGTATCAACAGTGCCAAATAATAAATTATTAGATTTTTGAAGTTTCTTCGAAATTTTTACGTTTTCTAAGATCCATTTAATTTTAGTAGCTGAAAAATATGGATCAATAAATAAACCAGTTTTTCTTCTAAAAATATTTTCATATTTTTTTTGCTTAAGCTTTTCACAGTACTCATGAGTTCTTCTATCTTGCCAAACAATTGCATTGTATACTGGTTTACCCGTTTTCTTGTTCCATAGAATAGTTGTCTCTCTCTGGTTGGTTATTCCAATACTTAATATTTTTCCTTTTAGTAGAGATACTTTTTTAATTACTTTTTTTAAAGCTTTAAGAGTTGTTAACCAAATTTCATTTGGATTATGTTCTACCCATCCATTTTTCGGAAAGTATTGGTTAAATTCAAACTGAGATGTAAATTTTATATTGCCATTTAAATCAAAGAGAATTGCTCTAGACGATGTTGTGCCTTGGTCGATAGCAACAAGAAATTTTTTCACAATTTTAGTCTATACCTAAATGTTTTTTTCTTTGTCCTACCCAAGTTCTAATTAAATTATCAAAAATTAGTCCAATAAATGCAACACAAATTCCAAGTGTTAACCCAATACCTGCACCTTTTTTATCTGATAAAGCTTTTAAAATATACTGACCCAAATCCTCTGTTCCAATAAAAGCCCCGATAATCACCATAAATAATGCAAAAACTATTGTTTGATTAAGCCCTAACATCATGTGTGGAAATGCTAATGGAAATTCTATTTTAAATAGTCTTTGAAACTTTGTGACACCTGACATCGTTGCAGCATCATGTAGTCCAGCTGGAACACTTCTAAGACCCTCAATTGTGTATCTTGTTGCTGGTATCGTAGCATAAACTATTACAGCAATTAAAACTGAAGTATCTGTAATTCCAAAAAGCATCATCACAGGAATTAAATATACAAAAGATGGAAAAGTTTGAAATATATCACAAATATTTAACATAAAGTTTGTAGAATGTTTATTTTGAAAACATAAAGTTCCAACAGTAAATCCAATTGTGCAAGATACTAGTACACCAAATGTTGCCATGTATGTGGTTACTAAAGCTCTATCCCACCATGGGCTTAGAGCTATAAATAAAGTTAAACCACAAACAACTAAAGCAGATCTAACTCCACCAATTAAATATCCAGCTCCAACGACTAGAACTAATGTGGCTACGGCTGGCATTCTCAAATATAAAGCTCTCATCGGTTGGAGTACATCAACAATTAGCCAAGTGTTAAATGCTTTTATATATACAAAGAAAGTATCAAATATCCAATCAACACCTTTATTCCAAAAGTCTGCTGTTGATATTCCTTTATTATGCGGAACCTCAAATAAATAATTATACCCGTCTTTAAAATAAATTGATCCAAAGTAAGCTAATAGAATACCTACTATTACTATAACTCCAAAGAATAATGAATTTTTATTTCGTTGAAAAAAATTTAAATTACCAAAATAATCAACCTGTTTATTTGCCCAAGCTAAAGACATCTTATCTAATAAAATTGCAATCAAACTAATACAAAGACCTGCCTCTAATGCTAATCCAATATTCAACTGATTTAGAGCTAATAATAAATTAAAACCTAAACCTTTTGCTCCTATAAATGCAGAGATAACTGCCATAGAAAAACACACCATTATAACTTGGTTAACTCCTATTAAAATATCTCTTCTCGCTGTTGGAATTAATACTTTTGACATTAGTTGCCAGTTACTACATCCACTCATTCTACCAGCTTCAATTACCTCTGGGGGGACAGCCCTTAAACCTAATAAAGTTAATAGTATCATTGGCGGCACAGCAACAATCATTGTTATAATTACTGCAGCATGGTCTCCTACCCCAAAAAGAACTAGTGCAGGAACTAATACCGCATACTGGGGCATCGTCTGCATAACTAAAAGTATTGGATATAAAGCTTTTTCTACTCTTTTACTTTTGTATGCCGCAACACCCAAACCTAAACCAAAAATAAATGAAAGAGGTGCTGCAACTAATATAAAAGAAAGTGTTTGCATAGACGGTTTCCATTGTCCAAATATTGAAATGTAAGTCATTGATAAAAGTGCATATAAGGCCAATCCTTTACCTCCTAACTTATAAGCAAGTATCGCTGATCCTGCTGCTACAATAGTCCAAGGTAAGCCTGGTAATTCTGCCCAGGGATTAGCATCAATCCAATCCCAACTAGTAAAAGCAACAATTGTTTCAAGACCGCCTAATAAAATCTCTCTAATTAATTCTATTAGAAAAGTCATAAATGCGGTTAGGTTTCTAGTTATTTGTAAAACTAAAGGTCGTGTTTTATATTCCTGCGTATCTTCATTCCAAAATTCCATTGGCATCCAATCATTCATTAAAAAGAATAATGAATCATTTATCCAAATTGGAAGCCATCCAAGTAATGGTGGCAATCTCCAGAAAACATCAAAAGCGTAATATCTAACCTCTTTACCTAGAAATACGAAGGCACTCTGATTAGGATCTTTTACAAATTCTGCTTGTCCTCTAATAAATTTGTAAGTTTCAGGAACATCAATTGCAAAGCATAGTGCAAAAAATACAGCTAATAAAAATAACCATTGAAACAATTTAGGATATTTTTTAAGTAATTCCATAATTTAATGATTATTTTTTCTTCCCCCAAAAACTGTATTAATAATTTTTGCAGGATTAATTGAACCTACAATATTATTTTTGCCATCTGTAACAGCTACTGTTTTTTCTTGTGTTAATATTTTTTCAGCAACATTTTCAATAATCTCGTCTTTTGAAACTTTTATATCACCCATGTCGTCAGAGGTTATTTCATCCATTACATCTTTAATTAATAAAACTTTTTCCCTTGGAACTTCTTCTGTAAATTTTTTTACATATTCTGTAGCTGGATTTAAAACAATGTTCGCAGGTGTATCTAATTGCTCAATTATTCCATCTTTCATAATTGCAATTCGATCAGCTAGTTTTAAGGCTTCATCAAAATCATGAGTAATAAACATTATAGTTTTTTGTAATTTTTCTTGAAGTCTTAAAAACTCATCTTGCATTTCTTTCCTTATAAGTGGATCTAATGCAGAGAAAGGTTCGTCTAAGAACCATATATCTGGCTCAACTGCCAATGATCTTGCAATTCCTACCCTTTGTTGTTGTCCTCCAGATAACTCTCTTGGAAAATAATTTTCTCTTCCATCGAGACCAACAAGTTTGACCATATCCATTGCTTTATTAATACTATCTTCAGTTTTAATACCCTTAATTTGAAGAGGAAAAGCAATATTCTCTAAAACTGTTTTATGTGGAAGTAGAGCAAAACTTTGAAAAACCATTCCCATTTTATTTCTTCTTAAATCAATAAGTTCCTTGTTATTTAAATTAAGCAAGTCTTGACCTTCAATAAAAATTTTTCCACCAGTTGCGTCTGTTAATCTAGATATACACCTTAATAGTGTTGACTTCCCTGATCCTGATAAACCCATTACAACTAACATTTCACCTTTAGATACCTCAAAAGAAGCATTGTTAACTCCTACAATACATCCATTTTCTTGAAATGTTTTTGCATCAACATTACCATTTGCTTCTTTAAGCATTCTTTCAGCGTTTGCTCCAAAGATTTTATAAACAGATTGGCATTTAATTACTGGTTCAGACATAAATAATATTCAGGTTATACGAATTTAAGATAAAATAAAATCTCTATAATTTGTTACATTTCCTCCTTAAAAATTTTTAATAAAATAAACTCTTGTATCAATACCTGTACTTAAAAAACTCAAAGCTTCTCCACTTACTTTTACAGTTTCATCTACACCAACATTATTTCCACTTACAACGAAACCTGCAAAACATTTATTTTTTTCATCGTCCCATTTTACAAATGTTTCATCTATTTTATTTCCGTTAATTGTATAAATTTCATGAGCTCTAAAGTTTAGAAAATTCGCACCCATAATTGCACGTTGAGGTATAAGCTTAGTTGCCTTACAAACAGCTTCATATAATTCATCAGATAATTTAAAATTGTCAGTACCATCAAACGAAACCAAAACTCCTGAGGGAAGACTAGAAATTAGCTTGTTAAGTTTTCTTTCTTGAGCTATTCTTTCTTCTTCAATTTTCATTTTAGCAACCAGTTCATCACCTTCACCAAAAATATTATTTAAAATAAAAAAAGTTAAAAAGATAAGAATAATTATACTAATTAATCCACCAAATTGTTTGACTGGCTCTGACAAAGTTTTAAAACTATTCTTGGAAACTTCCATTTTTCCAAATACCTGTTTTTTGTTTTCCATCTGACCAAGTAAAAGTGCCTTTACCGTTCATAAAACCATTGGCCCATTCACCTTCATATGTTGAACCGTCAGGAAAAAATAAAATTCCTATACCGTTCCACTGACTCTCTTTAAATTCACCTTTGTAAATATATCCATTCGGCCATGTTTCGGTTCCTTGGCCATGTTTTTTTGTTGCAACCCATTCACCTTCATAGGTAGTTTTGTCTGTGTAAATCCACTTGCCATAACCATTTTCACAATTTCCCTCTTTACATCCTGTGCTTCTTGCTAATGCTATAGAAGTAATTAATGACGAAAAAAGTATAAAAAATATAAGCTTTTTCATGGAAATATATTACACAAAATTTCTTAAAAAAAAATTAGGCATTTTTTGATTTATTCTTACATATATAAATTGAGATATCTTTTTCCGAATTTTCTGTATTTATATTTTTTGTAATTTCGTGAATTAATTCGCCTGATTTTCTTGTAATTATTGCAGATTCTGAATAAGTTTTTTCATTATTAAAGGCTTTAAACAAAACTACATCCTTATTTACTATTTTTACGTCAAAATTTGAATTTTGAGAGAAAAATTTTGATAATCCATTTACCATTAATGTGCTAGGTTTATTTGAATAAATTTGAAATGAATCTAAATTTTTAACATTTAAGTCTTTTGCTAGAAAAGTTTTATAATTATATTCCGAATTCTTAACAATTTTTTTTTCTAACTCACATAAAAACTCTAAATTAAGATTTTCATCGATACTTATGTCTTTTGCATAAGTAAAATTGAAAATAAAAAAGTTTAACAATATTATATAAAATACTTTTACCATTATTTTTTTGAGGTGAAAAAAAAATCTCTCCCAATTTAATTGGGAGAGATCTTTAATTTATTTAATTAACCTTAATGATCGTGTGTAAATTCTTCCCACACACTCTTATTGTCAGCTAACCATTTTTTTGCTGCATCTTCGTGAGTCATTTTGTCGACATCAACTAAAGCTGCCATTGCTCCAATTTGACTTGTAGAGAATGACATTTTTTTAAACGTTTTTGCAGCTGCTGGATGAGTTTTTGGAAAATCTTCATGCGCAGCTTTTTTTAAATAACCATCCGGAGAACCACATTTTCCATCTCCACCATCTTCTGGTCTACAACCAGCTGTGTATGGAGGAAAGTCGATAAATGTAAAACCAGCACCATCTGTAAAGTTTGGTGTCCAGTTAAATATGATAGTTCCTCTTCCTTCTTTTTTAGCTGCAGCTAACTCTGCCCAAAGTGCATCTGCACTTCCAGCAAATTTAACCCACCATAGATCTCCTAGTCCTAGAGCATCAACTCTTTGAGGTATTAAATCTCCATGCCATGTTTGTGGTCCTTCTAACATTCTACCTTTTCCATCTGGTGAATCAGGTGTTGTGAAATTTTTCGCACAATCAGGATTTTTTAATGCAGTCCAGTCTGGTAGACCTGGGCATAAGCCTTTTTCTACAACCCAGTTTGGATATCCCATATCCTCAAGAGTTCTAGCTTCGTGATCACCCATATCTAATAAACCACCTTTATCTAAAGCAGTTGTGAATGATTTTCCGAATGCAGATTCCCATACTTCATGAGATATAGTTACATCACCAATTCTAATCGACTCATAAACTGCTTGAGAGTCAGCATTTACATATTTTACATTGTTCCCCATACTTTCAAAAATTCCGCCAATTACGTAAGCCATTACAATTTGGCTTGACCAGTTATGAGTTGGGATAACAATTGGTTTTTTACTATCTGCTGCGTTTGAAATCCCTGCAAAACTTACAAGAGATATCACCATAGCTGATAATAGAGATATTATTTTTTTCATTATTTCCCTTTCCTTAATATTAAGTGATTAAAGTATCCCCTCTATTAAAGTTACAGTCAACTAGCAAAATAGATACAAATGTATATATAAAATTTATATATAAATTTGTTTATACTTTTGTATAATTTTAAATATTTTTTAAAAATGCAAACAAGTTTAAGTATTAAAGAACCTGGTTTAAACGTATTACCACCTGGAGTTGAAAGGTATGTGGTCAATGCAGGTGGAATTACTGGTATTCAAATATTTCCTGAAGATGAAATTAAAATTATAAATAATGAGGGAAATCAAATTTGCGAAATAAACATTTTCGATAAACATGGAAAATCAGAATTGGGAATTTTAAATTTAAGAGAAAATAAAAATTCATCAGAGATAAGGAAAATACTTTTTAAAAAAGAAGAGAGTTCTATGCAAGCTTTGCTGCAATTAAAAAAAAGAAATTTGCAAATTGATAAAGCTACTTCGTCGCTAATTTTTGATAAAAACACTTCTGCAGGAGAAGAAATAGTTCTAACTTCGAAGGATAACTGTTATTGCATCTTTGCTGCTCCAGGAACCGATATGCTTGTTCATGATCAAAATCCACCTTCAGATCTAACTGTATTAGTTAAAAGAGCAAAAATTAAAAATTCTGAAAAAGAATTTTCAATAATCCCTGATCCAATTTACGATCCTGACTATGAAGTTAATATAGATAGAAAAACTGCAACAGGATATCAAGTTAAAGCTGGAGACTATATTCAAATAATTACACCAACGGGAAGACAATGCTCAGATTTTGTTGCATACGATACTGCTAAACTTGAAAAAGGTATAGAAAGAGGTCTTGATTGGCAAACTACTAGAACCTTTATGGGACATACTTTCCCTGGTCCTGGTTTATTTTCAAAATTCTATGATACTGATCATGAGCCATTGGTAGAAGTTGTAAGAGATACAGTGGGTATTCATGATACATTTAATTTAGCTTGTACCTCAAAGTACTACGAAGACTCAGGATATTTTGGTCATGCAAATTGCTCTGACAATTTAAATGACTCAATGAAAAAATATGGTGTAGAAGAAAAAAAAGGTTGGCATGCAATTAATCTTTTCTTTAATACATCTTCGGGAGGTCAAAATTCTGTTACATCTGATGAGTCTTATGCAAGACCTGGTGATTACGTCATTTTTAAAGCTCTAAAAGATTTAACATGTGGAACTACTGCTTGCCCTAGTGATATTGATAGCTGTAATGGATGGAACCCTACTGATATTTTTGTTAGAACTTATGAGAAAAGCAAAGAATTTACTAAATCGTATGGTTTTAGAATGAAAACAGATTCAGAGAATAAACTTACAAGAAATACCGGTTTCTATGAAAGAACATCAAAATTAACTAGAAACTTTGTCGATGCTAGAGGTTTTTGGTTACCAAATGATTATACAAAACATGGTGTAATTAATGAATACAATGCATGCAGAGAAGACGCTGTCCTAATTGACTTATCTTCATTAAGGAAATTTGAAATTCTTGGTCCAGATGCTGAAGAATTAATGAATTATACATTAACTCGAAATGTAAAAAAACTTTCAGTTGGTCAAATTGTTTATTCGGCAATGTGTTATGAAAATGGAACTATGTTTGATGATGGAACGTTATTAAAACTTAGTGACCATGGTTTTAGATGGGTTTGTGGTGATGAATATGGAGGTGAGTGGCTTAAAGAACAAGCAAAGAAAAAAAATTATAAAGTTCATATCAAAAATTCTACTGACCAAATAAATAATTTATCTTTACAAGGTCCAAAAAGCAGAAAAATTTTAGAAAAAATAATTTTTACTCCCCCTACCCAACCCTCTATATCTGAATTGGAATGGTTTAGATTTACAATTTGTCGATTGGAAGAATTAAACGGAATACCATTAATTGTTTCAAGAACAGGTTACACTGGTGAACTTGGTTTTGAAATTTGGTGTCATCCAAGTAATGCTACTGCAGTTTGGGATAAGGTAATGGAAGCAGGAAAAGATGAAGGTTTGATACCAGCTGGTTTTGCTGCTTTAGATCTTTTAAGAATTGAAGCTGGTTTAATTTTATTTGGTAATGAATTTGACGGACAACAAGATCCGTTTGAGGCAGGAATTGGGTTTTCAGTTCCTTTAAAATCCAAAACAGAGGATTTTATTGGAAGAGAAAATTTAATTAAGAGAAAAGAAAATCCTCAAAAAAAACTAGTAGGGCTAGAGTTAATAGGTAAAGAAATAGCAAATCATGGAGATTGCGTTCATATTGGAAGATCTCAGGTTGGAATTATAACTAGTGGATGTATTTCTCCGACATTAAATAAAAATATTGCATTATGCAGAATAGATGTAGGTCACTCAGAATTAGGTAATGATGTTGAAATTGGAAAAATAGATGGACATCAAAAAAGAATACCTGCAAAAATTGTTGGATTTCCTCATTACGATCCAAAGAAAACTAAAGTAAGATCTTAATGGCTAAATCAACTAAGGATTTGTTAGAGTTTTGGGAAGATCAAATGAAACTTTCACACACATCAAGTAACTATTTTTTTAGAAAATCACCTTCTCACTATCATATGATGCTTCTAGTTATGTCAGCATTTAAGCAAAAACAGAACTTATCAGTAGAGGAGCTAAAAACTAAACTATTTAAAACATCTAGACCAAAATCTGCATTAATAATTAATGAGGCATGTGAAAAAGGTTTTTTTTATTTAGAAAAAACCGCTCAAGATCAAAGAAAAAAACATATAAAACCAAGTGCTTCGTTTATCTCAGAATTTAACGATTATTTATCTACTCTTAAAAATTTGAGCTTTTAACAATAGGCAAATCCTAAGTTCTATAAGTTTTTATTTCTAAATTTTATATATAAAAAAAATTATATATTTAACTCTTTTCAAAAAATAATGTTTTAGTATGTCATTACCGACAAAAGCTAAAGTAGTAATCGTTGGAGGGGGAATTCACGGCCTAAGTACTGCTTGGAAACTTTCCGAAACTTACAAAAATCCAGGTGATATTGTAGTATTAGAAAAAAAAGATACTGCAGCTGGAGCAAGTGGTATTGCGTGTGGAGTTGTAAGAAATAATTATTTTCAGCCTGCAATGAGAGAATTAATGGCTCATTCAGTTTCAGTTTGGGAGAGCGACCCAAAAGCATTTAAATATAATGCAGTTGGTTATTTACAGATTTCACCAGAAGTAATGCATGCAGATGTTGCAACTATTTACGAACAACAAAAAGCAATTGGTTACGAGTCTGAATTTATAGAAGGTGAAAAAGATTGCATGAAATATATGAAAGGTATGTTTAGTGATTGGCAAGCACAAGGTATAACTTCTGTTCTTCATGAAAAAAAAGGTGGATACGCTTTTAATAAAGATTCAATTAAAGCACTTGAAAATAAATCTACTTCAAATGGTGTTGAGGTAATGAAAGGTGTTAAAGTCACTGGTTTCAAAAGAGGAAGTAACAGCAAAGCCGTTACAGGAGTTGAAACAGACAAAGGAACAATAGAATGTGACCAAGTTGTTGTTGGAGCAGGTCCTTGGGCAAGAGATTTTTGGAACATGTTAGAACTTCCTAAAACTGCAAATATTAAAGGTAAAGATGGCAGAATTCACGAAACAGACATGTGGAAATATTGGATGCTTCAAGAGGGTGTACTTGGTGTAGAAGCAGATTTTTTAAAAATGGACAATGGTGAGCAGCCACCTGTAATCCATGTAGACTCAACAGCTCCTTTATATTCAGACAAAACTAAAAAATTAATTACAGATAAAATTTGGGGAATATATTATAAACCAGATATTGAAGGGCTTGGTGTCCAAGGTGGAACTTCACCTTACATAGTTGATAAACATTTTGATCAAGTTAATGTTGATCCTTATGGAATAGAGTCACCTGAATATCAAACAACTGAAGCATTTAATGATATGTGGTGTTCAGCTTTAGCTCATTGCCAAAAAAGATTTGAGGGAAAATCAGATTTATATAGAAAAGGTCCTTCAGGTGGGCTTGGATGCATGACACCAGACTCATTTCCAATTTTTGATAGATTTTTAGAAAATGTTTATATGATAGCAGACTCTAACCATGGATATAAAATGATAGGTGTTGGTGAACTTGTTGCAAAAGAAATTCTTGGAACAGAGAGTGAATTATTAAAACCATTTAGATTCAACCGTTACGAGAAGGGTGAATTACACCCAACATCTAATAGTCCATTTCCTTGGAGCTAATTTATCTGAGTAGACAGATGTTTTATTTTCAGTTAACTTTTTGGTCTAAAAATTCTTAAGGGGGAATATGACTGATCTAGAGAAACATGTTAATCAACCAGGTAGAGCAAAATTAGTTAAACAAGTTAGAGCTAAAATAAATGAACTAAAAATTGATTATATTTTTTTTCAATTTATTTCAGTAACAGGAAGAGTTGTTGGTAAAGGAATTCCTGCAGATCATTGGGAAAGAACATGTGAAAAAGGTTTTCAATTAGTTTATGGAGCAACAGCTAACTTATTCTTAGATCGTCACAACAACTACATTGGATATGGTCCTGAAGCAAAAGAATTGGTTGGAATACCTGATCCAGAAACATTTTGCCAACTACCTTGGGATAAAAAAGTTGCTAGAGTTTTTGTAACTTGTTTTAGAAATAGAGAAGAAAGAGAAAATCCAGGTGGTCACTTAACATCTGATTGTAGAGGTAATTTAAGAATTATTGCTAATGAATTTAAGAAAAAACATGGTTACCAACTTAGAGTTGGAACTGAACCAGAAATGATGTGGTTAACTAGAAACGATGATGGCACTCCAACTGGAAAAGGTTTTTCTAAACCATATTGTTATCACATTGATCAATTCGAGTCTTTAAGACCAGTATTTATGAAAGTAATGGAATACGCCAGAGCTATGGGCTTTGATATGATTCAAGGTGATCATGAAGACGCTCCTGGACAACTAGAACTAAACTGGATGTATGATGATGTTTTAAGAAATGCAGATAGGTTATCTACTTACAGACAAATTTGTGCTCAGGTTGCGAGAGAATTTAATTTAATAGCTTGCTTTATGACAAAACCTTTCATGGGAGTTTCTGCTAGTGGTTGTCATACTAATATGTCATTATGGACAGGCGGAAAGGATAAAGTAAATAAATTAGGTCATAAATCTTTACCAGGCATGGACGAAGTTTTCAGTTATGTTGAAGGTGGTACTAATACTTTTATGCCAGATACTAAAGATGTCCAGTTGCCAGGAAAAATTGGTTTGAAATCTATTGGAGGTGTAATGAAACACTTGCCTGCACTAACAGCTATTGGTTCATCAACTGTTAACTCATACAGAAGACTTTGGGATCAAGGTTTTTGGGCACCTGTTTATGCAGATTGGGGATATCAAAACAGAACTTGTGGATTGAGAGTTTCTGCTCCAGGAAGATTTGAATATAGATCCGTAGATTCAATGCATAATCCATATTTAATGGGAGCAAGTTTATTAAAAGCTTTTGATGATGGAATAACAAATAATATTGATCCTGGAAAACCTGAGTCTAGAAATATTTATGAAGCTCAAAAAGCTGGAAAGAATGTTAAAAAATTACCTTTAAGTCTTGGAGAAGCGTTAGATAGATTGGCGGATGACAAAGTTATTCAATCTGCTATGCCAGATGAAATGTATAAAATTTTTCATTGGTATAAAAATGATGAGTGGGAAAGATTTTTAGGAGCAACAACTCAATGGGATCTAGATACTTATTTGGATTGCCTACCATAAGTAATTTTAGGAAGGAAAAAATATGTGCGGAATTGCGGGACTAATCCATAGAGGAAAATCCTCTGATGTAGGAAATGAATTACAGTTAATGCTTCAAGCATTAAAACATAGAGGTCCTGACTCAACTGGATACGCTCTCTATGCAGATAATGATGGAGAAAATTTCATAATGAGATTTAAAGTTGGGGAAAATGTTGGAGAAGGAAGCACATCAGTTAATGAAGATGATAGTGTTTATGACAAAAGAAAAGAACTTGTCGACCAGATGCTAAAAAATCTTAATGCTACAGTTGTAAAAGAAGAAAAGTTAACTCCTTACTCTTACAGATATGAAATGAAATATGATCAGGATTTAATGGAGTTTTCAAAAAAAATCGAAAGCATAGAGAGTGTGGAGATATTGTCTATTGGTAAATCATTAGAATTAATCAAAGATCTAGGAGATGCTCAGGCAGTTTCTGAAAGATATGATCTAGCAAAAGTTAAAGGAACCCATGGTATTGGACATGCTAGAATGGCAACTGAATCTGGCGTAGATATTAAATCTGCTCATCCATTTTGGGGTTATCCTTTCAGTGATGTATCAGTTGTACACAACGGTCAACTTACAAACTATTGGAATAATAGAAGAGTGTTAGAGAATAAAGGTATGAGATTTATGTCTGAATGTGACTCTGAATTAATTGCAGTTTATTTAGCAGAAAAAATGAGAAATGGCGCATCTTTGGAAGAAGGTATGAAAGATAGTTTATCTGGCTTAGATGGTGTATTTACATATTTTGTTGCAACAAAAGATTCTTTAGGAATGGCAAAAGATACGATGGCTGCAAAACCATTGGTATTATACGAGTCAGATGATTTAGTAGCAATGGGTTCTGAGGAAATAGCTATAAGATCTATTTTACCACAAGAGATAGACACATATGATCCATTTGATGGAGAGGTTAAAGTATGGCAAATTTAAAAACGACTGAGAAAAAAACTAAAGCACAATCAATGGGACTTCATAGTGAAGTCTTAACAGGAAAAACTCAACAAAAATTTTTTAACCCTGATGAGGCAGAAAACTTTTACTATTGGGGAACTTATGATGTTGATTTTAATAAAAGAATTGATCTTGATGTAAATGATCTAGATTGTAAAGAGGCAAACAAAAAAATTGATGAACTTATGAGTCAAGGTTATGGAACAATAGTTATAAAGAACCCACAAGGAAAACATAGTTTAGGTGTTGGGGTGTTAAATAAATTAAATTTAATATTTGAAGGAAGTTTGGGTTATTTTGGTGTTGGTTCTATTGATGGTCCAACGGTAAGAATTAATGGTAGAGTTGGATGGTCATGTGCAGAAAATATGATGGCAGGAAAAGTAGTAATAGAAAAAAATGCAGGATCATGTTTTGGTGCAGCAGTTAGAGGTGGAGATTTAATATGTAAGGGTAGCGTTGGCGCTAGAACAGGAATTGATCAAAAAGGTGGAACAATTATTGTTGGTGGTGACGCTGGAGCATTCACTGGCTTTATGATGCAAAGAGGAAGAATAATAATTTTAGGTAATGTCGGTATAAACCTTGGAGACTCCATGTATGATGGAACTATTTATGTGGGTGGAAAAATTGGATCATTTGGTAGTGATGCGATTGAGTCACCTATGACAAAAAGTGATATAGATTGGATCAAAAGAAAACTTAAAGTAGCCGAGATCGGTGAAAATTTTGATGTTTCAAAGATGACAAAAGTCGTTGCAGGTAAAAAACTCTGGAATTATGATGCTTTAGAACCAACCGAGAAAAAAGGAGCAATTTAATGGCAAAGAAAAAAAACGGAAAATCAAATGGTCATTCCAACGGGAATGGTGGAAGTGAATTTTCAAAAAGAAATAAAAGTTTATTAGGTTATAACGCTATATTTACACCTGAGGTAATCGACGACATTCACATAAAGGCTCAGTTAGGAAGATACCGAATGAGAGGTATGGCTCTAATGAAAAAGATTCCTACCTTTGATGATTTAGTTTTTTTACCTGGAACTCTCACAAGATTTGTAATCGAGGGTTATAGAGAAAAATGTGAAACAAAAACTATCATTGGTCCAAGATGTGAAAATCCAGTAGAATTAGATATTCCAGTTTATATTACAGGTATGAGTTTTGGAGCTTTGTCCTATGAAGCAAAAACAGCGCTTGCAAGAGGAGCGACTATGGCCGGTAGCGCAACATGTTCAGGTGAAGGTGGAATGATACCTGATGAAAGAAGATATTCAGAAAAATGGTACTATCAATGTATTCAATCAAGATATGGATTTAATCCTCATCATGCTCAACTTGCTGATGGAATTGAAGTGTTTATTGGTCAAGGACAAAAAGTTGGAATGGGTGGTCACTTGATGGGTCAAAAAGTTACTGACCAAGTAGCAGAGATGAGATCACTACCAGCTGGCATTGATCAAAGATCGCCTGCTAGACATCCTGATTGGTTAGGACCAGATGATTTAGCTTTAAAAGTCCAAGAGCTAAGAGAATTAACAAAAAATAAAGTTCCAATACAATTAAAACTTGGAGCAGCAAAAGTTTATGACGATGTTCGTATGGCAGCTAAATGTGATCCAGACTCTATTTATTTAGATGGTATGGAAGGTTCAACAGGAGCTGGTCCACATATTGCAGCAGCAAACACAGGTATACCTGGAATAGCTGCAATTAGAGAAGCAAGAAGAGCAATAGATGATGTTGGTAAAACTGGAAAAGTTACTCTTATTTATGCGGGTGGAGTTAGAGACGGAGCTGACATGGCAAAAGCATTAGCTCTTGGAGCAGATGCTATCGCTATAGGTACAGGAGCTATGATTGCACTAAATTGTAATAAAGAAATTCCAGAGTCTAATTTTGAAAAAGAAATGGGAGTACCAGCAGGCCATTGTTATCACTGTCATACTGGTCGTTGCCCAGTAGGAGTTGCTACTCAAGATCCTAAATTGAGAAAAAGACTAAACCCAGATGAGGCAGCTCTTAGAGTTTATAATTACCTACATACTATGACACTAGAAGCCCAATTATTAGCAAGAGCTTGTGGTAAAACTAATATCCATTCATTAGAACCTGAAGATATGGCAGCTTTAACAATGGAAGCTTCTGCTTTAGCAAAAGTGCCGCTTTCTGGTACAAATCACACTGTAGGAGTTGACGATTTTCATAAAATATAATTATGCCAAAGAAAAAAAGTAAAAAATCGAGCAAAAAAAAAGTTAAAGGCCAGTTAGGTAAAAAGAAAGAAACCGCTCGAGAAAAGATGATAGGCCAAACTATTGGTTACAGATATGATGTGAATTTATTGCCAGACTATTCAAGAATAACTCCTTTCCTAAAAAAATATATCGAAGCAATGGGTTGGGATGATTTAAATTGGTTGGAAGATGTTCACATGGGGTATGAAGAAGATAGACCAGCAGTTTTTGATAGAAATGCAAATGGTTGGGTAACTATTCCGAAAAAAATTAAATTACCAAATAATCAACAAGATAGAGACATGATAGCAAGAGAACTATTGGTAAAATTTCAAATGTCTCCAAATCACCCATTGGTAGATTTAAAAAAAGCTTATCGTAAATTTTAGAATCGCCAGCAATTTATATATACCTACAGTTGTAATATTATAAAATTTTATTGATACAATTGTTTTATTTAAGATTGATCCGATAATTCGAAATAATAATATTTAAATAATTTGTTTAAACAATTGGAGGTTAAATGACTGACGAACTAGGTGCATTGACAACCATATTCACAGAATTTTACTATTGGATAACAGTAGTACTAATGTTTCTTATCCACGTAGGATTCTGTATGTATGAAGTTGGAGCTTCCCGATACAAACATCATCAACATACATTAATGAAAAACACAATGCTGATACCTTTAGTAACAGTAACTTGGTTTTTATTTGGTTGGTGGATTTATTGGGCATTTCCAACTGGGCCAGGTCTTGCACCATCAATAATGAATGAAAGCGCAGCGCTAATTACAGATGACTCAGCTTTTAGTGCTAAGTGGTATCTGCCAAATAGTGAATTGATGGCAGTAAACTTAGGAGATCATATTAGTGGAGTATTTTGGGCTGCATTTTTACTTTTCTCATGGACAGCTGCATCCATTGTATCAGGTGCTGTAATTGAAAGAATTACTACTTTTGCTTTTGGAATTCTTGCGATTGCAATTGGATCTGTATTTTGGAGCATAGATGCTGCATGGGGATGGCACTTTGACGGATGGATGTTGAAGATACTCGGTTACCATGATGCTTATGCCTCAGGAGTAATTCACGCAGTAGCAGGTGGATTTGCTTTAGGTGTACTTGCTGTTTTGGGACCAAGAATTGGAAAATTTTCATCAAGTGGTGAACCTAGAAACATAGGACCAAGAAATCCTTGGTTAGTAACTGTTGGATTATTCTTAATTTATACTGGTTTTTGGGGATTTTATGCTGCTTGTAATATTCCAATTTACGATCTTGGACCTGAGTATGGCATGGAAGGTGTAACCTACTTTACCGCAACCACAATTTATGTAACGCCAACCACACTTAGTGGAATAACAATGAACTTTTTAATGTCTCTCTCAGGAGGATTGTTAGCAGGTTATGTTGTTTCCAAAGGTGATCCTTTCTGGACTTACTCAAGTGGTTTAGCTGGAATAATCTGTGCCTCTGCGGGAAATGACTTATATCATCCAATACAATCTTTGATAATTGGAATGATTGGTGTCGTTATAGCTTACAAAATGCATTACTGGGTTGAACGTAGGTTCAAAATTGATGATGCAGTTGGAGCAGTGGCAGTTCATGGTTACGCTGGGTTTGCAGGACTTGTGATATGCGGTTTTGTATTAAATGGATACCCTTCTTCAGGATACAGTGTTGGTGCTATGTGGGATGGAACTACATACGCTGCAATAAATCCTTTAGGAATGTTCATAGGTGCAATAATCATGTTCTTTGTTCTTGGAATGATCCCAGGCTATATTATAGCAAGAGTCTTAAATGGTATTGGCAAACTCAGAATACCAAGAGAAGTTGAGTTAGCTGGTTTAGACTATCAAATAATGGAGGAAGCAAAAGAAGATGAACGCACTGTTGCTTCTTCAAGTAGTTAAAGGAGGATAATATGGCTACAGTATCTAATTGGATAGATCACTTAAATAAACCTGCTGAAGATGTCGTAGGTGCTATTTATCCTGGAGTAGGATCAGAAGGTATATTGGTCCTTATACTTGCAGTTATTTGGATAGGTTGGACTGTTGTAAGTTCAAAACAAGAAAGTGATAAACTTTCTAAGCTTGCAAGAAAAAGACCAAGCTCAAATGCATGGAAAAGTAATATAACTGACGGATAAATAAATAATAGTAGTAGGGGCGCAAAATTTTAATTGCGCCCTTAGATTAAAATGGACGAGCAAAATAAAAAAGAGCAATCAAATAAAACTCCGAGTAAAATGGCAAGATTAGCATGGCCAAAGGCAAAATATGGATTGGTACTTGCTATATTAATTATTATTGTTGTAAATATAATTTACTATAAAGATTTCTTTTTATCATTTTTTTAAAAAGTATGATAAGAAGATTGAGTGACAAAAGACTTATATAAAATTGCAAAATCAAAAAAAATTAAATATTTTTTAATAAGTTTCGTTGATTTATTTGGTGTATTAAGATCTAAATTAGTTCCCGCACAAGCAATAAAAGAGATGCAGAAAAATGGAGCTGGATTTGCTGGATTTGCAGCTTGGCTTGATATGTCCCCAGCAGACTCGGATATGTTCGCTGTACCAGATCCAAGTAGTTTAATTCAATTACCTTGGAATAAAGAAGTAGGTTGGCTTGCTTCAGACCTATGGATGAACGGTAAACTTGTTGAGGCATCACCAAGAGTGATGTTAAAAAAGCAAATAAAATTACTATCAAATGAAGGTTACACAATGAAGTCAGGTGTTGAGTGTGAATATTTTCTTATATCACCTGATGGCAGCTCTATTGCAGACCCTAGAGATACTCAATCTAAACCCTGTTATGACCAATCTGCTTTAATGAGACAATATGATTTAATAAAGGAAATATGCGATTGCATGATTACAATGGGATGGAACCCATATCAAAATGATCATGAAGATGCTAATGGCCAGTTTGAAATGAATTGGGATTTCACTGACTGTTTAACTACAGCAGATAGACATACATTTTTTAAATTTATGGTTAAATCCATAGCAGAAAAGCATGGGTTAAGAGCAACATTTATGCCAAAACCATTTGAGCAACTGACGGGTAATGGATGTCATGCACATATTTCGCTATGGGATAAGAAAAAAAATAAATTTTTAGATAAAAATGACAAACTTGGACTTAGTAAATTAGCATACAATTTTTTAGGTGGAGTGATTAAAAATGCAGGTTCATTATCAGCATTCTTTAATCCAACTTTAAATAGTTATAGAAGGATAAATGCGCCACCGACTAAATCTGGTGCAACATGGTCACCAAGTAGTATTTCTTATACGGGGAATAATCGAACACATATGATTAGAGTTCCAGATCCGGGAAGATTTGAACTTAGATTAATGGATGGGTCAGCGAATCCATATTTACTACAAGCAGGAGTTTTAGCAGCAGGCATAAATGGGATTAGAAAAAAAATTAATCCTGGAAAACCATTATTCTGTAATATGTATACTGATCACCAAAAATATCCTAACCTACAAAAATTACCGAATACACTAGAAGATTCCCTAGAATTGTTAAATTTTAATACAGTAATGAAAAATGCTTTTGGAAAAAATGTTTTAAACAGTTATATCAAATTAAAAAAATCTGAAATTGAAAATTTCAAGTCAAAAGAAAAATTTGATAAATTAAAACCTATTACAAAGTGGGAAAGATCTAATACCTTAGATTGTTAAAATATGTCTATTAATTATAGTCATATTAATAAGTTTTCATCATTTATTAAAAATAAAAATTATTCATTCAGTAGACAAGAAATATTAAGTGTATTAAATAAAGAAACTATTGATAAAGCATTTAATTCTTTGTCTGGTTGGGAGAATTATGAACCTACTCCTCTACTTAATTTAAATAAACTTTCAAAAGATCTTGGCCTTAAAAATATTTTTTACAAGGATGAGTCAAAAAGATTTGGACTTAAATCTTTTAAAGCTCTTGGTGGTGCTTATGCAGTAGCGGAAGTTTCAGCTGGAAGAAAAGATGTAGTTGTTGCTACAGCAACAGCAGGAAATCATGGAAAATCAGTTGCCTGGGGAGCAAAAAGACTAGGTATTCCATGTAAAATTTTCATAAGTGAATTTGTTAGTGAAACAAGGGCTGACGAGATGCGAAAACTTGGAGCAGAGGTGACTAGAGTAAAAGGCAATTACGAAAATTCTTTAGATGAATGCATAAAACAATCTAAGCAAAATGGTTGGGAAATTGTACAAGATGTTGCCTGGGAAGATTATAAAAAAGTGCCAAAACTAACCATGGCTGGATATTCGGTAATGATAGAAGAAATCTCCAAACAAACTGATCATTATATTACACATATATTTTTACAGGCAGGTGTTGGAGGCATGGCTTCTGGTGTAATTGCAGGAGTTGCCCGGTATTTTAAAAGAATTCCAAAAATTATTATTGTTGAACCAAAAAATGCAGACTGTGTCTTAAAAAGCATTGATGCTGGCAAACTTACTAGAGTTGAAATAGAAAAAGAGAGCATTATGGGGGGAATGTCATGTGGAGATGTATCATTAGTCCCATGGCAAATTCTAAAAAACTCAGTAAATAATTGTCTAAGTATTCCTGATGATGACATACCACTATCAATTGCAATGTTAGCTAAGGGATACTTTGGTGATGATAACATAGTTGCAGGAGAATGTTCAGCACCTGCTCTAATAAGTATAAATGTTAGTTGCAATAATGAACAAATTAAAAAAGATCTTGAATTGGATATGAATGCGAACGTTTTATTAATTGGATGTGAAGGTGATACAGACATAAAACTTTATAACGAACTTCTGTCTAAAGGATCAGAAAAGTTATCAAATGGTTAATACAGCACTTGTTTGGATAAGAGATGATTTTCGAATACAAAATAATGATGCGCTGAATTATGCTACAAATCAACATGATGCTGTTACCGCAGTATTTATTTTTAATAGTAATATTTTCGATCATAAAAGAGAGGCTCAAAAATGGTGGGTAAGTAAATCCCTAGAAAATTTTAAATCTGATTTAAAAAAAATGAATATTGGATTGGAAATAATTAAAGATGACGAAATAAATTTTTTTTCTAAAATAAAATCTAATAGTAAAATATCTGTTTATTGGAATAAAGTTTATGAACCTAATGAATTAGAAAAAGAAAAAAAAATTGGTGCTGATTTTACTAAGAAGAATATTGATTTTAAATTTTTTAAAGGAAATGTGCTTAATGAATATAATAAAATTAAGAAAAATGATGGCACACCTTTTAAAGTCTACAGTGCTTTTTGGAGAAATGCAGAGCAATTTTATTTAGAAAGACTGCCTGATAAAATAAACAAAGTTAAGAAGTGTAAAAAGATAAACACATTGTTCAAAAATCAAATAAAATCTGAAGATATTTTACCTAAATCTGATTGGTATAAGAAATTTGAAAAATATTGGGAGCCTTCAGAGCAAAAAGCCCATGAAAATTTAGATAATTTTGTCAACAAAAGCATACTTAATTATGGTGTTGATCGTGACTTTCCATCAATTAAAGGTACGTCATTACTTTCTCCATATATTAGAAATGGACAAATAAATGTTGGTGATATTTGGCACAAATGCAAAAAACTAAAATCAAATAATGTGAGTATAAAAAAATATACCAATGAAATTGGTTGGAGAGAGTTTTCACATAGTCTTATAAATTACTTTCCACAAATGCTTAAAGGAAACCTAAGAAAAGAATTTGATAAGTTTCCATGGGTAAATAATTCTAAATTTTTAAATGCATGGAAAAAAGGAATGACAGGTTATCCAATTGTTGATGCTGGAATGAGAGAATTGTACGAAACAGGATGGATGCACAATAGAATTAGAATGGTCGTTGGATCTTTTCTAGTGAAGCATTTAAGAATTAACTGGAAAGAAGGAGAAAAATATTTCAGAAATTGTTTACTTGATTTCAATGAAGCAAACAATGTTGCACAATGGCAATGGGTGGCTGGATGTGGTGCAGATGCAGCACCATATTTTAGAATTTTCAACCCTATATTACAGGGTGAAAAATTTGATAAACAAGGAGATTATGTAAGAAAATGGGTTCCTGAATTATCAAAAGTTCCACCAAAATATATTCACAAACCATGGGAAATGGAAAAAAAATATCAAGAAGCAATTAATACTATTATAGGCTCGAACTATCCAATGCCGATTGTTATTCATGAAAAAGCTAGGGCTGATGCTTTGAGCGCTTTTCAATCAATTAAGAAAAAAAATTAGTCTCCAATATAATGATGAATTACAGTTCTTATTGTTGCATCTAACCTGTGTTCGAACAAATATATACCCTGCCAAGTTCCTAGTAGTAATTCATTATCTTTTATACTTAAAGAAATTTGATTATTGGTTAATGCAGATTTGATATGGGCTGGCATATCATCTTTTCCCTCAGTAGTATGGACATACAACTTGTTGTCCATGGGTACCAATTTATCAAAATAATTAATTAAATCTTTTTGTACATCTGGGTCAGCATTTTCTTGAATAATAAGTGAGGCACTAGTGTGTTGGATGCTGAGATTAATAATTCCATTTTTAAAGTTATTATTGTTAATCCATTCAATTGTTTCATCAGTAAACTCATACAGTTTTTGACCATTTGTATTAATTTCTAGGTTGTAAAATTTTTGTTTCATAAATTAATTATAGTTTTGTGATGTTAGTTCATACAATCGACTAACTGTTCTTTTGAAAGGCTTTTTAATGTTGTTAGCGGATTCAAGTGAATTTAATTCAACTTCTGATTTGATCATCAATGGTATTTTTTTTTCATAAATAATATCTATAAAAGTAATAAACCTTTGTTGCTGATTAGAATTACTTTCATTAAAATTAGGTAGATTTTCAATAAAAATAAATTCGCTTTCGTTTGCAATTTTGATGTAGTCCTCGGATCCAAGATTTCTATTACAAATTTCGTCAAAAGAAACCCTAAGGACTCCTTCATGAAAGTTATCAAATACTAATTTACGACCCTTCACATCTAATATCTTAGTGGTTTGTTTTTTATTCTTTGTAGCTTTTCTAAAAGATTTATTAAACTTAAAATTAGATGAGTTATCTATTGGTGATAAAAATCGACTTAAATTTGAATTTTTTGTAGCTCTATAATCTTCTTCAATATTAAGTTCTAATTCAGAGCAATTATTTTTTAAAATATTTAAAAAAGGGATGAATTGATCTCTCTGTAATCCGTTTTTATATAAATCTTTAATATTTGTATTTGAGGAAAAAATAACTTTTATATTTTCATTAAATATTCTTTCAAATAATTTACCTAAAATCATAGCATCAACAATATTTGTTACTTGAAATTCATCAAAATATAATATTTTTGTTTTGTCACTTAAATTTTTAACAAATTTTTCTAAGCCTTTGTCACTTCCTTTCTTTTTATTTTCAAATATAAAATCATGAAATCCAACCATAAACTCATTAAAGTGTAATCTTGATTTTTTTTCTTTTAAACTTTCAAAAAAAAAATTTAAAATCATTGTTTTACCTACACCTACATCGCCAACTAAATAAAAGCCTAATTTAATTTTTTTATCTTTGAATAGTTTTTTAATAAATGACTGACCGAAGTTAAGATTGTAATATTCACTTAATTTTTGGACTATTTTTATTTGATTTTCGTTTATTTCTAAGTCCTTATCTTTGCAGTGTTTAAGATAAGATTTTTTCAAACTCATTTTTTTGTTTTAAAATCAATTCCATATTCTGATCTTGGTCCTTTTCTCAATCCATATGGGCCTGCTAAAAAAATAGTCATTGGTTTTGTTCCTGGCTCTAAGTCTACTCTGTGAAAATTATTAGCAGATCTAAATCCTATATATCCTGGTGCTCGCCACACTTTTCCTGTTTTTAATGTTTCCCAATATCCTCCTCTTAAAATGATTGTGATGTAAGGAAATAAATGGTTATGGACTCCATCACCATGGTCATCATCTAACATTTCATGGATTAGTATATTAAATGGAAACCACTTTGGTCTATGACGGAATAGTAAATAATATCTATTCATCCATGGTTTTGCTTTATTAAACTCTGGGTGTGAGGGACCTCTATCTAAAACTACTTTTTTTCTTCCCAATTTTTCAAGAATTTGTAAAAGCATTAATCAATTTTGGTTATTGAATTATCTTTTATTAAATACATGCTGTTATTAAGAACGTATGGTCTAGATATTTTTGAATTATTAATTTTTATTATATTTTCCTGAATGCCTGTAGAAGAATTAATAATTACTAATCTTCCATTACTGCATGATACATAAATTTTGTTTTTAGCATGTATAAACCCAATTGGCTTAATCTTAAGATTATCCTTAAAGTTTTTAAATATATCTGTAATTCTTATTATATTGCCAGTAGGATCATCTATAATAAAAAGATACCCCTCATTTGATATTGTAAAAATTAAATTTTCAATAATGGTCGGTCTTAAACTCGAATTTATTGACTGAGCCCACTTTATAGATCCTGTTCTAGCATCTATGGAAAAAAATTCATTTTTGTTATTAGAAAAATAAATAGTATTATTTTCAAACACTAAATCTGAATTCTCTAGAGTAAAAGCATTTTGATATATTGTATTTGTTTGTGTAGGTGTTTGCCAAACTAGACTTCCATTATTAACATCTAGTGCAGTCACATCACCTAAATTGTTTACAAAAAAAATAATTTCATCTTTTATAACTATTGATAATTTTTTTTCTGATTTTATAAACGAGTTTTCAGTTTGAAAATTCCATAGTTCATTTCCATTTTTTGAAGAAATAGCTCTTATAACGTTGTCAAAGTCAATTGTATAAAATATTTCTTTATATGTTTTAATATCAGAATTAAATGATGAATTACTATATCTTGACCAAATGATTTTTCCTGTATTTAAATCAACAGAATATATTTTTGATAAATTATCATTTACAATTAACTTATTGTCTATCTGAGCAAAATATAAAATTGGATTAAGTTTTATTTCTTTTTTATTATAATTATTTATTTTCCATATCTCTTCAAGATTTTGATTTAATTTAAATATTGTACCCTTTCCGTTAAAAAATATTATTTCATCAGAATTAGTAAAAAATAATTCAGGTTGATGAAATTCAAATTTTTTTATCTTTCTAAATTTATAACTTGATATTTTTGTAAAGTTAGTATCAAAGTTAATATTACCGTTGCTATTAGTTTTATTATTTAGAAATGACCTATTTTTTAAGTTAATTAAAGATTTTATTTTTAAATCAGAGTTGAATTCTTTTTTAATTGGTTCTATTTTTTCAAAAATATTTATTGTTCCGTCATTAATTTCAATTTTCTTATTTGAAAGGCTACAACTAGTTAAAAATATTAAAATTACTATATATAGAAATCTTTTACTCACCGAATTCTGAACGCAATCTTCTTTGAACTTCTAGTTTAATTTTAGGACTTACATTTTCTATATTCATTACTTGTTCAAAAAAATCCTTAGACTTTTGTTTTTGGTTTTTTGATAAGTAGAACTCTGCCATTAAATACATTGCTTGTGGTTTCCAAATACTTTCTGACTTAATAACAGGGTTGAGGATATCTAATAATTGATTTTCATCTACAAAATTGGAATTAAAGAGACCTTTTTTATAAATAGTTAAATTTTTAATTTCTTTATCAAGCGATACTTCATTTATAAGAAGGTCAAAATATGAATTTATTTCGTCACTTGAAGTAATTAAATCTTTATCAAGTAAGAAAAAGAAGGCTAATGGGGAATATGTTTTATCTTTAGTGTTTATGATTTCTATCAAATTATTATTTATATTTTCTTTTTTACCCGTCTCAAAATTTGTAACAATTGAATTAAATTTATTTGCTAGTTTTTCTTTACTAGTAGACTTGAACTCTTGATAACCAAAAAAAGTGATCAATATTAAAATAATTAATATTAATGAAGTTATTAATTGTTTTCTTTTTGATATTAAAAAATTTTTTAATTTTTCAACTCTTGTATTTGTATTAATAATTTCTATTTCTTCATCCATTAATCATATTCCTTAGAACATATTGTAGAATACCACCGTTCTTATAGTATTCTAATTCATTTTTAGTGTCTATTCTGCACAACATTTTAGTTTTTTTAATATCACCCGTTGCATATTTGATCTCAACCTCTAAATGATCACCTGGGTTAATTCCTTTCTCAAGACCTAATACTGAAATTAATTCTGACCCTTTTAGATTTAAATTCTGTCTGTTCATGTTGTCTACAAACTGCAAAGGTAAAACCCCCATACCTATAAGATTAGATCTATGTATTCTTTCAAAGCTTTCTGCAATCACAGCTTTTACACCTAATAATTTTGTTCCTTTTGCAGCCCAATCTCTTGAAGAACCTGTTCCATATTCTTTTCCACCAAATACTACTAAATCAGTTCCTCTTTTTTTGTATTCAACAACAGCATCATAAATAGGCATTACTTTTTCTTCAGGATACAGTTTAGTGAAACCTCCCTCAGTACCTGGGACCATTTCATTTTTAATTCTAATATTGGCAAATGTTCCCCTCATCATTACCTCATGATTTCCTCTTCTTGCGCCATAGGAGTTATAATCCTTTGGCAAAATTTGATGCTTCATAAAATAATTTCCTGTTGGGCTTTCTTTTTGAATGCTTCCAGCTGGAGATATATGGTCTGTTGTTACCATATCCCCTAAAATTAATAATGGTCTTGCATCTTTTATTTCCTTAAAACCCTCTGGTTCATCTGGTAAGTTTTCAAAAAATGGTGGTTTTTTTACATAGGTAGAGTTTTCTTCCCAATTATAAATACTTCCTTTATCCACTTTAATTTTTTGCCATTGTTCTGGTCCTTCAGAGACATTTGAATATCTGTTCACAAACATTTCTGGGTTTAAGGATTGTTTAAGAGTATCCTCAATCTCTTTATTAGAGGGCCAAATATCTTTCAAATAAACATCTTGCCCTTTGTTATCTTTACCCAATGGATCTTTATACAAATCCATTCTCATAGATCCTGCAATTGCATAAGCTACTACAAGAGGAGGTGAAGCTAAATAGTTAGCCTTTACTAAAGGAGAAATCCTTCCTTCAAAGTTTCTATTTCCAGACAAAACTGAAACTGCGTATAAATTATTTTCTTTAACAGCATCAGTAATATTATCTGGCAAAGGTCCAGAGTTACCAATACAAGTAGTGCAACCATAACCAACTAGATTAAAACCTAATTCATCTAAATATTTACTTAAACCAGCTTTATCTAAATAGTCAGTAACAACTTGTGATCCAGGCGCTAATGAAGTTTTAACCCAAGGTTTGACTGTTAAACCTTTTTCGATTGCATTTTTGGCTAACAATCCTGCACCAATTAATACATTTGGATTGGAGGTATTTGTACATGACGTAATAGCTGCTATTAATATGTCTCCGTCTTTTATCTCAAAATCTGTATCTTTAATTTTTGCTATTGTTGGATCAGTTTTTTTACATATATCTTCAAAAACTTTTATAAAATTTTTTGATGCTTCTGTTAAAAGAACTTTATCCTGTGGTCTTTTTGGTCCAGAGATTGTTGGAACAACTGTAGACATGTCTAAAGATAAAGTATCAGTAAAAACAACATCTTCACTTGCCCACAAATTTTGTTCTTTTGCATATTTTTCTACGATTTGAATATTTTCTTTTGATCTTCCTGAAAATTCTAAATATTTTAAAGTTTCATCATCAATTGGAAAAAATCCACAGGTAGCACCGTACTCAGGTGCCATATTGGCAATAGTTGCTCTATCAGCAAGTGTTAGATTTTTTAGACCTTCTCCATAAAATTCTACAAATTTGCCTACAACACCTTTGTCTCTTAACATTTTCACTACTGTTAAAACTAAATCGGTAGCAGTTGTACCTTCGGGTAGTTTATTTTTCATTTCAAACCCAATCACTTCTGGTATCAACATTGATATAGGTTGTCCCAGCATACCTGCTTCTGCTTCAATTCCTCCAACACCCCAACCTAATACTGATAACCCATTAACCATTGTGGTATGACTATCAGTTCCAACTAGCGTATCTGGAAATAAATACTCTTTATCTTCAAACTTTTCGTTCCAAACTACTTTTGATAAATATTCTAAATTTACCTGATGGCAAATACCTGTACCTGGAGGAACAATTCTAAAATTATTAAAGGCTTGCTGTCCCCATTTTAAAAAAGAATATCTCTCAAAGTTTCTATCAAATTCAATATCAACATTTTCTTTTAATGAACTCTTTGTTGCAAACTTATCAACTTGAACCGAATGATCGATCACAAGATCCACAGAAGAAAGAGGGTTGATGGTATTAGGATCTTTGTTCTTTTCCTTAACTGTATCCCTCATAGCAGCAAGATCAGCAACAGCTGGTATACCCGTATAATCTTGCAAAAGCACTCTTGCAGGTCTATATGCAATTTCTGTTTTAGATTTTTTTGAATTTAACCACTCTTTAATTGCTAAAATCTGTTCTTTGTTAACTGTCACATTGTCTTCATATCTAAGAAGATTTTCAAGTAAGACTTTTATTGATTTTGGTAAATTATTTATGCCTTCCAAACCATTTTTCTCCGCTTCTTTTAGTGAATAGTATGAATAATTTTTTCCATTTGCTGATAGTTCTTTAAGACAATTAAATGAATTTTGTTTACCTGGTTTCATAGTTTTTTAGTAATAAAAAGTTGCTATACAGCTTAATAAGAGTGCCGACATAACATAATTAAACCATTTAATAAATTTCTCATTTGTCGCGAATTTCCTCATAAATTTTCCAATTATAGTCCAAAAAATAATACTAATAACTGCAAAAAAAAAGGCAATGCTTAATAACCAAATTGAATATGAAATAAAGTTGCCACCAGATTCTACATAGGTAGAAACTGCAATTATAGCAACAATTACTCCTTTAGGATTTAAAAATTGATACAGAAATGTTTCAACAAAATTTACAGGTTTTAAATTATCACTTTCACTTGATGATTTTGAAAATGATATTTTGTATGACAAATATATTAAAAAAATTGTTCCTGTTATAATTAAACCTTTTTGAAGTATTGGATAAAGCTTAAATATATTTATTAAACCAAAGTTAATTACTGCTAGCATAAATGTAAATCCAAAAATTACTCCCAACATTAAAGGAATAGTTTTTTTAAATCCGTGATTAAATCCAGAGTGAGAGGCAACAATATTATTTGGACCTGGAGAACAGCTTGTAACAAACATAAACAAACATAGAGACAGTAATTCGGGGTGCATGTTTATGCTACAGGCAAACCATTTTCTACTTTTTGGGACGGGTGAACAAGAACAACTTTGCCTTCCTCATCTATAGAACCAAGTATTAAAACCTGAGAGACAATACCTGCTATATTTTTTTCAGGAAAATTACATATACCAATGACTTGTTTTCCAACTAAATTTTCCTCATTATAATAATGGGTTATCTGTGCTGATGATTGCTTAATTCCTATATCTTTTCCAAAATCAACCTCAACAACAAGAGATGGTTTCCTTGCTTTTTCATTTTTTTTTACCGATATTACTGTTCCTACTCTGATATCTACTTTGTCATAAATGTCGTAGGTTATTTGTTCTTTCATAGATTTAATATATAATTAAAAACAAATGAGTACAGGAAATAATTTAGAAGAAATATATAGTAATTCAATTAAAATACTAAAAGATTTAATTGCATTTAAAACTGTATCTGGTGAAAACAATACTCTACTAATTGACTATTGTGATAACATTTTAAATTCATTGGGTGCGGTATCTTTTAGAACATATGACGAAGAAGAAAAAAGAGTAAATCTATTTTCAACTATTAAAGCTAAAAAAGCGAGTGACAAAAAACCAATAATTTTATCTGGTCATACTGATGTAGTTCCAGTTTCTAAAGGATGGGCAACAGATCCTTTTGATGCAACAATTAAAGAAGATAAATTATTTGGTAGAGGCTCATGTGATATGAAAGGATTTATAGCATGCGCATTAGCATATGCTCCTATTTTCTCTTCATCAAATTTGGATAGAGATATTCATTTCTCATTTACTTTCGATGAGGAAACTGCATGTAAAGGTGCGCCTATTTTAATTAAAGAATTAAAAAAAAGGGAAATACATGATTGTATTTGTATTGTAGGTGAACCAACTAATATGAAAATAATAGATGCACACAAAGGATGCTATGAATATACTACTTACTTTGAAGGTCTTGCAGGTCATAGTTCTCAACCAGATAAAGGAGTAAGTGCGGTTGAATTTGCAGCAAGATATGTAAATAAACTCTTAGAATTAAAAGAAAAACTTAAAGAAAGACAGCTTAAAGATTCTATCTTTGATCCTCCATACTCAACTTTACAAATTGGTGGAATTTTTGGTGGCATTGCACATAATGTAATCGCTGATAAATGTCATGTGAACTGGGAAACAAGACCAGTTGTTAAAGAAGATGGAATTTATTTAAATGACGAAATAGATAAATTTACAAAAGAAATTCTTTTACCCAAAATGAAAAAAATTTATCCAGAGTCTTCAATTAAAAAACATATTATTGGTGAAATAACTGGTTTCGATAGAATTTCTAACTCAGAGGCGTGTGAATTTGTTTCAAGTATAACTGGAGATAATTCTAGAGAAGTGGTTTCATTTGGAACCGAAGCAGGACTATTTCAAGAGATTGGGATAAGTACAGTTGTATGTGGACCAGGATCTATAAAGCAAGCACATAAGATTGATGAGTTTATAAAACTATCTGAAATTAAAAAATGTATTCGTTTTTTAGATGGTGTAAAAAATAAATCTTTGAATTAATTCCAACCACCAATAGATTTTACTTCTAAAAATTCTAACAAACCTTCTTTTCCACCTTCTCTCCCTATTCCAGAGTGTTTAAATCCTCCAAATGGGGCGTCTACAGCAAGTGAAGCAGTATTTGCAACTATCATTCCTGATCGAAGTTTTCTTGCAACTCTTTTAACTTTTTCTTGATCTTCGGTTTGAATATAGTTTGTCAAACCATAAGGAGTATCATTTGCAATTGCTATTGCCTCTTCTTCTGTTTCAAATGGAATTACTGATAATACTGGACCAAAAATCTCAGTTCTGGCAATTTCCATATTATTATTTACATCAGCAAAAACAGTTGGCTTTACGTAATAACCATCTTCTAAACCATCAGGTTTTCCAGGTCCCCCTGCTATTAAATTAGCTCCTTCGTCTATACCCTTTTTAATTAAACCTTGAATTTTATTATATTGAGTTTCTGATATTACTGGACCTATATGGTCCCCTTCTTTTTGAGGAACATCAACTTTATATTCATTAGCAAATTTTTTTAATCTATTTACTGCATCATCATAAATTGATTTTTCTACCAGCATTCTTGTAGGTGCATTACATGATTGCCCTGAATTTCTAAAACATCTTGCTGCTCCTCTTTCAATTGCCTCAGAATCTGCATCTTTAAAAATAATATTTGCTCCTTTTCCACCTAATTCAAGACTTACCCTTTTAAAGTCTTTTGCTGCGTTTTGAGAAATTAGAGCTCCAGCTCTTGTTGAACCTGTAAAAGATATCATATTTACATCTTTGTGACTTGTCAGTGCATTACCTGTAGTTTCCCCATCTCCATTAACTAAATTAAATACACCTTTTGGAAAACCTGCCTCATCAATAAGCTCTGCAAGTATCATCGATGACAAAGGTGCTAGCTCAGAAGGTTTTAAGATCATAGTACATCCTGCTGCTAAAGCTGGGATTACTTTTAAACAAACTTGATTCATTGGCCAATTCCAAGGAGTTATTAATACACAAACTCCTTTGGGTTCATAAATAATTCTCTGATCTTGTGCGTGATCTCCTAAAGGTTTTTCAAAATCAAAAGCTTTAAGATACTTTATAAATGATTTCGTATGGCTGGCTCCTGTACCAGTTTGTAGTTTCGATGCAAAATCTTTTGGAGCACCCATTTCCATCATTATTGCTTCTGTGGTGTCATTCCATCTTTTTTTATATAGCTCATAGAACTTTTCTAATAGTTTAATCCTCTCTTCTTTTTTTGTAAAACCCCAAGTTTGAAAAGCAGTTTTTGCAGCTGACACTGAATCATCAACATCTTCTTTTCCACCCAATGAAATAACAGCACAACTTTTTTCTGTAGCAGGATTTATTACTTGAATATCTTTAGAATTTTTTGGTTCTACCCATTTACCATTTATATAAAAATTTCTTTTTTCTAGCATATATTAAGCTATCTGTTCTTTAGGCTTTTGCAAACAAATTTGTCAATTCATAAACAATTGTAGCAGCTGCTAAAGAAGTTACTTCTGCATGATCATATGCTGGTGCTACCTCAACAACATCAGCTGAAACTAAGTTTAAGCCTGACAATCCTCTAATAACATTTACAATTTCTCTCGTAGTCATACCTGCTATCTCGGGTGTACCAGTTCCAGGAGCAAAAGCTGGATCTAAGACGTCAATGTCTATCGACATATATAAGGAATTGTCTCCTACTCTGTTTCTAATTCTCTCAACTATTTTGTCTATACCTTCCGTTTGAAATTCATCACAATGGATTATTTTAAAACCAAAACTTTCATCATTTTTGATATCTTCTCTACTATAAAGAGGCCCTCTTATTCCAACGTGCATTGACGCATCATCTAAAAATAAATTTTCCTCTCTAGCTCTCCTAAATGGTGTACCATGTGTATAAGGTGCTCCAAAATAAGTATCCCAAGTATCTAGATGAGCATCGAAATGGACTAATGAAACTGGACCTTTATTCTTTTTATTAATTGCTCTAAGCAATGGAACAGCTATTGTATGATCACCGCCAAGACTAATAATCCCTCCTACTTTATTTAAAATATCTGTAGCACCAACTTCTATTTGTTTTATAGCCTCATCAATATTAAAAGGATTACAGGCTATATCCCCTGCATCCGCAACTTGTTGCACTTTAAATGGTTCAACATCATAACTTGGGTGATAATTTGTTCTCAAATGTCTTGAAGCTTGTCTTATACTTTGGGGTCCAAATCGTGCTCCAGGCCTGTAACTAGTTCCAGAGTCAAAAGGAACTCCTACAATTGCAACATCACAACTTTCAACATCTCTTAATTCTGGCAATCTAGCGAAGGTTGATGGTCCCGCATATCTTGGTACTTTTGTTCCACTTACTGGTTGGATTGGTTTTTTATTTTTATCTTTCAATTTTTAGAGCTATTTTTATGAATAAATTCAGCTGCTTTTTTAAAATCATTGATATTTTTTTGATGCATAGAAAGCTCTTTATTCGAATTTGAAGAAACTAGAATTATTATTAGAGCAATTATAATAGCTGCAGCATAATAAAATGGCATTTTTTTCTTCCAAGAAATTAGAATTTTTGTTGCGTTGTCTACTTGTTTTTTTGTTGGTCTATTTGCCATGATGTTAGTTTACCAGAGGTTTACCAGTTTTCAATGTATGTTTAATTCTTTGTTGAGTTTTTTCTGTCTCAATTAGCTTCATAAATGCATCTAACTCTAATTTATATAAATCATCCTCTGATAAGGTTTTTTCTAAAGCAGTATCTCCACCACTCAATACTTTTGCTAGTTCTTTTCCAACTTCCATGCCATGATCAAGAATAATTTTTTCATTGTATAATTTTTCTAACATTTTTACCATTTTGTCATAAACGCTTTTTCCTGACAGTTTAAATGTACATTCCTCTGGGGGAGAAAAATCTTTATTATTTTGAATTATCTCTTTAGAAACCTGTAATAAACTATTTCTACTCATAATTTTTTTATCCTCTGGTCTTAAATATTTTAAAGGCTCAGCTTCAATTGGTGATGTAGCAGTTTTAGCATATCCAATAATATCAAATACTTTTAAAGAAGCATAATCAGGATCATTTTTAGCTTCTTCAGTTTGAGACCATCTCCAAAGCATTTCTTTACATCCTCCACCTGCTGGAATTAATCCAACCATAGTCTCGACTAAGCCAACTACAATGTTTGTATGGGACGCAACAAAGTTACTTTGACATAAAACTTCAAAACCACCACCCAATGCCAACCCTGATGGCGCTGATACAACTGGATACTTAGAATATTTTAAATGTTTACAAGTCTCCTGAAAATATTTAACAAACTTTTCAATAGATTTAAAATCTCCTTTATCTGCAAAATTCATTGTGTAAGACAAGTTCACACCTGCTGAAAACTGCATCGCCTCATTTATTATAATTAAAGGTTTGTCAGTTGCATTTTTTAAGCTATCCATCGAGTCGTAATCTAAAGCATTAGCCTTAGTAGTGAATTCAACAATATTAAAGTCGTCAAATCTATAGGTTTCAGCAGAGTTATTTTTATCTAATTTAATGGCCTTTGGTTTTATTTTACCTAAAGTTTCTAAATCAGTGTATTGTTGTCTTTCACCATAAAAGTTTTCGTCTTTACTTTGAGATAAGTTTTCAAGAAACTTATTATTTTCAAATGCATCTATTCTCTCAAAAAAATCCTTAACACCAATTTCTTTTAACATTTCAAAAGGTCCCTTAGACCAGTTAAACCCTAGTCTCATTGCTTCGTCGATATCATTAAATTTATCTGTAATACCTGGAACTAAAGATGATGCATATTTAATAATTTTTGAAATTACAGACCAGGCGTATTCACCATATTTATCTTTTCTATTTATAAGACCAACAATATCCATTTTTTCTGATCCTAAATTGAACTTTTTAGATAGTGAATATTCACCTGTTTCTAAGCTTATACCTTCTAGAATTTTTTTATTATCAGACTTATTCATTCTATAGAAACCACCTTTTCCTTTTCTTCCGGTATACCCAGTTTCTATTAGTTTTTTAACTAATGGTATTTCCTTCGCCACAACTTGAAAATCATCAGTTTCTGGAAGTTCTTTTATAAAACTTTTTAAAACATCAGCCATCAAATCAATTCCAATTAAATCATAAAGTCCAAAAACACCTGTTTTTGGTATTCCCATTGGTCTTCCAAAAACGGCATCAGCTTCTTCAATTGTTAATTTCATTTTAAAAGCTTCAGTCATAGCCACTTGCATAGCGTAGACACCAATTCTATTTCCTAAAAATCCTGGAGTATCATTACAGATTAATGCTCCTTTTCCTAAATCTTTTTCACAAAAACTTTTAAGTGAGTTTATTTGATCTAAATCATTATATTCATTTTTTACAATTTCTAACAAATCCATATATCTCACTGGATTAAAGAAGTGAGTTATACAAAAATCTTTTTTTTCCTCATCGGAGAGTTTTTCTGAAAGAACTTTAATTGGAATAGAAGATGTGTTTGAAGATACTATTGATCCTTTTTTTCTTTCTTTAAAAATTTTTTCATAAATATTGTGTTTAATATCAATTCTCTCAACGACAGCTTCAACTATCCAGTCTGCTTCACCAACTTGATTGAAATTGTCATTTATATTTCCAACATTTATATTATTTATTTTTGACTTATCTATTAATAAAGGAGGTCTAGACTTTAAAATTCTCTCTCTAGCTTTTTCAGAAATTTCAGTGGTTAAGTCTAACAATGTTACCGGAACATTTGCATTACATAATTGAGCAGCGATTCCACTACCCATTGTGCCTGACCCTATAACTACTACTTTGTTAATTTTCATAATGAGAATAAAAGTTTATAATGAAAAATTTATTCAAGAGCAACTTAAAGCCATTAAATATTTTAATATTATTATTTAATTATTTTTGTAATTGATGGAATTATTGCCACTGCTAGAGCAATTTTGAATAATTCACTTGGTAAAAAAGGATATAGACCACCAGCTAAAGCCTTTTCATAACCGATAACTGAGCCCAAATAACCCACCCCAAAAACAAAAATTATGAAAGTTGCTAGCAAAAGAGAAAATAAACTTTTGATATAAGAGTCGTTAAAATTTCTTTCTGCTAAATAACCAATAACGCCAGCTGCAATAGTCATTCCATAAAGATAGCCAGCTGTAGGACCTGTTAAATAAATTAAACCTCCCCCTTTTGCAAAAACTGGAAACCCAATAGCTCCTTCAAAGAGATATAATAAAAGTGTAAAAAACGCTAATTTTGAACCAAATGTCATTCCAATTATGAAAACTGCAAAAGTTTGCATCGTCATTGGAACTGGCCAAAATGGAACTTGAACTTTTGATGAAAAAGCTAGGATAAGTGTACCTATTAACATCAAAGAAATATTCTGAAAATAAATATTTATTCTAAAATCAGATAATAAATTTTTAATCAAAGTAGAATTATTTTTCATCAAGTATGTATTTAAACATACTTGAATGCAAATTTAAAATAATAAATATAAAACTTTAATTAATTTGGTCTTTCTGTAATTCTTTTAATGGTATGTGGCATCTGATAGAGTTTCCACTGTTAGTTATTTGCCAAGGTGGTACCTCACTCTTACAAATATCACCTAATATTCTTGAACATCTCCCTTGAAAACTACATCCTTTTTGAGGTGGCTTTTCTTCTACAATATCCTCAGCAACTAATTTTGGTTTGATATCTGGATCTGGTTCCAACACTGCTCCTAATAAAACCTCTGTATAAGGGTGTGATGGAAATTGATAAACATCTTTTGATGGTCCCACTTCACACAATCTTCCTTGATAAAGAACAGCAACTCTATCACTTATAGCTCTTACGACAGCTAAATCATGCGAAACAAATATATATGTAGTTCCAAAATCTTCTTTAAGTTGTTGTAGCAAATTTAATACAGCTGCTTGAACTGATACATCTAATGCAGATGTTACCTCATCACATAATATAATATCTGGTTTAGCTGCAAAGGCTCTTGCTACTGCAACTCTCTGTTTTTCACCACCAGATAATTGTCTGGGGTACCTGGACATATAAAATTCTCCAAGTCTTACTTTTTGTAATAGATCTATAATATTTTTTTTTAATTCATCACTCTTTAAACCAAAATATAATTTTAATGGTTGCGCTATTATTTCTTCAACAGTATGGTTTGGGTTTAAAGACTCATCTGGATTTTGAAAAATTAATTGAATAATTCTTAAATCATTAGGATCTCTCTCTTTGAGGTCAGACGATAAATTTCTATTTTGATCAAATTTTATTATTCCACCTTTGGTTCTGAGTAACCCAGCAATAGATTTAAGAATTGTTGACTTTCCGCTACCTGACTCTCCAACAAGAGCTATAGTTTCGCCCTTCTTAATATTAATATTAATATCTTTTACAGTTGGATTATCGTCAGAAATTCTATTTAACACTTGATCTAAAAGTTTTTGCTTAGCGTAACTTATTGAAACTTCTGAAAGGCTTAATATTTCTTTATCCTGCAAACTCGTCTTAATTTTATTAACGGTTTGATTAACCTGACTGTCATTCACTAAACTCTTATAATTAAAACATCTAACACTTGTGTTTAAATCTTCTAAGTACTCAAGTTTAGGAGAGTTATTTTTACATTTTTCTTCTGAAAAATCGCACCTATCAAAGAAACTGCAGCCTCTATACATTGTTCCAGGTTGAGGTTGGCTACCAGGCATTGATTGTGGAAGCCCTGCTAGTGATAATTTTGGTATAGATTTAAGCAAACCATATGTATACGGATGAATTGGTTTTTTAAGAATATCTCTAGAGGGGCCCTCTAAAACTATTTCACCAGAGTACATTACAATAATACGGTCACTTACTTGAGCTATTGCTCCTAGGTCATGGCTCACATAAACCATTGATGTTCCAGTGTCTTTGGCAATGAAATTAAGCAGTTCTAAAACGTGAGCTTGTGTTGTTACGTCTAGGCCAGTGGTAGGTTCGTCCAACAGTAAAAGGTCAGGAGTTCCAGCTAATGCCATTGCAACAGCAACTCTTTGTTGTTGTCCACCTGAAAGTTCATGAGGATATCGAAGAGCAATTGTTTCTGGGGAAGGAAGTCTCACTTTATTTAACAATTCAGAAATTTTTTTCTCTCTTTCCTCCTCCTTTAAATCAGAATGCAACTGTAATGCCTCATCAATTTGATAACCTATTTTTAAATTTGGTGTTAATGCCTGTCCAGCATTTTGTGGTATCATTGCGATTTTCCTACCTCTGATTTTTTCCAAATCTCTGTTTTTCATTTTTAAAAGATTTGATGAATTGAATTCACATTCTCCACCAATAGTATAGAGACCATGCTTAACATACCCCATCATTGCAAGTGCAAGAGTGCTTTTTCCAGATCCAGACTCTCCAACAATACCAACGGTTTCACCTTTTTTAATATTTGTGCTTATGTTTCTTAATATTAAAATCTCTTCTCCTTTTTTACTTTTAAAACCAATAGATAAATTTTTTACTTTTTGAATTATTTCAGTCATTTTTAAACAGGCGCTTTTGTTGATCTATCTATACCTAATGCTTTAGCGAAAGCATCAGCTGTCAAATTGATGCCAATTATTAAGCTGCTTAAACCAACAATTGGAGCTATCACCGACCAATAAGCAAAAGACATTAAACCTCTGGCATTTGATATCATCAATCCCCAATCTGGAGTTGGAGGACTAACACCAAAACCTAGGAATGACAAAGAACTAAAGCCAAGTAGCATCCATGACCATCTCATTGCACCTTCCACCAAAATTGCATCTCTTACATTTGGAATTATTTCAAACCATATTATTGAAAAATTACTGTGACCTCTTGCTCTAGCAGATACAATAAAGTCTTTTGCAATAACATCATGGGTTGCAGCTCTTGCTACTCTCACAATTCCTTTGCCATAAAAGAAACCCAAAGCAGGTATTAATACTTCAGTTGATGTACCTAACAAAGACACAATTAACAACATTGCTAATATCCAAGGTATAGATAAAAATGCATCAACAATTCTCATCACAATATCGTCAGTTTTTCCACCAACTAATCCACAAAAAATTCCTAATAGACCACCCCAAAGTAGTGCTATCAAAGATCCAAAAAAAGTAATTGTTAAAGCTGTCCTTCCACCTAAAATTGTTCTAGTAAAAACATCTCTTCCAAGATCATCTGTTCCAAACCAATACTCAGCCGAAGGAGCCTGTAGCATTAAAGTTGGATTTATGGCTTTAAAATCATATGGTGCAATATAAGGACTAATAAATGCAAGTATTACGTGGAAAATTAATATACTTAAACCAATAAATCCTGACGGTCTTGAGGCCATTGTAATTATTATCTCGGAGACCTTCGCGAAGTTGCTTTTCTTTTCTTCCTGATAAATATTATCTAATTTCATATTATTTTCTTATCTGTAATGTCTTTAATCTTGGATTAAGCATAAGTGTCATTAGGTCTGCCAATAAATTTATACTAACATATATAGATGCAAGAATTATTGCTAATGCTTGAACTGTAGGCAAATCTCTATTTGAAATAGATTCTATAACAAGCCTTCCAAGACCAGGATAATTAAATACAACCTCAGTTACAACAACACCACCTAAAAGCCATGCAATTGTTAAAGCTACAACATTAATAGCTGGCAACAAAGCATTTGGTAAAACATGTTTAAAAACCATTTTCCAATAGGGAACACCTTTTAAGATTGCCATTTGAACATATTCACTTGCCATAACTTGAATGACACTTGATCTCACCATACGCGCCATATGAGCGGTCATTATCATAGCAATTGCGATTACTGGTAAAATAATATTTGGTAATAATTCTAAGAATGAAACATCAGTTGGAACAATTACTATGCCGGGTAACCACTCTAACCATATTGCGATTATCAAGATTAATAGAGTAGCACTGATAAATTCAGGAATAGTCATAGCAAATATTGTTACTGTTGAAATTGCTACATCAGGCAATTTATCTCTCCAAAGTGCAGTTACAATTCCTAGTATTAAAGCAATCGGTATACCAATAAAAATGGCAGCTGATGCTAGAACTAATGAATTTTTAATACGTGGCCCTAGAACCTCTTTGATCGGCATCTCTCCACTCAATGAATAACCAAAGTCTCCTTGAATAGCATTTGCTGCCCAGGATACATATCTTTCATATGCAGGAACATTCAAACCTAATCTTCTATAACAAGCTTCTAATTGTTCTCCAAATGCTTGTCTTTCAAGATATGTTGTGCAAGCATCACCAGGTAAAATTTCAGTTCCAACAAAAGTGATTAAAGATACTATAAATAAGGTTATTAGACCTAATAGAATTCTTTTAATAATTAAAAAAAGCATAAGAATACTTAAATTTTAAATTATTTATTTAGAAATGAAAGAGGTTTTACAGGCCTACTTAAAGGCCTGTAAAACAAAAATTATTACTCAACACTAACTGTGTGCCATCTTATTGAGAAATACTCAACTTCGTCTAGATTTTTCACTTTAGAAGATGTGACAACCAGTCTAGATACGTGGTAAGGAATCATAGTTCCAGATTCTTCCCATAGTGTTTTCTGAGCATTGATATATGCTTTTTTTCTTTTGCTAAAATTTAACTCTCCCCTAGCTTCAGCTAAATTTTTGTCAAAAGATGCGCTTTTATAGAAAGACTCGTTCCATTTTGCTTCACTATGATAAGCTTCATGCAAAATACTGTCTGCGGGTCTCTCATTCCAACGTGTCATTGCTACAGCTTTTTTCATCCAAGTTTCATTCCAATAACTTTTTGAGGGTGTCATTTGGATATCCGCTCTTATGTTAGCTTTTGCAAATTGTTGTTGTAGAACCTCAGCAATAGTTGGCCATGTTGGTTCTTTCGTAGAAACGTGAATTGTCATATCAATACCATCAGGATAGCCAGCTTCTTTAAGAAGTTTTTTTGCAGTTGCTGGTTGAGGCGGACACTTCTTATCCATTCTATATTGATCTGAAGGTGCAACTGGAGTATCACAAGATACTGTTGCTGCACCAGCCATAACTAAATCAACTAGTTCTTGTCTGTCTACAGCTATTCTAACAGCCTTTCTTACTCTAGGGTCATCAAATGGCGCAACGTCAGTTCTCATTACCATACCTCTCCAATTTCCTGTTGGTATAACCGAAACGTTAAACTTTGAATTACCATCAAATATTTTTTTCTGATTGAATGGAACATATCTATTCATATCTATTTGACCTGTAAGTAGAGCTTGAATTCTAGCTTGACCATCTGGGATAGCTATAACATGCACTTCAGAAAGTTTAGGTGCTCCTTCCCAATAATCTGGGTTTGCTTTAAGGATTGTTGTTCCCTCAGCATCAAACTTTTCAACTATAAAAGGCCCAGTTCCAATACCAGTTTTTCCAATGGTATCACCTGATCCATTAGGTATCATTCTTAGTCTGTAGTCAGTTAATAAAAGTGGAAAATCTGCAAATGATGTGTTCAACTTCATTTTAACTGTGTGTGAGTCTACAATTTCAATATCTGTTACTGCACTCATACTTTTCTTAGCAGGAGAACCAATTTCAGGATCTTTAACTCTCATCAAAGAATATTTTACATCCTCTGCATCAAAATCAGATCCATCATGGAATTTTACACCTTTTCTTAAGTTAAAAGTCCATTCTGTAGCATCTGCATTTCCTGACCAGTCGGTTGCAAGCTCAGGTGATGTTACCCCTTTAAGATCTTTTCTTACGAGACGGTTCTGTGTCATTATTACTACCTGAAACAGTCGTCCTTTAGTAATTGCGTCTAAATTTGTATCTTTTCCAAAACCAACATCATGAGATAATTTAAAAACTCCACTTGATGCATTGGCAAATGAAAACGTTACAAATAGTGATACCAATGAAACTGATATCAATTTAAAAATGTTTTTCATAATTTCCTCTCTTTAAAAAAATAAAAGGTAACAATTAGCAACTTATATAGCAACAGTGAAAATGGTTCTTTTTTATTTGTTTTATTGATGTATTTTAATTATTTAAAAAAAAGTAATGAAAGATTTAATCAATAAATATAGGTTTACAGTTAAGCCTGTTAGCCATGAAAATTCTAACTCTTTAGAGCTTGCAAGATCAATTCAAGTTCATCCATTGACTTATCAAGAGCTTCCTTATGACCCTGAATATTCAAATTATGCTGGAAGATTAACACTTGAGAAATTGTCAAATGTTAGTTCCGAGGAAATGTATTGGAAAGGACGGCAAGAAATAATATTTAGACATACTGGTGAACATCCATTTGAAATATCCGGCCCAGACTCACTTAAGTTATTACAAAAAATATTCCCAAGAGATGTATCAAAAATATCAAAAGGAAGATGTTCTTACCAGTTTGCTTGTTATCATGATGGGGGGATGATTACAGATGGAGTTTTATTAAAAATTGATGAAGATAAATTTTGGTTTGCTCAAGCAGATGGCGATCTTTTTTCTTGGTATAAAGCTCATTCTAAAAATATGGATGTTGAAATAAAAGATCCTGACGTATGGGTAAGTCAAATCCAAGGTCCTTTATCAATGAAACTGTTAGAAAATATAGCAGATGGATTTTCTGAAAATAACTGGAAATATTTTGATTGGAAAGAATTACAAATTTTAGATCAAAAAGTGATTGTAAGTCGAAGTGGTTTTACAAACGAACTTGGGTGGGAAATTTATTTTCGACCTGAAAATGAAACTGAAAAAATAGGAGATTACATTCTTGAGGAGGGAAAAAAATTAGGTATGGTTTTAGTCGCCACTCCTGGTTTTAGATGTAGAAGAATTGAGGCAGGTCTACTATCTGCAGGTCAAGATTTTACAAAAAAAACAAATCCATTTTCAGTTGGTCTTGGGCGTTTTATAAATTTTGATAAAGAAGATTTTATTGGAAAAGAGGCTCTCATGACATCAGATAAAAAATGTAAAACATGGGGAATTAGAGTTGCAGAGGGAACTGCTATTAAAGGTGAAAGTATTAAAATAAATGAAAAAAATATTGGTAAAATAACTTCTAGTACTTGGTCGCCATATCAAATTTGTGGAGTTGGCATTGTGCACCTCTATAACAATGAAAATGGACCAGGAGATGTTGTTGATGTTAAATGCACTGACGGAAAAGTACATAAAGGTCAACTCTGTAAATTACCCATGTACGATGAAAAAGGAGAAATTGTTAGAGGTATAAATAGAAATATTCCTAGAGAACCTAATCCTTGGACAGGTATTAAAACCACAAATTAATCATTTATTTGGTGAAGGATAAAAAACAAATAATAGCAGTTGGTGGTGGAGGCTTCACTCATAACGAAGATAACGATCTAGATCAATTTTTTTTAGATCAAATAAGTAAAGAAAACTGCTCTATTGGATTTTTACCAACAGCCAGCAATGATGACACTAAAAAAACTGAACTATTCTATAAAAGATTTAAAAATACTAACTTTAAAGTTTCTCATTTCGATCTTGTCTCTAAAGTTCAGGGTTTTGAAAACTGGATTTCAAATTTAGACGCTGTTTATGTAGGTGGTGGAAATACAAAATTTATGCTCGACTTATGGAAAAGAAATAATTTATTTAATATTTTTAAAGAAGTTTATAACGCAGGTATAATTCTTTCTGGTGTAAGTGCTGGGGCTGCATGTTGGTTTGATTATTTTCTGACAGACTCAGATGGACCTGGCTTCAAGCCATTGCGTGGAATAGGTCTTATATCAGGAAGTTTTACGCCACATTATTCAGATGCAAAAAGAGCAGATAAATACAGAGAAAATATAAATAATGTAATTTTACCCAGTGGTATTGCTTTAGATGATGGAGTTGCGGTACTTTTTATTGACGGAAAACCAACTGAGGTTTATTCTTCCAGAGAAAGTCATAATGCTTATTTTGTTGATCAAAATAAACAACTTAATTTAAAAGAATATATAAAAGTTAATAATGAGCGATAATATTTTACCAAGTCAAAAAATTTTTAGCATTAAAGACGCAAGAGAATTATCACGAAAACGTCTCCCTAAATTAGTTTTTGATTTTATTGATGGTGCATCTGGAGATGAAAAATTAGCAGAAATAAATAGCAGAGCTTTAGATCAAATTAGACTTGAACCTAAAGTTTTAAGAAATGTTGAAAAAAGATCTCTTAAAAAAAAAGTATTAGGATATGAATTTAATTTTCCTTTTGGTTTTGCTCCAATGGGAATGACCAATTTATCATGGCCTGGAGCAGACTCTATGTTAGCTGCAGAAAGTGCGAGAAATAATATTCCTACGTGTGTTTCTATGGCATCTACAACCACTTTAGAAAAAATGTATGAACTTTCAGAAGGTCATTCTTGGATGCAGCTATATATATTTCAAGATGAAAATTTTGTTATGGAACTTTTAGATAGAGCTAAAAATGCAGGATATGAAGTTGCAATATTAACTGTAGATGTACCAGTACTATCTAGACGAACTAGAGATGATAAAAATGGTTTCTCCTACCCTTTTAAAATTGGTCCAAAACAATTTTTTGATTTTGCAACTCACCCTATTTGGTCTCTTTCTACTTTACTAAGTGGTATACCTAAACCAATGAATTATGTAACATCTAAAACTGGAGACGGTATATTTAAAAGAAAAGAAAGCAGAGGCTCAACAGATTGGGGTACACTTAAAAGAGTTAGAGATAAATGGAAAGGTAAACTTATTATTAAAGGAGTGATGTCTCCAGATGATGCAAATCAAATAAAAGAAGCAGGAGCAGATGCAATTCAAGTTTCAAATCATGGAGGCAGACAATTAGATAGCGCTACAGCAGCAATAAATATGCTTCCATTAATCAGAAAGTCAGTAGGAAATGATTTTCCTTTAATCTTTGATAGTGGAATAAGAAGTGGAAGTGATATCGTGAGAGCTCTTGCATTTGGCGCAGATTATGCAATGATTGGAAGGCCCGTAATGTATGCAATGGGTGCTGATGGAAGAAAAGGACTAAGGAGAATTGTGGAAATAATCAAAGAAGAAGTCAGCACGACACTCGGGTTAGTAGGATTAAACGATATTAATGATGTAACTTCTAATATAGTAATAGATAGTACTGTAAATAAGGTAAATTACTAAATGAGCGAAAACAAAATTAGAGGTGGGGCTTTACTTGCGAGGGCTCTAAAAGATAAAGGAATTAGTAAAGTTTTTACTCTTTCAGGAGGTTTTTGTAATCCAGCAATTGAAGGTTTTGCTGAATGCCAAATTGAAGTTATAAACACTCCTCATGAGCAGATTGCAGGTCATTTAGCAGATGGCAATACAAGAATTACTCGTAAACCATCAGTATGTTTAGTTGGACCAGAGGGATTTACAAATGCAGTTCCTTCAATGATGGAGGCTTGGGGTGAGAGAAGTCCAATTATTTACATTACAGGATCTAGCAGTCTTAAAAGACAAGGCTCAGGTGGTTTTAAAGAAATTGATGATGTTTCAATTGCAGCCCCTTTAACGAAATATAGTGCAAGCATTACTGATGGAACTAGAATAAGAGAATTTGTAGACAAAGCATATCATATTGCAACTAACGGATATCCAGGTGCTGTACATCTTAGTCTTCCTGTTGATATTATGTTTTCATCTTTTGCAGAGGAAGTTGGTTTAGAGGAAAGACCATATTCTCAAAAAGCAAAACCTATAGCCAAAGCGTGGCCAGATCCAAATTCACTCTCTAAAGTATTAGAACTTGCTTGTAATTCAAAAAAACCAGTTATTATTGGTGGACACGGTGTTTGGTGGTCACATTCAGAAAAAAATCTTGAGGCAGCTGGTAATAATTTAAATATACCAATTTTTAATGTCCCATATCATCAAAAATTATTAGGAGAAGAAGCTAACGCTTATATGGGCTTGGCTGATATACATCAATATCCTCCCTCAGAATTTGCATTACAAAATTCAGATCTAGTTCTTGTAGTTGGAGCACGATTAGATAATCAACTAAATTTTGGAAATCCACCTTTTATACCAGAAACAACAAAATTAGTTTGTGTGAATGGTTCACATGAAGAATTAGAACTTAACAGAGCTGCAGATTTTAGTTTACTAAGTGATCCTGGTGTTTTTTTAGATACATTATCCAACTTAAAAAAAAATAATAAATGGTCTTTAAATACAAATTGGTTTGAAGAGAATAAAAAAAAGAAGAAAGAATGGGTAGATAAATCATTAAAAGATTTAGAAATTGAAGCTGAGGCATCTAAAAAAAATGGAGGAAAAATTCACCCTCTACAACTTTCATTGGATGTTCAAAATGCAATGAGTGAAAATGATTGGCTTGTTATCGACGGAGGAAATACTCATTTTTGGTCTGAAATTGCAATTAACATCGCAGGTGCCAAAGGGAAAAAATTAAAAGGTATATTGCATCCTGGAACTTTTAGCATGTTAGGTGTTGGGGTTTCATTCGCTCTATCTGCAAAAAATCATAATCCAGATTCAAATGTAGTTTTAATTAGTGGTGATGGTGCATTTTTATCTGGGGGAATGTCTATTGAAAGTGTATTTTATGAGAAAAAACCTATTACTGTTGTAATTGATAATAACGGAGGTCTTGCCTCAATTGGTCAGCAACAAGAGAGATTATTTAAAAGTGGAAAAAGCGTGGGAACTGATTTTCGTGATATACCATTTCACAAGATATTTGAGGGTTTTGGAGGACATGGAGAATTAGTTAATAAAAGAGAAGAATTAGGTCCTGCACTTAAAAGAGCTATGGAAAGTGGAAAACCCGCATGTGTAAATGTTAAAGCAAAACCTGTATTAAGCCCAATAGTCTCAGCAGTTGCAAGTAAAAGAGAAAAATCATCAATAGAATAATTGTGGCAACTTTCTCTTCTCACTTATTAGATGCAACAAATGGCTCGCACGCTGCAAATGTTGAAGTAATTATTTATCAAATTAATGAAAATGGAGAAAAGAATGTTTTCTGCAAAACTAAATCTGATGAAGGTGGACGTATACTGCAAGAATTTGAATTAAGTAAAGACGACTGCAATTGTGAGTATGAAATGGTTTGTAAAACTGGCAATTATTTTTCAGAAAAAAAAATAGTTTCAGAAATTAATATTAAATTTAAAATGGAAGATCAAAATAAAAAATACCATGTTCCAATTATAATCTCTAAAAATAGTTACACAGTTTGGTGGTCTAAATAAAATGAGTAAAGAAAATTTAATTTCACAAAAAAATATAAAATTGAATATGTCTAGGCGTATAAGACGAACTCCATTTACTAATAAAGTAGAGGAATGTGGAGTATCTGATTTTACTGTTGTCAATCACATGCTATTACCTAAAGGTTTTAAAAATACTGTAGAAGAAGACTACTGGCATTTAAGAGAACAGGTTCAAGTATGGGATGTGTCTTGTCAAAGACAAGTACAAATCAAAGGTCCAGATGCTGAAAAACTTGTACAAAAAATGACACCCCGATCCATAAAAAAAATGGAAACAGGTAAATGTTTTTATATTCCAATAATTGATGAAACGGCTGGTATGATTAATGATCCAGTTTTATTAAAACTAGATGATGATATGTTTTGGATTTCTATTGCAGATTCAGATATTTTACTTTGGGCAAAAGGAATTGCTTTAGGATCAAAATTAAATGTAGAAATTATCGAACCAGATGTCTATCCACTAGCTATTCAAGGTCCGAAATCTGAGGATCTACTAATTTCAATTTTTGGTGAGGATATAAAAAAGCTAAAATTTTTTAATTTTAAAGTGTTTGATTTTTTAGGAACTAAACAAATTATTGCTAGATCAGGATATAGTAAACAAGACGGTTTTGAAATATATTTTAAAGGATTTGAAACTCATTTTAATGAAATAGAACTTGGAGAAAAACTTTGGGATACTGTTTGGGAGAATGGACAAAAATTTAATATTTCTCCAGGATGCCCAAATTTAATTGATAGAATTGAGGCAGGGTTAATGTCTTACGGAAATGATTTTACAAGAGAAAATAATCCTTTGGAGTGCAATCTTGAAAAATACTGCAAACAAGAAGATGATCACGATTTTATAGGTAAAGAGGCTTTAAGAAAGATCCAATCTGATGGAATAGTTCAGAAAATGAGAGGAATTTTGTTTGATGGAGATCCGTGTAAGCCAACCGGTGTACCTCTACCAGTATATTCAAAGGATAATGAAAAAATTGGGCAAATTGCATCTGGAATATATTCTCCTGGATTTAGAAAGAATATAGGCCTTTCTATGATTTTAAAAGATTATTGGGAAATTGGAAATGAGGTCTTTGTGAATACTTTCAATGGAAAAAATAGAAAAGGCATTATAACTTCTTTACCATTTCCAGATTAACCTTATATTTATTATTATGTTTAAACCTGTAATTGCTGGCTTCTCTAGATCGCCTTTTACAATGGCGAGAAAAGGTGCTCTCATAGATACAAAACCAGTAAATTTATTAGCAGAGGTGATTAAAAATTTAGTTACTAAATCCAATGTTAAAAAAGATGATATTGAAGATATTGTTGTTGGTTGTGCATTCCAAACTGGAGAACAGTCATTTAATATTGGAAAGCTAACAACATTTTTAACTAATATGGATGTCAAAACTTCAGGAATGACAGTTGACAGATGGTGTGGTTCTTCAATGGAAGCAATTCATATTGCTGCAGGTAAAATTTCATTAGGTGCAGGAAAAGTATTTATATGTGGAGGAGTAGAAAGTATGACCAGAGTTAATACAGGATTTGATCCCATACCTTATCCTGAAAATAAAAATGATAATCCTCATGTGTATTTTTCAATGGGAACTACCGCAGAAAATGTTGCAAAAAAATATAATATCTCAAGGCATGAACAGCAGGAATTTGCGATCTCAAGTCATCAAAAAGCACATGAAGCTCAAACAAAAGGGAATTTTAAAAATGAAATAGTATCTATTGGTGATTGTGATACTGATGGAAATATTAGACCAGGTAGTACAATGGAAAAATTAGATGGATTAAAACTCGCGTTCGATGAAAATGGTACTGTTACAGCAGCAACTTCTTCACCTTTAACAGATGGTGCGGCCGCAACATTAATTTGTGAGGAAAATTATGCAAAAGAAAATAATTTAAATATTCTAGGAAGAATTGTGTCTACTGCAGTGCAAGGCTGTGATCCTGACTATATGGGATTAGGTCCAATTGGAGCATCGCGAAAAGCTTTGGGGAGAGCTAATTTGTCAGCGGATAAAATTGATATTGTTGAATTGAATGAGGCTTTCGCGTCGCAATCCTTAGCATGCATTAAAGATTTAGGAATAGATAAAGATAAAGTTAATTTAGATGGTGGAGCACTTGCTCTTGGACATCCTCTTGGGGCAACAGGTGCAAGAATTACAGGCAAAGCTGCTGAATTACTTCAGAGAGAAAATAAAAAGTATGCTTTATCTACTCAATGTATTGGTTTGGGTATGGGAATTGCTACAGTAATCGAGTCTGTAAACTAAACTATCTATTTATTCCTCTTAATCTCTCAGATCTTCTTCTTAAAAGCTCAGCTGTAACTAAGATTAATATTGATAAAACAATTAAACATGTTGCTACAGCTAAAATTGTAGGACTAAGCTGTTCTCTTAGACCAGTCCACATTTGAACTGGTATTGTAGTATTATCTAAGCCTGCTAAGAATAATACAACTACTACCTCATCGAAAGATGTAACAAACGCAAACAAACCACCAGAAATTACACCAGGTAGAATTAATGGCAGAGTAATTTTCATAAATGTATTAAAAGGATTGCTACCTAAACTAGATGCAGCTCGAGTTATGCTATGGTCAAATCCTGAAAGTGTTGCGGTGACTGTAATTACTACAAATGGAGTTCCCAGTATAATATGTGCTAAAATTATACCTAAGTGTGTAGCAGCCAATCCTACTTTCGCCATAAAAAAGAAAATTGCAACACCTGAAATAATTAAAGGAACGATCATTGGAGATATTAAAGTTGCCATTATCAAACCTTTGTAAGGCATATGTCTGCTACTCAAACCTAAAGCGGCTAATGTACCAAGTATAATTGAACCAATGGTTGCAAATATTGCAATTATAAAACTATTTTTTGCAGCTAAGCCCCAAGGATTTTTTGTTCCATAGACCATATCTTTGTACCATCTCGTAGAAAAAGCATCTGGGTCTAATCTCTTCATTCCATCTGTAAATACTAAAAATTCTTCTGCGTTAAATGATAACGGAAAAATTACAAATAAAGGAGCAATTAAAAAGAAAAATACACATGCACAAACAAAAAGATAAAAATAATGCCAGATTCTGTAATGGGGTTCTGTATATTTTGGTAAAGCCATAATTATCCTAATTTAATATTATCAACTCCAACAAGTTTGTTGTAAATCCAATAAATAACTAATACTCCTGTCAACAACATTAATCCCATTGCAGAAGCAAAACTCCAATCTAAAGTACTTTTCATATGATAAGCTATCTGATTACTTATAAGTGTTCCAGATGCACCTCCTACCAGAGCTGGAGTTATGTAATAACCAATTGCAAGTATAAAAACTAATAAACAGCCTGCTCCAATTCCTGGTATTGTAAGTGGAAAATAAATTTTAAAAAAAGCTACACCAGGAGTTGCCCCTAGAGATTTTCCAGCTCTCATTAAACTTGGAGAGATTGTTTTCATAACACTATACAAAGGTAATACCATAAATGGTAAAAGTATTTGTGTCATAGCAACATAAGTCCCTGTTTTGTTGTACATCATCTCTGGCCTGTTATCGTCTGTAACAAGACCAATCCATACAAAAAAGTCGTTTACCAGTCCTTGTTGCTGTAACAAAATCATCCAACTGGCAGTTCTCACAAGTAGTGAGGTCCAAAATGGAAGCAGTACACAAATCATGAGCAAGTTACTATACTTCATTGGAAGAGTTGCTAACAAATGTGCAATTGGATAAGCCATTAAAAAACAAAAAAGAGTTACAAAAAAAGCTACCTCTAATGTTCGAGACCATAAAATTCTATGAATTCTTCTGTCTTCAGCTACTTGTACAATTTTTCCGTCTTCATTTGAGTACATATCAACACCCTTCAAATATTTAGAGTATGTGTAGGCTGGAGCTCTCCTTTTGATTGCTCTCCAATAATCAACATTTCTCCACCTTTTATGAACTTTCATAATTTGCTCTTTATAGTTTCCTTCTTCAAATTTCTTTTGCTTTCTAGCTAATTTTTTTAGGACACTCTTAAAGCCATTTTTCTCATAATTTAGTTGGGTTTGTAACTTTCCTGCTGTCTTATTCTCAACTAAAATCTTGTAATCTAAATAAAAAGCTTTAAACACTTCTTCGGGTGGAAGCTCTTTACCATCCCACTGCTCCATTGCTTTGTATGTTTTGGGAAGCATGTTTGTGACCATTTTGTCGTCTATACTTCGAGAGAACATGTCTGCGATAGGAATTATGTAAGTAATAATTAGAAATAAGAGTAATGGTGTTACTAAAAGAAAGGCTTTTATTTTATTTTTTTTTTCTGCCTGCTTAAGGCTTTCCTCTAAGGGAATTCCATCTGTTGATAATATTTTTTGTTCTGAGCTCATAAAAAAAGGGCGGTTATAGTAACCGCCCTAAATATAATATAAAATTAAAGTGTTTAAAACTCTAATTATTTAATACTAGCTTTCATAGCTTCCCACTGTTCACCAAGCTCTGTACCGTTATCAGCCCAGTACTCAGCATTCACTAAGAAGTATTTTTTAAGGTTAGCTGGTGCAGTTGGCATATGTGGAACCATATTTGTTTTTCCATCTTTATACCAAGGCTCTCCTGCTTCCATAACTGCAATTGATGATTTTCTCCATGGAGCATATGCAATATATTTTGCACTTCCTGCTAACATTTCAGTATTTGTCATCATTGCTAAAGCTTTTTTAGCATCTGCTTCGTTTGGTCCACCTTTAACTAATGCAAAATATTCATAGTCAAGACCTTGTCCGTCCCAAACTTGAACTATAGGAGCACCTTCTCCAACTGCTGCATTGAAAAATCTACCATTCCAACCAGTTGCCATTACAACTTCACCACTCATCAATAATTCTGGTGGTTGAGCTCCTGCTGACCAAAATACACATCCACCATTAGGATCTTCACATAGTGCTTTGATTTTGTTCATAGCTCTAGTTACGTAAGCTGGATCTTCAAGTTTTTCATACAAAAATGCTCCACCTTTACCCATTTTTACGCCGTCAGCTGCTAAAGCAATTTCTAGGTTTGTAAGAGCACTTTTGTAAATTGCTCTTTTTCCAGGAAATCTTTTAGTGTTAAAGAAATCTTTAATTGTACTTGGTGTGCTTTTTAATAAGTCACTGTTGTAAGCATAGTTCCAAGAATATAAAATATTTCCTACAGCACATTTACTTGGCATGTCTGTAAAGAAGTCTTCACTTGCAGGTGTGCCATCTGGGGCTGGTGGAAAGTCTTTATCAAAATCAAATTCAACAAAAATACCTTCATCACAACCATTAATAGTGTCATAAGCAAATACATCTATAATATCCCATGTAATCGCCCCTGCTTCTTTTTGGGCTTTGATTTCTGATAATCCACCAGAATAATCTACCCATTCGATAGGTATACCCAATGCTTTTGCAGTTGGATCACCATATCCTAGCTTTTGACTTTCTGTGTAAGCTCCACCCCATGATGCAACAACTACTGCAAATGCTGATGAAGATACTGAGATAGCAAAAGTTACGGCAAGTAATAATTTACTTAATTTTTTCATTTATCCTCCGTTTAAACGTTTTTTTTATAAAAAACGAAGTACAGCAACATAGGAAAAGAGAGTCAACAGGGGATTTTGGTAATTTCGTAATAATTTAGCTTATTTTGGGTCTAAAGCTCTTGCATCCTGACTATTCCACCCAATATTAATCTCATTTCCAAGTTTAATATCTAAATTTTGAGAACTATTTGGAACTTTTAAAATAAATTCAGAATTACCTAGTAAATTAAGTCTCACTCTAGTGTGATCACCATGATAAATCACTTCTTCTATTTTACCTTTCTGATTGTTGTCCATTTTATCTTTAGGATTAATCAATGCTCTTTCCGGTCTAATGGATACTGTAGTTTTTTCTCCAACAGATTTAACTGAAATTGGATTTGCAATTATTTCACCCTCAGCTAATTTAACTTTACAAGATCCATTTGATATACTTGAGATTTCCCCTGCAAAAGTATTATTCTCTCCAATAAACTCTGCAACGAAAGAATTTACAGGTTCTTCATATAACTTATCTGGACTTGATAGTTGCTGAACTTTACCATCATTAAATACTGCTATTCTGTTTGACATTGTTAATGCTTCACCTTGGTCGTGAGTGACATATACAACTGTTACACCAATACTCTCATGAATATGTTTAATTTCATACTGCATACTCTCTCTTAAATTTTTATCTAAAGCACCTAAAGGTTCATCCATTAAAACTACTGATGGATCAAATACCAATGCTCTTGCTACAGCTACTCTTTGCTGTTGACCTCCAGAAAGTTGTCCTGGCATACGGTTTCCAAATCCTGACAATGAAACCATAGATAATGCCTTTTCAACTTTTTTATCAATATTATCTTTTGAAATTTTTCTTACTCTTAAAGGAAAAGCCAAATTTTCAAAAACTGTCATATGAGGAAACAGAGCATAATTTTGAAAAACCATTCCAATACCTCTTTTGTGTGGAGGAATGTTTGAAATTGGATTTTTATCTAAATAAATTTCTCCATTAGTTGGGGTTTCAAAACCAGCAAGCATCATTAAGCATGTGGTTTTTCCAGAACCAGAGGGTCCAAGCATTGTTACAAACTCACCTTCTTCGATATCCAAATTCAAATCTTTAACTACTAATACTTTTCCATCGTAACTTTTGTCGACTTTATCAAATTTTACGAAATCTTCTTTTTTTGACATATGTTAGTTTTTAAAACACTTAGTTAAGTTCTTTGCAACAGTTAATTAACTCTTAATGTGTAACTCTTTTGGAAAATTGCAGAATAATTCACATCCTTTGTCAGTAACTCTTATAGCCTCCGATGCTTCAACTCCCCAATCACCAAATTGCATTACAGCTATCATATGAAAACACGCATTCGGCACTAGTTCAGTCATTTCTCCTTTATATATATTAAGAGTATGCTCACCCCAATCTGGCGGGTAACCTATTCCAATTGAATAACCAGTTCTTGATTTTTTCTCTATTCCATATTTATCTAAAATACCCCAAAAAGCTTGCGCTACATCATTTGCTGTATTTCCAGGTTTTGTAGCATCAATTCCAGCTTGAAGAGCTTCGATAGTTTTGTTCATCGTGTCTATTTTTAATTGATCAGGTTTTCCGAGTAAGACTGTTCTTGCCATTGGCGCATGATATCTTTTATAAACTCCAGATAACTCAACAATCGTCGCTTCGCCTTCAACAAACTTATCTTGGGTTGCTGTTAAATGTGATGCCGATGTTCCTTTACCTGTGGGAAGAAGTGTAGCAATACTTGAATACTCTCCACCAAACTCAGGAGTTCCATAAAATAAAGTTTTTTGTATGTCGCCTACTGCATCGCATTGTCTTACCCCTGGTTTAATTACCTCCATTGCAGTCTTCATTCCTTTTTCTGAAATTAGTGCAGCAGTTTTCATATAGTTAATCTCTGCATCGGATTTTGCAAATCTTGCCCAATTAACTAATCGTTCTGAATCTTTTATTTTTGCATTCGGTAAACTTTGTTTTATCTTTTCATAGCAAAAAGCGGTGAAGTAATGAGCATCCATCTCAACTCCGATTGAAAGCTTATCCCAATTTCTATCTTTTATAATTTGAACTAAATAATCATAAGGATGTTTTGGCCAATTATGAATATAATTTTCATCATACACAATAATATTTTCATCTCTAAGATAAGTTTTAATATACGCACCGCCTGAGTCTTGAGCTCTTACAAAACATAAAGGTTCTTCAGCGTTAACATGAACAATTGCACACTGTGCATAATAAAAAGACCATGCATCATAACCAGTTAAATAATTCATGTTATTTGTGTCGTGAGAAATTAATAGTTCAATACCTTTTTCCTGCATCATCGACTGAACTTTTTTTAATCTTTGTTTATATTCGTCTTTAGTAAATGACATAAATTTCTATCTGAATAATTTACCAAAACCTTCTACAAGGTTATTTTTATTAATTTGGACAAGAGTATCCCAAATTAATGCCTGATTGCTTGATAAAACAATCGTATTAAGTTTTTTTTCAAGTTTATCGATTATTGGTAATACAGGAAGAGCTGTACAAGATACAAATAATGCGTCTGCTCCATTTAAATCTATTTTAGACAAGACATCATACAAATAATTTTGGTCTACTTTGCCTATATCGTAATCTGCTTCTATATCAAAGTACGAATTGGATGTTATTTCAAATCCCTCTGACTTAAAATATCCCATAACCTCATCATTAAGTTTTTTGCTGTAGGGAGTAAATAGCGAAAGTTTTTTAATATTTAACTTTTTTAATGCTTTTATTGCGGCTGTACTTGGCGTTGTAACCTGGGCCATTGGTTTTGCTGCTTTTACCTTTTGCTTAATAGAGTTATAGCCTGCTGCAATAGTTCCAGAAGTACATCCATAGACTACACAATCAATATCTTGATCTGGTAAAATGTCTTTTGTTACACTGGTTACTTTATCTGACATTTTGATCAGATTTTCTTTAGTTAAAGGATTATAACACTCTATTCTATTAACAAAAAAATCAATTTCTCTATCCTTAATTACATTAATAAAATCTCTCTCAATCATAAAATCACTTGCAAGAGCAATAAGGCCAACTCGTGGATTTGATTTACTTATGTATTTTGGTTCTATTTTTGTTGAATTCATATTTTAAAAGAGTGAATATATCATAAGTTCTTGAATAATCATTAATATTAAATGAATTGAATGAATTTTAAAGATACTCTAGTTGCATCACTTGTTCCTATCTTTTTAGGTTTTGGTTTTGTAATTGCCAAACCTGCTTTTGAATCTTTTCCTCCAATACTTCTAATGGGATTAAGATTTATTTTTGCTGCTTCTATTTTAATTTGGTGGTTTCCTATTCCAAAAGGTTTCTTAAAAAAAATCTTTATCGCTTCGTTTATAGCGAACACCTTGCAATACAGTATTACCTATACTGGTTTAAATTTTATAGATGCATCAGCGGCAGTATTATTAGTACAAACAGAAGTTCCATTTGGAGTAATATTTGCTTTTTTCATGTTGAAAGAGAAACCAACTTTAAGAGCTTTAATCGGTATAGGAATCGCGTTTATAGGAGTTTATATTTTAACTGGTTCACCTAATTTAGATGGAAAAATATTTGGTATCGCTCTTACAATTTTAGGTTCAGCAATATGGGCGCTTGGCCAAGTAATTGTTAAACCTTTGAGTAAAGAAATTAATCCTTTGGCTTTAGTGGCGTGGCTTGCATTATTTTCTGGTCCCACTTTAATTTTAATTTCTGCGGTAATTGAAGGTGATACCATATCATATTTATCAACTGCTAAATTTAATCATTGGTTAATAGCATTTTACATTGGATTTATTATGCAACCTATAACTTATGGCTGCTTTTATTATGTTCTAAAAAATAATCCATTATATAAAGTGTTACCCATAGTGACTATGGGTATACCGCCGACTGGATTGCTTGCAGCAATTTTTTTATTAGGTGAGAAACCAACAAGTGAATTATTTATTGGAGGAGTAGTAATAATATTTGGTGTCATAATGATATTATATAAAAAAAAAGAGGAGGTAAATTAATGAATATAGGATTTATTGGTTTAGGAAATGTTGGAGGAAAACTAGCTGGGAGTTTGTTAAGGAATAAATTTAATTTAACAGTTAGAGATTTAGATAAAAATTTAACAAAAGAATTTGAAAGTATGGGGGCTAAAATTGCAAACTCTGCTAAAGAACTAGCAGAGAAAGTTGATTTAATAATAACTTGTCTTCCTTCTCCTGAAATTTGCGCAGAAGTGATGGAGGGGGATAACGGAATTCTAGAAGGTATTTCTGAAAATAAAATATGGTTGGAAATGAGTACTACTGATGAGGCAGAGGTAAAAAGGATTGGCAAAAAAGTAATTGAAAAAAAGGCAATACCTCTAGATGGTCCAGTAAGTGGTGGATGCCATAGAGCAGCGTCAGGAAATATAGCGATATTTGTTGGTGGAGAAAGAGATGCATTTGAAAAGATATTGCCTGCTTTAACTGTAATGGGGCGTAAAATATTACATACAGGAGAATTAGGTACTGCTTCTGTTCTCAAAGTAATTACAAATTATTTAGCATCTACCCATTTGGTTGCCCTTGGGGAGGCGTGGACAGTAGCTAAAAAGTCAAACCTAGATCTTGCAAAAACTTATAAAGGAATTGCTGTTTCTTCAGGTAATTCATTTGTTCATGAAACAGAAAGCAAAGTCATATTAAATGGTTCTTATAATATAAATTTTACGATGGACCTTGTCTTAAAAGATACCGGTCTATTTGATGAGCTCGCAAAAAAATTAAATACACCTTTGGAAATTTCCCCTAAGATAGTTGAAATATTTAAAGATGGTCAAAAAAAATACGGCTCAAGAGCCTGGTCATCTATGATAGTAAAAAGAATGGAAGATTTAAATAAGATTGATTTTAGAGCTGAGGGGTTTCCCGAGGAGTTAACTGATCTTGAGCCTGAAGAAAAAGGTTATGAAATTTAAATTCTGTGTTAAAGTGCATTTATGATTGAAAAGAAAGATTTTTATATAAACGGAAAATGGGTTGCTCCAGTCAAACCTAATGACTTTGATGTAATTGATCCATCAACTGAAGAGGCTTTTGCTGTAATTTCTCTAGGATCTGAAGAGGATACTGATAAAGCTGTAAGTGCTGCTAAAGTAGCATTTGAAACCTGGAAAGAAACTTCGAAAGAAGAGAGAGTAAAGTTATTAGAAAAATTTTGTGAAATTTATAATAGAAGATGGGATGAAATGGTTGAAGCACAATCAATGGAAATGGGTGCACCATTAGATTTTGCATCAGAGACTCATACTAAAATGGGAGCAGATATATCTAAAAATGTAATAGATATTTTAAAAGATTTTAATTTTGAACATCAGTTTGATCCAAAATCAAACAATCAAATCAGATATGAGCCAATTGGAGTTTGTGGATTAATAACGCCATGGAATTATCCAATGAACCAAATAGTACTTAAGGTCATACCAGCACTTGCAGCTGGTTGCACAATGATTTTAAAACCATCTGAGATTGCTCCTGTGTCAGCAGTATTGTTTGCAGAAATAATTGATGAAGCTGGGTTTCCTCCAGGTGTATTCAATTTAGTAAATGGTAACGGAGAAGTAGTTGGAAATCATATATCTGGTCACCCTGATATTGATATGGTCTCATTTACAGGATCTACAAGAGCGGGAAAACTGATACAGAAAAATGCAGCTGATACAATTAAAAAAGTTACACTTGAGCTAGGCGGGAAAGGTGGAAATATAGTCTTTGAGGATTCTTATCCAGATGCTGTTAGAGATGGAGTAAGAACTATAATGAGCAACACTGGACAGTCTTGTGATGCTCCAACACGAATGTTAGTTCAAAGATCAATTTATGATCGAGCAGTAAAAGAAGCTGTAGATGAAGCAAATAAAATAAAAGTAGATGTAGCATCTAAAAAAGGTGATCACATTGGACCTTTAGTATCCAAAGTTCAATATGATAAAGTTGTAAATCTTATAAATGAGGGAATTAAAGAAGGTGCAACTTTAGCTGCCGGTGGGCCCGATCTACCAAATGGTCTTAATAAGGGGTATTTTGTTAAACCAACAATTTTTACTGATGTAAATAACGATATGAAAATTGCTAGAGAAGAAATATTTGGTCCAGTACTTTCAATTATTCCATTTGATACAGAAGAAGAGGCAATAAAAATCACAAACGATACTTCTTACGGATTAGGTAACTATTTACAAACTGAGGATAAAGAAAAAGCAAAAAGAGTAGCTAGAAAAGTAAGAGCGGGAACAGTTTATATCAATGGCCAAGGAGCCGAGACTGGAGCACCTTTTGGAGGATTTAAGCAATCAGGAAACGGTCGAGAGGGTGGACTATGGGGGTTTACTGAATACCTAGAGGTTAAGGCAATTACTGGTTGGAATTAAAAAATTATATTCAAAATAATTGAGGTTGAGATGATTGGTTATGTAATGGTGGGAACAAATAATTTAGACACAGCCATTAAGTTTTATGATGAAGTTTTGAAAGTTATTGGGCTAACAAGAAACGAAACTGTTGAAAACGATTATGCAGCATATGGAAAGAAAGATACAAACGAAATAGAGTTTTACATTACAAAACCGTTTAATAAAAAAGAAGCAACTTTTGGAAATGGAACACAAATATCATTTATAACATCTTCGAGAGTTATTGTTGACAAATTTCACGAAATAGGACTAAAAGCAGGAGGTACTAGCGAAGGATCAGGGGGTGAACGACCAGAAGGATCAGGAGTTTATTATTCTTACGTTCGTGATCTTGATGGAAATAAAATATGTACCTTCACAAATAGCAAAGTATAATACTATGTCCTACTCATCAATTCATAAAAAATTAGAAAATAAAAAAACTATTATTTTAGATGGTGGGATGGGCGCTGAATTAGAAAAGAATGGCGCTAAAATGGATGAAAAAATGTGGTGTGGAAAATGCTCAGTAGATCATCCAGAATTAGTAAGAAAAATTCATGAAGATTATATAAGTGCGGGTGCGGATGTAATAACAACTAATACGTATAGTACTACGCCTATATCAATGAGACAGTATGGTTATGAAGACTCAATAGAGAAATTTAATAAAAAAAGTGTTCAAGTTGCAAAAGAAGCAATTAAAAATTCAAGTAAAGATGTTGCGCTTGCTGGGAGCGTTTCAACTTTTGGTAATTTTTATAAACTCGGACTTAAAGCAATGATACCTGGCTTTGATGAACAATTAAAAATTTTATCAGGTGAAGGAGTAGACTTAATTATTTTAGAAGCTATGTCCTCACAAGCTGACATAGTTGAAACTATGTTAAATTGTTCAACGAAAGTAAATATACCAGTTTGGTTATCAGTGTCATGCGTAATGGATGATCAAAAAAATATAATGCTTGGATATAATGATACAATTGACTCTGATACACATGTCTATGAAAACTTTGAGACATCCATAAATAATTTTAAAAAATTACACAGTGGTCCAATATTGGTTGCTCATTCAGATATAAATATTACAGGAAAAGCAATTGAAACTGCGAAGAAGAATTACCATGGAATAGTAGGAGCATATCCAAATAAAGGTTATTATGAAAAACCACACTGGAGATTTATAGATGATATGACGCCAACTGGATATTTAAATGAAGTGAGGTCATGGATTAAAAATGGAGCCCAGATTATTGGTGGATGTTGTGGGATCGGTGTAGAAGAAATAAAAGCAATTTCAATTTTAAAAAACTAAAGTATATATTAAATATTATGAAAACATTTATTGGCGGTATTGGCTGTTTTTGGGACGAAAAAAAGTATGAGGGCATCAAAGGTATAGTGTCTACAGAATGCGGTTACTGTGGCGGAGATGAACCAAATGTTACATACAAGGCAGTTTGTGGTGGAGATACAGGACATATAGAAGTGGTCAAAGTTGAGTATGATGAAAAAGAAAAGTCATACGAGGACATGGTCAATTTATTTTTTGAATTACACGACTCAACCCAAGTAAATCGACAAGGTACGTATGTAGGTATTCAATACCGTTCAGAAATATTTTATAGTACAGAGGAAGAAAAAGAGATTGCAGAAAAAGTTTTAAACGAAGTAAACAGTAAATTAGATGGAAAAGTTTCAACTAGAGTTTCAAAAGAAAAAAATTACTGCAAAGCTGAAGCTTATCACCAAAAGTACGAACAAAAAAAATCATTAAAATATTGAAGAAAAAAAAATTAATCTCTGTTAGAAACCCAGAATTAACTACACTTAAAGATAATAAAGCTTCATGGAACCTTCCTAAAACAAGGAGGTTTGGTTATAAAAATTTACATAAAATCAATAGATACAGTATTTTTTTAAGATCTGATTTGATATTAAAATTAAACTCTAATCCAAATAAAACTATCGCAAAACTTCCTCTAGTAAAGAAGATGACTAAAAATAAATCTTTTTGTTCATTAATTGTTGGCAACCGTCAAAATATATTATTTGAAAAATATGCCAAAGATTTTAAAAAAAACCAGCCTCAAACAATTATGTCCATTACAAAAATGTTCGTTAATCTATTTATTGGAGAATTGGTTACGAACAAATTAATAGATCTTAATAAAAAAGTTTCTCACTATTTGCCAAAAATTGGAAGTGGGTATGCAAATGCAAAGATCCAAGATGTTTTGAACATGAATGTTATAAACTCTTATACTGAAGATTATACTAAGGCATACTCATCTTCGTTTATGCATGAACCTGTTGGAGGATGGAGGCTACCTAAAAATCTTAAAAATCATCTAAGCCAAGAAGAATATTTAAATACAATTAAAAAATCTAAAAATAAAAGTTTAATTAATAATTCTGAACAAGCATTTTATAAATCTGCAAATACTGATGTAGTAGGATTAATAATAGAAAAAGTTAGTGGTAGAAATTTAAGAGATTGGGTTTTATCTGCAGTTGAGGCTGCAGGATTTGAAGATGGGTTATATATTGCTTCAGATAGATATGGTATGCCTTGGATGTCTGGAGGTGGTTGCTTAATTACAAGAGACTTTTTGCGAATGGGTTTACTTTTCGCAAGAAAAGGTATGGGTGTTGGGAATAGAAAAGTTGGATCTTCATCATTTTTAAACAAAACAATTAATAATGTAGGACCCAAATATATGAATTTATCAAAAGACAAATATTTATATTATTCAAATTCTACAATGGTTTCAGGCAACATGATTGGGCACTCAGGGTATGGTGGTCAGTTTCTTGCAACTAATTTTAAAACTGGGAATGTAGCCGCTTTTTTTTCTGTTCTAGAAACGAAATCAGCAACAAAAGAAAGTTATAAAACTGATATGATCAATATGCTGATAAATTTAGTTAATAAAAAATATTAAATTAAGAATAGGTCTCAATTAGTTTTTTTAGATGTTTGTCTGTAACACCACAGCATCCGCCAATAATTTGTATCTGGTTGTCAATTAACTTTTCACATTCATTAGCAAATTCTTCCTCTGTAGAAGTTACAATAGCTTTATGGGACTTTGTATCAAACTTATGTATCTCAGGATAGAACATCATCGGACCATTCCAATTATTTTTAATTATATTCAATCCTTCAAAAGCATCTACAAACCAGGTATGCATGATACCATAAACATCTCCACCCATATTTGTAAGGGATTTTACAATGTCATTTAATAGTACAATTTTATCATCAGGAATAAATTTTGGTTGCTCTTTATATTTGGTTTCATCGTAGATTAACGAAGTTTCTTTTTCCGCGCTAAAATTTCTGCCTATTACACTATTATCAAATTTACTTATACAAGAACTTAATCCAACCCAAACTGGTAAGTCGGTTTCTAAGGCAGCATTCAATAGAATTTTTGAATGATCAATATCAAGTAACATTTCTAAAATTAAAATATCTACCCCTTCCTCTTTCAGAATTTTTGCAGCTTCTTTATAATTTTGTTCCTCCTGTTTAAAAGAAGGTATGTACTTAGGATTTGGCACAAATTCATTTTCCTTCAGTGAAAAAAAATTTGATAAACTTCCAGCAATTCCAATTTTACTTTCTTTACCTTTATTTTGAATTGCTTGTCTGGATAATTTTAATGATTGAATAATAAATTCTTTAACTTCATCTCCACGATTTATACTTTCAAGATTATGTCTGGTTGAACTAAAAGTATTTGCAGTAATTAGATCACAACCAGCATCAATAAACTTTTCATGAACCTTAATTACTATTTCTGGAGATAATATTGAGGCTAAGGCAGAAAAAGCAGGAGACATTTCACCTCCCAATTTTGCAATTTCAGAACCGTTTCCACCATCTAAGAATATTTTTGAATTTGATTTTAACTTTTCTTTAAAAAGCATTTATTTTTCATCTTTTGGTGCAAGCACTACGGCTAATACTCCTCCTAATACAATCATTGTACTTCCAACAACTTCTCGCCAACCAAATGTTTCGTCTGTTAAAATACCAGCAGAAATAACTCCAACAACTACTTCGCTTAAATATAATATAGCACAAAGACCTGCTCCTAATACTGAGGGTGACCACATGATAACTACCCCTGTTGGAATAAAATAAAATACTGAAATAAGAACTAAAAAAGTAAACATTGATGTGAAAGCTTCAATAGGTGGCATAGGCCCTAGATAATCTTTTAAAATAAAGCCAGCAAAAATATTAAATATTGTTCCATAAACAAAAAATGAAAATATTACCGGAAAAACACCATCTGTTTTTGTAATTTCTAAACGTACTAGGCCAGCTCCAAAAAGTACACCACCGACCAGCGCCAACAAATCTCCTGCATTTTGTGGTAATGGTATAATATTAGATTGACTGAAAACAACCCACAAGCCTCCAAGCGCTAAACTAAGTGTTAAAACTCTTTCTAAACCAGGTCTTTTTTTTAAAAAATATATTTCAAATATTGTTGTCCAGATAGGTATCATGTAAAACATGATCAATGCTCGAACAACATCTGTTAATAAAAAACTTAAAGCGTAACATATAAAACCACTACCAGTTAAAAAACCAACAAAGGGAATTTCTAATCCTGATGTTCGACCTTTAAATTTTCTCCATAAAGAGAAAGGTGTAAGCAATATAATACCAATCATCATTTGAGAAATAGTTCCCCAACCTCCAGTAAGTCCACCATCCTCTAAAATTCTTTGAGGAAGCCAATAAACCCCCCATGATCCGGCGGCTATGGCCAATGCAAAAGCTATTTTAAAATGATGTTTGTGTCTGACCATTAATTTAGTTTTGGTTTATGATTAGAAAAATTAAAAATTTCCTCATATTTTTTTGCAAAAGATATCACTTTTAAATCTTCTTTTTGTTTAGCTATAATTTGTATACCAATTGGAAATCCATCCTTATTAAACCCAATTGGTAATGAAATCGATGGTAAGTAAAAAAGACTAGCAAATATATGGATTTCAATCCATCTATGGTAAGTATCCATTAGTTGATCATTGATTTTTTCTGGGTGTCTTAAATTTTTGTCAAAAGGGAATGATTGTTGAGATGGTAGAGCTAAAAAATCAAAACTACCGAATAAACTATTTACATCATTTGATAATTCAATTCTAGAATTAAGAGCTAATTTAACATCTTCTTCTGTGAGATTAATGCCTTTGTTGTATTCCCATATCGCCTGTGGTGTCATTTGATTAATTTCCTCGATGTTCATAGTAATAATATCTTCATAAATACTTTTAGCTCTTAATGTTCCCCAGCAATTCCACAACTTATTAGCATCTATTTTTGGTTTTAAGTATTCAATTATAATTTTATTCTTTTCAAGACTGTCTAATTGTTTATTACACATTTCAACTAACTCAGGATCATATTGATAATTACCATTCATATCAGATAACCATCCTATCTTTATTTTTGAAAATTCTTGATCACTTATATTGGTATCTTTAAATGAGTTTGTTAAACTAAAAGAAATTGGATCCTCTTTGTGTTCTCCAGCTATTACATCTAAAAGAATAGCCATATCATCTGGCGTTCTTGCAAGACATCCTGGAGTTGAGATAATTGGAAGATTTTTTTTTTTATCATTTGTTCGATAGTCAGGCAAAAGTCCTGGTGTTGGTCTAAAACCATAAACATTTGCATAGGCTGCAGGAGTTCTGCAAGAACCCATCATATCTGTTCCATCTGCAAATGGTAGTAACTCAGCCGCAACAGCCACACCGGCTCCACCACTTGATCCTCCTGAAGATTGAGTATTACCATAAATATTTGGTGTAATTCCAAATAGTCTATTTGCTGTATGTGCACCTACACCTAACTCTGCGGTGTTTGTTTTACCTATCATTATACCTCCAGCATCTAATTGACGATCAACAATAATGGAATTTTTGTTTGGAAAAAAATCTTTATATCCTGGAAAACCATAAGTAGTTGGAAAGTCCACTACATCTAATAGATCTTTTGATGCCAAAGGAAGACCAAACAATGGTTTACTTTCATCAAAGTTTTTATCTTTATCATTAGCCTCATTTATTATTTGTTCTTCATCTTTAATTGAGACAATGGCATTTAGAGAAGGGTTATATTTTTTAATTCTTTCTAAGTAAAAGTTAACAACTTCTCTTACTGAAATCTCTTTTTTTTTAATTAAAGAAATAATTTCTTTTACTGATCTATTTTCAAGCATTAGAATTTACTATTACCGAGCTTTTTTTATAGATGCTAGAGTCATTTCCTTTATTTCTTCTAAAGTTGCTTTTTTAGGATTTTGTCCATAGGCTTGATCTTTCATTGATTTTTCAGCAATTCTATCAACACAATCCTCGGGGACTCCAATTTCGCTCAAACTTTTTGGAATTTTAATTCTATCAAGAATGTTTTCAATGTTTGATATAAATGCATCTACAGAATGATCTTTAAATTGCATAGCCTCTGACATTCTTTTAACTTTTTCTTCCATGCCTGGAAGATTATATTTTAAAACTACAGGCAATATTATTGCATTGGTTAGCCCGTGATGAGTATTATATTCAGCTCCAACCATATGAGCTATAGCATGTACTAATCCTAAACCTTTTAAAAAAGAAATTCCTGCTAAACAAGATCCGACATGCATTCCACCTCTTGCAACTATATTGCTGGGATCTTCTACAGCTGTGACTAAAGATTTTGATATTAAAGATAAACCTTCTAAAGCAGCACCATCACACATTGGATTAAAACCAGGAACACAATAACCTTCTATGCCATGGATTAAAGCATCTGCACCAGTCCAAGCCGTTAAATTTGCTGGCAATCCAATAGTTAGTTCTGGATCTAACAATGCTAAGGAAGGTCTAACATCTGGATGCCACATACAAAATTTCATGCCTTCTTTTAAATAAGTAACCATAGCTGAAATTTCTGTTTCAGCACCAGTGCCTGCGGTAGTAGGAATGGTTATGATTTTTGGAAAAGGATTATCTTTACTAATTATAGGAGGAGTTAATTCAAACTCAAAATCTCTAAGTGGCACGTCATTGTTTGCTGTGAGGCAAATTAATTTTCCTCCATCCATAGCACTACCTCCGCCAATTGCAATTATAGCGTCATGGTTACCATCATTAAATTTACTAACACCATTTGAAACTTCATCTTCTCGAGGATTTGGAGATATATCAAAAAATAAATCTGATTTTATATTTGAGCTATTTAGATAGCTTTGTAAATTTATTACAAATGGTAATTTTGGGCTTCCTTTATCTGTAACTATTAATGGATTTTTAATATCTAAATTATTACATATACTTCCTATTTCTTTTAATCTACCAGGACCATAAGCAATGTTAGTAGGAAACGTCCAATCTTGATTGGATAGAATATCAGTTTCATTAAGTTTAAAACTTTGCATATCCTAGATAAAGTATACAATTTTAAAAAATTATAAATGAATATTTCGTCCGAAAAAACAGATTTAAAAAATACTTATCTGGCAATAGTTACAATGCTCTTAGCAATTCTATGCGTAGACATGTATATGGTTGTAATTAAGTTTTTAGGAGATGAGTATTCGGTAATTCAGCTAGCTGTTTTTAGAAATATTGCAGGTGTTATTCCTCTTTTTGTTCTAATTCTATTTACAAGAGAGTATTTCTCAATTTTCAAAAATTTAAACAACAAATTTATAATTTTAAGCTTTTTAAGAGGACTTGCTTTCTTGTCTATGAATATCTTCATATTTATTTCAGTAATTAACCTTGAATTTGCAACTGCAATGGTTCTTACATTTTCGTCACCATTTTTCATAGTAATTTTATCAATAATTTTTTTAAATGATAAAGTGGGTATTTATAGATGGTCAGCAATATTTATTGGATTTTTTGGAGTTGTTTTAATTGTTCAGCCAGGAAGCGACATATTTAGTTTTTATTCAATATTTCCAATATTAACTGCAATTGCTTGGGCTTTTACAGTTATAATTTTAAAATTTATACCAGATGGACACTCAACGGCAAAAATACAACTTTATACTTTAATCTTTAATGTAATTGGTGGAATAATATTATTTTTAGCAACCACTGGACATACAGATATTAAAAGTACTCAAGACTTTCTGTTAATGGTATTGACTGGAATACTAGGAGGGACTGCTGCAATACTTTTTATTTATGCTTATAGATTAATTTCTGCAAGCAAGATGGCATCTTTTGAATATTTTGGTATCCCATCATCTTTTGTTTTAGGTTGGTGGTTTTTTAATGAGGCGCCTTGGGAACAATTATTTCCTGGAGTTTTTGTGATTGTGTTTGCAGGAATGATAATTATTTGGAGAGATAAGGTTAAACAAAAAAGTACTAAGGTAAGTAGAGAGATTAATTAGCAGACTTCATTGACTTCATAACTATTGCTCTATCAATTTCACCAATCAATTTTCCTGTATCTGTATCTACAACTGGAAATTTCTGATCTGTATCAACTAGTTTATCAATCAATGTCTCAATTTTTGAGTCATGTGGAATATTATTAGATCCATCTTCAAACAATTTTTTTGTATCATCACAACATTCTTCTCTCATTACCTTGCTTGCACTTAATACTTTATATTTTGGAACATCTTCACAGAAATCTTTTACATATTGATCTTTAGGATTTGCAACAATTTCCTCTGGAGTACCAACTTGTGAAACCTCTCCATCTTTCATAATAGCAATATGATCTCCCATCTTTATGGCTTCTAAGAAATCGTGCGTAATAAAAACCATTGTCTTTTGAAGTTTTTCTTGAATTTTTAACAATTCATCCTGCATTTCTCTTCTAATTAGTGGGTCAAGTGCAGAAAAAGGTTCATCAAAAATTAAGATTTCTGGATCAACTGCAAGTGCCCTTGCTAGTCCAACTCTTTGTTGCATACCACCAGAAAGTTCTCTTGGATAATTATTGTGCCAACCTTCCAAGCCTACCATTTTTAAAACCTCCATTGACTTTTCTATTCGATCATTTTTTTTGTTACCTCTAATCTCTAATCCATAACCAATATTTTCAACTACTGTTCTATGTGGGAATAATCCAAAGTGTTGAAAAACCATACTCATTTTATTTCTTCTTAAATCTAAAAGGTCTCTTCCATTCATTTTCGTTACATCAACATCATCCATTTTAACTGTACCAGAAGTTGGTTCAATTAATCGTGAAATACATCTAACTAAAGTTGATTTTCCACTTCCAGATAAACCCATTACAACAAATGTTTCACCTTTCTCAATTGAAAAGCTTACATCTTTAACGGCAACGACATGTCCAGTTTTTTCTTGGACTTCTTTTATTGATAAATTTTTATCTAAATCTTTAATAATTCTTTTTTCGTCTGGGCCAAATAATTTCCAAACATTAGTACAAGTTATTTTTGCTTGATTGCTCATATTTTGTTATTTTAATAACATAAAAATAGACAATATTTTCCTTTAAAAGTAAAATTATTTATTTTAAAATTTTAAATAATTATGTCATCTGAAGTCTCAAGTATTCAAGGTAAATCAATTTCATCTAAAAATATAATTACATATTCTTTAGTTCTATTAACTTTTTTAGTTGCTTTATGGTTATCCTTTCAAAGTGAGGGTCCTTCAAAAATGCCAAAGGTAGTAACTGATCAATTTACATTTACTGCATGGGTTAATGAAGGTGAAGATTATTTAAAAAAAAATTATAGATGGATTACGAAAATAATAGCTAGTTACATTAAAAATATTTATTATTTTGTTGAAGACTTTCTTCTCGACTCTCCTTGGCTTTTAATTGCGGCATTAATATTTTTACCTTGTTTAATTGCAGGTGGCTTGAGATTGGGTCTATATTCTTTATTCGTAATTTATTTTTGGGGTGCTACAGGCATGTGGGAACCATCCCTTCAAACTGTAGCATTGATGGGCTTGTCTGTATTAATGTGTGTAGTTGTGGGTGTAACCTTGGGAGTTATGTGCTCTCAGAGTGATCGATTTGAAAATTTTATGAAACCTATTTTAGATACAATGCAGGTGATGCCAGCATTTGTTTATCTGTTTCCTGCTTTATTCTTTTTTGGCATTGGAGGAGCTCCAGCTATATTGGCCACAATGATTTATTCCATGCCTCCAATAATTAGATTAACAAATACAGGAATTAGACAAGTTTCAGCGGAGACAATAGAGTCTGCAACTTCATTTGGTTCAAGCAAATTACAGCTTTTATTTAAAATTAAAATTCCACTTTCATTACCAAGTATAATGATGGGAATTAACCAAGTTATTATGATGGCATTGGCACTTGTGGTTCTTGCATGTTTTATCGGAGCGGAAGGAATTGGCGGTCAAGTGTGGCAAGCAATTAGAAGACTAGACGTTGGTTGGGCGATGGAAGGTGGGCTGTGTATTCTATTTATGGCAATAATGTTTGATAGATTTAGTATGTCTTTCAGTAAAACAGAACAATCTCTACCCTCTAATGTTCAAAAATTTTATTTACTCCCTCAATCTTGGGAAAAATATTTAATTGCTAGAGTTATAGAAAAACCTTTAGAATTTTTAAGTGGATTAACTAATTTTGTCTGTATTAATTTAACTAGATCAATTGCTTATGTATTAGAATTTTGTATTTCATTATCAAATAAAAATACTGCAAGAGATATAAGCGAAGCTATAACAAGAAGATATTATATCATACCTTCATTTTTACTTATTCTGGCAATTTCCTTTATCGACTCTTACATGATTAGTATAGGATCTTTTCCTGAAGAATGGAGATTGTCAATTAGGCAACCAATTTCTAATACTGTTGACTCTTTAACGGTAAATCCTGGCTTTATAGCTTTTACTAAAGCTCTTAGAGGGTTTGTTTATCTTAAACTTTTGCGCCCGCTTGACATATTCTTAACTCATGTGCCATGGTGGTATACATTAGGTGTATTCTCTGCAATTGGGTATTTCACTGTTGGTATAAGGTTTGCAATCATCACTGCTTTGTTATTATTATTTATTGGTGCTTGTGGGATATGGCCCCAATCAATGATAACACTATCATCTGTTTTAGTTTCTGTAGCTTTGTGTTTTATAATTGGAGTACCTCTTGGAATAATCGCATCTTATAATGAGAGATTTAGAAATGTTCAAAACGTTGTATTAGATGCTATGCAGACATTACCTTACTTCTGTTATTTAATTCCCGTATTAATGTTTTTTGGAGGAGGAGTTGTTTCAGCTATATTGGCAACAGTTATATACTCTATTCCACCTATAATAAGATTAACTTCTTTAGGTTTAACTCAAGTATCTGGAACCTATTCAGAAGTTTCGCGATCATTTGGTGGTACGTTATTACAAACTTTAAACAAAATTAAATTCCCCTTAGCAGTTCCAAGTTTAGTGATTGGATTTAATCAAACAGTAATTATGGCTTTTGCTATGCAAATAGTTACACCTCTAATTGGTGGAAAGGGACTAGGTTTAGAGGTATTTAATGGATTAGCCAGATCAGATACTGGGAGAGGTTTGGCCGCAGGTATAGGAATAGTATTATTAGCAATAATCATAGATAGAATATCACTTGCTTGGACGAAAAAGCAAAGAGAAGCCTTGGGTTTATAAAATCCAGAAAAAGTTACATTTTTCTCAGTTTACAAACGACTAGTTTTTGTTTTAAAATGTATCTTTAATTAATTAAATGAGAGGAAATAAATGAGATTATCAAAAACAATATCAGCTCTATTTTTATCTTTCGTAATTTTATTTGCTAGTCTTACTCAGGCAAATGCAAAAAGATTACATGCTGCTATTGCTGACTGGACAGGTGGAATAATTACTTGTGAAGTTGCAGTAGGAATTCTTGAAAGAGAAATGGGCTACAAAATTAAACAAACAGTATTCCCTTCAGGAACTGGATTATGGGAAGCAATTGCTGCTGGTGAACTTGATTTTGCTTGTGAAAGCTGGCCAAGTTATGCAGAAGCAGATGATGTTATGTTTAACGAAGATTTAATTTATGATGGTAAAGTTGTAAAATCATATAAGGGAGATGGAACAGTTGATCTTTTAGGAACAACTGGAATTATCGGTATGTCTGATTACTGGATCCCAAGATATGCAGCTGAAAAATTTGGAATTAAATCTTGGAGAGATTTAAACAAATATAAAAAAGAGTTTGCTACTATCGAAACAGGTGGTAAAGGAAGATTAATTGGATGTCCTGTAGCTGGTTGGAACTGTCATGACCAAAAAAGATTAGATCTTTTAGGAATTGACTTTCAAGCAGATGAACTAGGAACAGAGGCTGCTGCTGTTGCAGAAGCTAAAGCTGCTTACATGAGAAAAGAGCCATTCTTATTATACCTATGGTCACCACACTGGTTCTTTGGTGAGTTTGATATGGTAGGAGTAGGTCTTCCTGACTACAAAACTTGTGCAGGAGATACATTTACTGAAGCAAACAACTGGAAGACTTGTGGTACAGATGGATGGCCAGCAACTGGTTGGGATAAAGATTATACTATGAACTATGGAAATCCAGATACATTTGCAAAACCAGAACATGCTAAAGCAAAAGCTTTTTTTGAAAGAATGAAATTAGACAACTTAGATCAAGCTAAGATGCTTGTTGAAGTTGACATCAAAAAAAGAGATGTGAAAGAAGTTGTGAATGAATGGTTAGACAACAATCCAGATAAGTGGAAAAGTTGGTTACCTAACTAAAATTTAAACTTTAAAAAATAATTAAGGGCTTTGTGAAAACAGAGCCCTTTTTTTTTACATGCATATAATTCATCGAGGAATTGTAAATAAAAATTACAAAGAAAACTGTCTAGAGTCATTTAAAGTATCATTTAAAAGAAAATATGGAATTGAAACTGATATTCACGCAACTAAGGATAATAAATTTGTGTGTTTTCATGATTTTACTTTAAAAAGAATTTTTAAAATTAATCAGAGTGTTAAAAATATTAATTATACAGATTTAAAAAAATTTAAAATACCTCTTCTAAAGGAAGTTTTAGAGCTATCAAAAAACAAATTTCCTATTTTTATAGAGATAAAACCATTACTAAATAAAAAGCTGTTATCTAAATTAATATATGAGACCAGGAAATTCAAAAAATGTATTTTTATCTCTTTCAAGCACAAAAATATTTATGATCTTTTAACGCTTAATTCTAAAGTTAAAGTTGGGATATCATTTTCTAATAAAGACAGTGTTAAATCGATTTTAAAATATGGGTTAAATAAAAAAATAAAATATCTAATATTAGATAAGAAGTTTTTAGATAATAAGAAAGTGCAACTAATGAGTAAGGAAAAATATTACTATACAATAAAAACTAGAAAAGAATTTTTAAAATATAATGAAAATAATAACCTTATATTTGAAAATTTATGATTTATGTTGTTTAAGATATTCTAATCTGCCAATTATCTCATCTCTATCAAGATAATACCCTTGGAGATGACGATGACCTGAATTTGGATCAAAAGCTGTTCTGCCGTGTAAAACACGTCTATTATTAAAAGAAAATATGTCTCCTGGTCCTAGTCGAAATTTAATTTGAAATTTGTCATCATGTAAAAGATTACCAAATCTGTGGTGAGCTTTATAAACTTTATCCATTTGGTCTGGATGGCAGTCTAATGCATCCATAGTTGCAACACTAAATCTAATATCATGAAAATCTTTGTCTTTTGTTAAACTAATTGCTGGGGCATGAAAGCTTCGGTGAGATTCTTGAGTATAATCCTTATCTCTAAACTTTAGTGGTACAGAGATTAATGTTTCAAAAATCTCTTTTTCATTTTTCCTCAAATAATCAGCAACAGCAAAGCCATCAATTGCAGAAGAGTCTCCACCCTTTGCATCATTTACTAAACAGTGTAAAAACTGATAACCAGGCGGTAATTCAAACCAAGGTAAATCCATGTGGTTTCTTAAAGCATGAGCTGTGTAAGCAGAATTATTTGGTTTTGGAATATTGATTACCTCAAAGGGAGTTTTAAAAAAGGTTTCTCTTACGTGACTTATTCTATGAAGAATATCAAAACCTGATTTTTTTTCTGTTGGTGAATTTTTAACTATAGCTATACCTTTATGATGTAATAGTTCTAACCACTTTATTAATCCTTCATCAGAATTAATTACTTCATCATGTTCAATACATATCGACGAAAATTCTTTTTCCAAATTATTATTCCAAAGATGATAAGGTGAGACATATTCTTGTTTATTTTTAATTGTATAACAATTTTCTCTCAACCACTTAGGATCATAATAACTTGTGTGGTCACCCTCACTCCACTCTATTTCTAATTTGCCATCACCATTTAAAGAATATTTTTTGGGATTTATTTCTTTTGATACCTCTAAGATATTAAACATTCTATGTCTTGAGTCTTTATCATGTGCAGTAGGACAATTATCTCTTAACCACATGTAATTAAATTTACTTTCTTCACCATCATTCCAAGTAATTTGTAAATAAGTGCTGTTTTTTGCGATTTTAGAAATAGAATTCATAATAAATAATTATCTAAAATCAAAAAAATTTCAATTCAATTAATAGTTGTATTTAATAAAGTTATTTTATTGTTGATTTGCTTTGATGTATTAAAAGAATTAAACTTAAAAAATGTCTAAAATCGAAATCAATAACGTATACAAAATTTTCGGTCCAAAACCTGATAGCGTTCTTAAAATGGTGCAAGAAGGAGCTTCAAAAGAAGATGTTCTAGAAAAAACTGGACATACAGTTGGATTAGATAATGTATCTTTAAAAATTGAAGAAGGAGAAACATTTGTTTGTATGGGTTTGTCTGGATCAGGAAAATCAACACTAATTAGACATTTAAATAGATTAATAGACCCAACCTCGGGAGAAATTTTAGTAGAAGGCAAAGATGTTACTACTCTAAACAAAGAACAGTTAATTGAGTTTAGAAGACAGAAAATGAGTATGGTATTTCAACGATTTGGGCTATTCCCACACAAAACAGTTTTACAAAATGTTGGGTATGGACTCGAAATGCAAGGTATGGAGGTTGAAAAGAGAAATTCTGTTGCTATGGAAAAGATCGAGTCTGTCGGTTTGACTGGATTTGAAAATCAATACCCTGCACAACTTTCTGGAGGTATGCAACAGCGAGTAGGTCTTGCAAGAGCCTTGGCTACTAACACAGACATTATGTTAATGGATGAAGCTTTTTCTGCATTAGATCCTTTAATTAGAAGTGATATGCAGAAACAACTTATAGACCTCCAATCAGAATTAAAAAAGACAATAGTATTTATTACTCATGATCTAGATGAGTCATTAAGGTTAGGAGATCATATTGGAATTTTGAATGCAGGAAAACTTGTACAGGTAGGAACACCTGTAGAAATCATAATGAACCCTGCTGATGAATATGTTGAGGCATTTGTTAAAGACGTAAATAGAACAAAGGTTATAAAAGCAAAAATTATAATGAAACCAGTAAATCAATCAGATGATATTGACAAATCAAACTTGATAAAAGTTGAAGAAGATCAATTTATAGAGGAATTTCTACCTCAAGTTGTTTGTAGTAACTCTAATTGTGAGGTAGTTGATAAACAAGGAAATGCTAAAGGTTATATTTCTAATAAAGAATTGCAAGAATCACTTTCAAACTCATAATTAGATTTAATAGTTATGAAAAAAAGTTTAAGTACCATCGTTGATTTAGTTAAATACCCAATTCATGATTTACAATCACCAAAGATCAAGCAAATAATTGAAAAATGTAAAACTGAATTAGATAGCGATAGTTGTTCGGTAATTCCTAATTTTATTTTACCAAATTCTTTAAATGTAATGAAAAAAGAATTAGAGCAACAGCTTAATGAAGTTTATATGTCTAAAGAAAGTATCAACGCATATCTTTATGCAAAAGACGATCCTACTCTTCCTAAAGATCACCCAAAAAGAATATTTATGGATAGATTTAATGGATATTTAAATTCTGACTGTTTTGAAAAAAATTCGGAGATGAAATTTCTTTATGAAACTGAGGAATTATTAAAATTTGTATCTGCATGCTTAGGGATCGCACCTATATATAGATGGGCTGATCCTTTAGCCTGTCATGCATATAACGTTATGGAACCAGATGGAATATTACCTTGGCATTTTGATAGCTGTGAATTTACTTTAAGCCTCATGATCCAAAAACCAGAAGAAGGAGGAATATTTGAATATTGTCCAAACATAAGAGAACCAGGTAACGAAAAATTTGACGATGTTAAAAAAGTACTAGATGGAGATCGAACAAGAGTAAAACGACTTGAACTTGAACCAGGTGATTTACAAATATTTAAAGGTAGATTTACTATGCATAGAGTAACTAAAGTTATTGGAAAAACATCACGTTTTATGTGCATACCTGCGTATGTATTGGATCCCTGGAGAGTAAATACACCTGAACATTCAAAAGCAATTTATGGAAAAGTATTGCCCATACATTTAGAAAGAAATAAAGTTAGATCCGATGGATTAACAGATTAATGTCATACAATTTCAAAAATAAAAAAATAATTATCTCTGCTGGAGCATCAGGAATTGGGTGGGCAACAGCAAAGGAGTGTCTTGACAAAGGTGCGAAGGTATTCGTTTGTGATGTCGATAAAAAATCTATAAATAAATTAAAAAAAAATCCTTTGAATAATAAAAGATTGTTTTCTTTTCATTGCGATGCCTCAAATGAAAACGATGTAATAAATTTTTTTAAAGAAATTAAAAAAAAAACACAAAAAATTGATGCACTAATTAATAATGTTGGAGTTGCAGGCCCAACAGGAACTATGGACAAACTTAAAACAAAAGATTGGGAACAAACTTTAAAGATAAATGTAATTAGTCATTTTATTTTTTCAAAGTTAGCAATCCCAATGTTAAAAAAAAATAAAGGTGGGTCAGTAGTTAATCTGTCTTCTACAGCAGGTATATTTGGGTTTCCATTAAGATCTCCCTACTCAGCCAGTAAATGGGCGGTAGTTGGAATGACTAAAACTTTAGCAATGGAATTAGGCAAGTTTAAAATTAGAGTAAACGCAATTTGTCCAGGAACTGTTAAAGGAGATAGAATGGGAAGAGTTATTAGAGATAAAGCTAAATTTTTAAAAATTTCAAAAAAAGCTGTGGAGAGTGAATTCGTTTCTATGACTTCTCTTAATACTTGGGTTTACGAGAAAGATATTGGTAAAATGTGTTGTTATTTAATATCCGATGAGTCTTCTAGAATTTCTGGTCAAGTAGTTGGTGTTGATGGTAACACTTTAAGAATGCATTAGAGCTTTAAATATTTTCAATAAATTCTATTAAGTTATTTGCAATTTGCTCAGGAGCCTCTATCAAAAAAGAGTGTTTTACCTCTGGTATGATAACTAATTTAGAATCTTTCACCTCATTTGACATTTTTTTGTTATGAGAAGGAGTGCATCCACCATCATTTTCTCCCGTCATAAATAGACAGGGTTTCTTTATATCTTTTAACCAAGAGATCATCTCAGTTTCCGCATAAATTTTAAAAACATTTATAAATACATCTTTATCTGTATCTATTACTTGTTTTAATCTCCTAGATACAAGATCTGGATTTTTTTCAATAAAATTATCTGTAAACCATCTGTTAGTGAGATTTTTTAATGTTTGTTCAACGCCCTTATCTTTTAGATCTGAAATGACACTCCACACTTTTTGTTTATCTTCATCAGATCTTCCTGCAACTGTTGATAATAAGCCAACTGACAAAACTCTTTCTGGAAACTTTTTAGCATAAGCAGGAGCAATCATGCCCCCCAAAGAATGTCCCATAAAATGGGCTTTTTGGATGTTTGTCTTTTCTCTTACTCTTTCAAGATCTAATACAAGATCATCTAAATTAAAATCTTTATTATTTACAGGTGATTTTCCGTGACCTCTTAAATCATATGTCACAACTGTAAACATGCTATTAAGTTTTGGAGTAATAAATCTCCATGCATCTTCAGCACCTCCAACTCCATGAGTTAAAAATATTGCAGGCCCTGATCCTGTGACTGAGTAATTGCAATCTATGATGCTCATAGATATTTAAGCTACTTGTATATTAGATTTTTTGAAATATGGGATTACGTTTTCACCAATTCTATACATTGACTCTATTAGGTCTTCTTGAGATTGTCCAAAACTTGAACTAAGAATTACCTCATCAACTCCTGCTTCAGCATAAACGCTAAGTTTATCGATCATTTCATTTAATGGGCAAATTAAAAGATTTTCTTTTAATTCTTCTAAAGTTTGTTTTCTTGGTAAAGCTTCTATATTCCCTTCTTTTACTTTTCCTGGTCCTGTAAACATATTGTCAAATCTTTTATAATATTCATAAGCAAGTTTTGTTTTCTCTCTAGCTTCATTTTCATCTTTTGCTAAGTAAGCCATTCGTTGCATTGAAAGTTTGAGTAACTTACCTTTTTCACCTAGTTGAATGCAGCCTTCTTTAAATGCATTAACTCTACTTAATAAAAGATCTTTTGTACCTGATAATACTGTTGATTGAACATGAAATCCTCTTGAAGCCGCATCTTTTATACTTTCTAAATTCATTGCGGCAACCATCATTGGTATTGGATTACTTATGGGTCGAGGCATTATGGTTAACGGTTCAAAGTCATAGTATTTTCCTTTATATGAAACTTCTTTGTTTTTTAATAATAATTGTAGAACCTCTAAAGACTCTACAAATTTTTCTTTTGATTGTTCTATTGGTGTGCCTAGTCTCTTCATTTCCCATGGAAATGCTCCTCTTCCTACACCTAAGATTAATCTTCCATCAGTTAATATATCAGCAGTAGCTACTTCACCAGCATATGTTCTCATATCGTGTAGAGGTAAAACAACAATACCTGTTGTTATTTTAATATTTTTTGTAACTGATGCAATCTTTACAGCCATCTGCAATGGTGATGGCATCATCAGTAAGTTAATTAAATGATGCTCTGGTATTGATACCGTTGCATAACCAAGTTTTTCAGCAGTTACACATTCTTCAAGCATATTTTTAAAATGCTGCCTTGAACCAATACTTGTATCTGGCATGTAACTTGTTAAAAAATGATTAAAATCCATACAACTAAATTACCATTTTAAGTTTTTTTTAGATATCTATTTTCTAATTTTATTTTCATATTTTTTTCTAAGGTTTTGTAAGTTGACTAAGTACTCATCTCTTATATTTGATAATTGATTGATTGACTTTCCTTTTGCTTGCTTTTTTGTACCAGAAATTAATCTTTCTGAGAGTTTTTTTGATAATTTTGGTGCTTTAAGCTTAGTCCATGGGAGTTTTAATGCGGGCCCAAATTGTTCAAGCATATGTTTCATTCCAGCTTTTCCTCCTGCCAAATGAAAAGTTAAAAATGTTCCCATTAATGAGTATCTTAAGCCTGGGCCGTCCTCAATAGCTCTATCTAAATCCTCTGTTGAGGCATACCCTTCATTTATAATATGAAGCGCTTCTCTCCATAAAGCTTCTTGCAGTCTATCAGATAGATATCCTGGCAGCTCCTTTTTAAGGGTAATTGGGTTCATTGAGATCGATTTATAAAATTTATTTGCTGCTTTTAATGATTTAGAACTTGTTTTTTTTCCTGGAACTATTTCAACTAAAGGTAGTAAATAAACAGGATTGAATGGATGAGCAATAATACCTCTTTTATTATTTTTACATTTTGAAAAAATTCTTGAGGGAAGTAATCCAGATGAGCTTGACGATATCAAAACCTCGGGTTTACAATAATTTGAAATTTGACTTATTAATTGAGTTTTAAGTTTATAGTTTTCAGGAGCACATTCTTGGATTAGATCTGCATCTTTAACGGTACTCTCTAAAGAAGAAAAAAACTTTAAATTATTTAAATTTATATTTTTTTTATTAAATAGTTTTTTTACAAAAGGTACAGCTCTTTTTATTTCTTGGATTAAGATATTCCTTTGAATTAAATTTTTATCGTATGCCAAAACTTTTATGTTGTGAGCTAAGAGTCTTATTGTCCACCCTACTCCAATTACTCCAGTGCCAATTACTGCAACTTTTTTAATTTTGGACATTACTTGTGTTTAACAAGCTTTAATTTTTTCCTTGTTTCTTCTGCAGTCATTATTGATGCACCAAGATCTGTTACTATTCTGATCGCTTTTTCAACTAACTGAGCATTGGTTGCAAGTTTACCTTTTGATATATACAAATTATCTTCTAAACCAACTCTTGGGTTTCCACCCATAACAACTGTTTGTGCTACAAAAGGCATTTCATTTTTTGATATTGCAAAACCTGACCACACTCCTTGTTCTGGCATTATATCTTTCATTGCTTGCATTGCTAACGGAGTAGCTGGAGCTCCCCAAGGAATACCTAAACACATTTGAAACATTGGAGGATCATCTAACAAACCTTCTTTATATAATTGAGAGCCAAACCACATATTTCCTAAATCAAATGCCTCTATCTCTGGTTTAACTTTAATTTCCTGTAATTTTTTTGCAGCTTTTCTTAAATCATTAGGAGTATTAACTGTAATGACTGAACCATCACCAAAGTTTAATGTTCCAGCATCTAATGTGCAAATTTCTGGTAAAAATTGTTCTGCATTAGCTATTCTTTCCATAACATTTGCCATGTCTGTCATAGGGCCAAAATCTAGTGGGTTTTTTCCTTGTCCTATGTCCAAATCTCCACCCATCCCAGTAGTTAAATTTAAAATTACATCGGTTTCACTTGATCTAATTCTATCAACTACCTCTTTATATAATTCCAACCTTCTACTTGGTGTTCCATCTTCTTCTCTAACATGAATATGTGCAATTGCTGCTCCAGCTTTTGCTGCCTCTATTGCTGATTTAGCTATTTGTTCTGGAGTTTTTGGTAAGTCAGGGTGTTTGCTAGCAGTATCGCCTGACCCTGTTACAGCACATGATACAAAAACGTTGTTGTTCATAATTTATTTTTCAACTATATTTTAAAATCATGCAAATGGAAATATCAGAATTACAGAAGGATTTAGCTGCAACTTTTAGATGGACGGCTAGACTTAATATGCATGAGGGAGTTGCAAACCATTTTAGTGCATGCATACCTGGTACATCTGATTTTTACTGCAATAAAGCAGGTATTCATTTTAGTAGAATGAAGGCTAGTGATTTGATCTTAGTAACTAAAGAAAATAAAGATGAGTTGAAGAATAAACCAGACATTATTGATCCGACAGCTTTATATATCCATGGTGCAATTCATGAAAAAGCTCCACACGCAAGGTGTATTTTTCATGTCCATTCAAAATATGCAACTGCTCTTTCTACTCTAAAAGACCCAGTCTTGAAACCAATCGATCAAAATACGATGATGTTTTACAATAGAGTATCTACTTACAATGAATTTGGAGGTTTAGGACTAGAGGACGAATCCATTAAAATGGCGAATTCTCTTGGGAATAAACAGCACATGTTACTCGCAAATCATGGAATTTTAACAACAGGAGAAACTGTGGCCGAAGGTTTTAATTCACTTTATTATTTTGAAAGAGCGGCACAAACATATCTTACAGCTCTTTCAACAAACCAAGAACTTAATGTGGTCAGCCATGAAGTTGCAGAGAAAACTGCAGAAGAACATGCAAACTTTCCAACTGATTTTGCAAATCTATTCCTATCTCAAATAAGATTAATTTTAGATAAAGAAGAACCTGATTACAAAAATTAAATGGACTTGAACAAATTAAAAGTAAGACGAAGTTTTATTTTTACACCTGGACTTCATCCAGAAATGTTTCCTAAAGCAATTGCATCAGGTGCAGACATGGTTTGTATTGAATTAGAGGATGGGATAGCAATCAATGATAAAGCAGAAGCTAGAAAAAATACTATAGAGGCTCTAAAGACTCTCGAAGTAAAAAATGATGTAGAGTTAGTTGTCAGATTAAATAATCAAAGAACACAGTTTGGTCTTTTAGATTTAGAAGCTTTCATATCTAGCAAAATAAATCTAAAGGCTATCATGTTACCAAAGGTTAAAACTCCAGATGAAATAACGTTTATAGATGATCTTTTAACAGACTGTAATTTAGATACGGATCTTCATGTAATAATGGAAACAAATGAGGCTTTAGAAAATATTTATAATATTGCTCATGCCAGTAAAAGAATAGTTGCTTTATATTTTGGTGGAGTTGATATGGCAGCTGAGCTTAGAGTTGAAAATAAATGGGAAAATCTTGTCCATGCGAGATCTAAATTAGTTCATGCAGGTGCAAGTGTTGGTGTAGATGTAATTGATGTACCTTATTTAGACTTAGAGAATATGGAAGGAATGAGGAAAGAGGCTGAACAAGTAAGAAACTTAGGCTTTACTGGAAAAGGTTCCATTCATCCAAAACAAATTAAAATTTTAAATGAAGTATTTACACCACCTCAAGATGAAATTATCAAGGCTAAAAAAATTTTAGAAGAATTTAATAATTCAAATACAGGTCTAGTAGTCATAGACGGTAAACTTATAGAAAAGCCTGTCCTTCGAGAAATGAAAAGGAAAATATTGATAGCAGATAAAATAAATAAAGTTTAAATTAAATTATGTCATTTCATCTTGCCACTAGAAAAGTTATTAAGGAATGGACAGACTACAATGAACATATGAATATGGCATACTATGTTCTAATTTTTGATCAAGCATGGGAAACAATGCTTAACAAGTTTCACATGGGTGGTTCAAATGCACAAATTAATAAAAGAAGTACTATGGTTGTAGATACGAGAACTACCTATGACAATGAAGTGAAAGAAAATGATGAAGTAGATGTTTATTGCACCTTCTTTGATCACGATAAAAAAAGATTACATTTAAAATGCGAAATGTATGAAAAGAAGTCAAAAAAGCTTGCTGCAACTATTGAAAGCCTGTCGCTTTATATTGATCTGGATAAAAGAAAGGTCACAGAATTTGAACAAGATAAAATCCAAATAATGGATGACTTTATAAATAAAAATAAGGTTTCTTTTAACTCAGAAAATTTAATGTTTTCTGGTAAGCTAAAAAAATAAGTTATGGAAATTAAACTTTTGTCAGGAGCACTAGGTGCAGAAATAACAGGGATAGATCTTAAAGATACCTCTGATCAAAACATCAAGGAAATTAATAATTTATTATTAGAACACAAAGTTATTTTCTTTAGAGACCAAAAAATTAATGCTGAACAACATATAGCCTTAGCTGAAAAATTTGGACCATTAGAAACACATGCATATGTAAAAGGATTAAGTAAACATCCCGAAATAGTAAGAATAATTAAAGCAGAAGATGAAAAAAACCAATGGGGTGAGAATTGGCATAGTGATGTTAGTTACAATGAAAAACCAACGAAAGCAGTAATATTAAAATCAATTAAAATTCCTCCTGTTGGTGGTGATACATGCTTTGCAAACATGGAGCTTGCATGGGAAACATTAGATGAAGATATAAAAGAAAAGATAAAACATAAAAAAGCAATCCATAGTTCTCTTGGCGCAGAATTTTTTATTGAAAAATATAAAAAAATGGAGGGAAATGAAAAAAGAAATTTTGATGAATATTCTAATGAACATCCAATAGTAAGAACACATCCTGAGACTGGAAAAAAAATTCTATTTGTCAATTGGACATACACAAAAAAAATAATTGGACTTGAACAAGAAGAAAGTGACGAAATTTTAAAAAAAATATTTGAACACCAAGCAAGACTTGAATTAACCTGTAGATTTAGCTGGACTGAAAATACAGTCTGTATATGGGATAATAGAAGTGTTATTCACTTTGCAATTGCAGATTTTTATCCAGGTAGAGGATTAGGATATGAAAGAGTAATGGATAGAATTGCTATTGAAGGTGACCACCCACAATAAATACCTTGAAATTTGATTATTTAATAATTGGAGCAGGTACAGCAGGATGTGTTCTCGCTAATAGACTAACTGAACAAAGTAAAAATAACGTTGCAATTTTTGAAGCTGGTAAAGATAGTGATATATGGAAAGTAAACATGCCCCTTGCAATACTTTATGCAATGCATGACCCAAAATATAATTATAAATATTATTCTGAACCTGAGCCACACTTAAACAATAGAAAATTATTTTGTCCTAGGGGAAAGATGATTGGAGGTTGTTCCGCGCATAATGGAATGGTTTATGTCAGAGGAAATAAAAATGATTATGAGAGATGGGCTTCATTTGGGTTAAAAAATTGGTCTTACGAAAATGTTTTACCTTTTTTTTAAAAAAATTGAGACATGGTCAGGTGGAGAAAATAATTATAGAGGTGGAAAAGGTATATTGCCTGTAAATCAATCAAATAACAAAAATCCCCTTTTTAAAGCTTTTTTGGACTCAGCTAAAGAGGCAGGACATAAAATAAATAGTGATATGAATGGAGAAGACCAAGAAGGCTTTGGAATGTACGATGTTACTATTCATAAAGGAGAGAGAGCAAGTGCTTCAAAATACTATTTAAAACCAGCTAAAAGCAGGGAAAATTTAAAAGTATTTGCTGAATCATTTGTAGAAAAGATTATTTTTGATGGCAAAAAAGCTATTGGAATTCAAGTTAAAATAAAAAATGAAACGAAGACTATTTACGCAAATAAAGAAATTATTTTAAGTGGTGGATCAATTAATTCTCCACAATTATTAATGTTATCAGGTGTTGGTCCAAGCAATCATCTTAAAGAAAAAGGAATTGAGGTTATACATGATTCAAAAGGAGTTGGAAAAAATTTACAAGATCATTTAGAAACCTATATTCAACAAGAATGTAAAACTCCAGATACATTATATTCATATGTAAATAAATTTAATATGGTAAAGGTAGGTATTCAGTGGTTCTTAAACAAAAGTGGGCCCTGCTCTACCTCGTTTTTAGAAGCTGGTGGATTCTGTAAATCATCTCCAGATAAAAAATATCCAAATATACAATTTCATTTTTTCCCAGCATTTGTAATAGACCATGGTTTAGTAGATCCTGATAGACACGGATACCAATTACATGCAAGTTTAAACCAACCTAAAAGTAGAGGGGAAATTACTTTGAAAAGTTCAAACCCTTACGATTATCCAAAAATACAATTTAATTATTTAGAGGATGGTTATGATCTTAAAGAAACGATAAAATGTGTTCGAGTAGCAAGAAAAATTTTATGTCAGAACTCTATGAAACCTTTTGCTGGTAAAGAAATTGGACCAGGTGATAATGCAAATTCAGATGAGGAAATTGAAGAATATGTAAGATCAAAAGCAGAAACAGCATATCACCCATCATGTACTTTAAAAATGGGTATAGACGATATGGCAGTAGTAGATGAAAAATTAAAAATTCATGGTCTTCAGAATATAAGAGTAGCAGATGCATCAGTAATGCCAGAAATTACAAGTGGAAATCTTAATGCACCAACTCTAATGATAGGTGAGAGAGCTGCTGACTTTATTTTGAATTAACATATGGAAGCAAATAATAATACTAAAGGTATCCTATTTATTATGATAGGGATGGCTTTTTTTTCAATACAAGATTCGCTTATAAAATATATATTTGAAGAAATTGCTTTGTTTGAATTATATCTTGGTAGAACTATTGTTCAAGCGACAGTGCTTATATCTATATTCTTAATAACAAAGAAAAAATTTACATTAAAAACACATTATCCTTTATTAACATTATTAAGAGTAATTTGTTTTTTTCTTTGGTTTTAGTTTCTTTTATATTTCACTAACGTTTATGTCTTTAGCTATGGTCAGCGCATTATTCTTTTCATGCCCTTTTTTCATGTCAATATTTGCTAAAGTATTTTTAAAAGAACAAATTGGTATTAGAAGATGGAGTGCGATAACAGTGGGTTTTATTGGTGTTTTAGTCGTATTAAATCCAACTTTAGAAGACTTTAATTTTTTTAAATTAGCGCCAGTTGCATGCTCACTTTGTTATGCATGCTCTATGACAATTACAAAATATACATCAGAAAAAGATAATATTTATACTCAGTTAACTTTACTTTATATTTTTGCTGTAATTGCGAGTGTTATAATATTTTTAATAAGTGGTGATGGAAAGTTTAACAATTTTTCTGATCCTACAATGCAGTTTATTTTTAGAGAATGGTTTGTAAATCCAGCCGTTTCGTGGCCTTACGTTTTTGTAATGGGAATTGTTGCATCAATTTCATTTTTTTGTGTGTTCACTGCATATAGTATAGCTTCTCCGTCTGTTGTCTCTTTATTTGAATATTCATACATAGTTTTTGCAATGATAGCTGGTTATATATTATTTGAAACTATACCAGTACCTAGAACTTTTCTTGGAGCCGCAATAATTATTGGTGCTGGTGTATATATTTATTTTAGAGAAAAAGTTCGTGGCCAAATGATTGCATCAGATACACCTAATAGATGATAAAAAAAAACTATATTCCAACAATAAATATTTCTTCTCTTCTTGGAAAAAATTTTAATACAAGACCTGCCTTTAAAACAGTAAAAGAACTTGAGAAAGCTTGTATAGATGTTGGTTTTTTTCAAATAACAGGTCATGGTATAAAATTAAAAAATATAAGTAAAATTTGTGAGGTTGGAGAAAATTTTTTCAAACTAAATAAAAAAAATAAACTTAAATTAGCTCCAAAAAAATGGAATAAAAAAAATAAAAATGTTTATAGAGGTTACTTTCCTAATGACGTAAACGGTAAAGAGGGATTAGACTTGGGGGATTTAAAAGTAACTAAGAAATATTCAAAAAGAATAAAAAATCAGTACATAGAATATTTAAATATTAAGCATTCATTTACTGCAAATAATATTTCTAAATTATCTGATTATTATGATGATATATTTAACTTAAGTGAAATTCTTTTTAAAAGTATTATTAAAATCTATAATAAGGATACTAATATATCAAAAAAAGCATTTTCAAGATTAAAAACTCTAAGCACATTACGTTTTAATTATTACCCTAATCAATCAAAGCCTGTTGAAATCTCTAAGCAAGATGGAGTTGCTCTTGGGTGTGAAACACATGTAGATAGTGGTATTTTCACAGTACTTTACCAAAACAAAAAGGGTGGTTTGCAAGTACAAAACCGTAAAACAAAAAAATGGCATGATGTTCCCTTTAATAAAAATGCTTTAGTTGTAAATACTGGAAGAGCGCTTGAATATTTAAGTAAGGGAAGATTTAAAGCAACTAATCATAGGGTATTATGGAACAAGCAAAAAAGGCTTTCAGTTCCTTTCTTTTTTGAACCCTCATATGACTTTAAAATGAATCTTTCATTTTTAAATAAGAAAAAACTAACTAATAGCGGTCTCAGGTATGATAAATTTCTTAATAAATCCCTTAAAAAATTCATTGAATATCAAAGGTAAGAATAATAATATTACTAAATAAAGCGATACATAACTCGTCGTAATTTCATATACGAAAGTGGGATCGGTCGTCTTTAAATTAATTTTTAAAGGAGGCTTTAATGAAGTTTGGTTATTTTTGTAATACTACAAATTGGACACATAAACCATATCACAAATTATTAGATGAAACTAAAGAGATCACAGAATATTGTGATCAAAACAATTGGAATTCAATTTGGTTTACCGAACATCATTTTAACCATGAAGGAATGGAGTCCTGTACTAATCCATTAATGTTAGGAGCAGATGCTGCAGCAAGAACAAAAAACATAAGAATAGGACAAGCAGCAAATGTAATAACTTTTCATAACCCTATAAGATTAGCAGAAGATATTGCTACACTTGATCAACTTTCAAAGGGAAGAGTAGAAGTTGGTGTTGCAAGAGGAGTTTATGGAAGAGAGGCAATTAATTTAAACAAAGAAGCAGATTTAAAAGATCAGGCAAAAAATTTTAGATTATTTGCTGAAACATTAGAAATTTTGAAAAAAGCATGGTCAGAGAAATTTTTTAATCATGATGGAGAATTTTATACTTACCCATCACCAAATTATGTTTGGCAGCATGACATGAGCCCTCCAAGTGAAGAATTTATGAATATGGCAGATAGTACTATGAAAAAAATTAGCGTTCTTCCAAAGCCTTATCAAAATCCACACCCACCAATACATCAAGTTGTTGATGGTATAAGATCTATAGAATGGGCAGCAGAAAATAATATAAATGTAATTATGTGGATACCTACAGTTAAAGCATTGAAAATAAGATTTGAAGCTTACAAAAATAAAAGATCTGAAGTTACTAAAAAAAATGTCCCTTTAGGTGAAGGCGTTACTCTCGTCAGAGATATGTTTGTCGCTGACACTATGGAGGAGGCCAAAGAAAAAGCAGGCCAACATATGGTAAATTATATGAAATGGGTTTGTCATTGGAGAGGTCTTGGTAATCACATGGATCCTGGTGAAGAGCTTCCAGAAACAAAGGGTAAATTAGATCTTCTTAATTATGAGTTTTTACATAAGAGAAATATGTTGTTTGGTACTCCTGAATATGTAACAGATAAGATTAAAGAACTACAATCAGAACTTAATCTTCAAAATCTTCAAGTCTGGTCTAACTTTCCAGGCGTGAAACATGAAGATTGTATGAAAAGTATTAAACTATTCACTGAAAAAGTAATGCCTAACTTTAAAGATGATCTAGATACTGAAGTTAAAAAAGTATCGTGATTAAGACCAAGAATACCTTGACCGGTGGTCAAGCGGCAGTGAAATCATTAAAAAAAGAAAAAGTTAAACACGTCTTTGGTCTAATTGGTTCAGCAACCATGGAAATGTTTGATGCGTTATATCATGAAAAAAAAATTAAATTTATAGGTGTAAGAGACGAAAGAACTGGAACGCATATGGCGGATGGATATGCAAGAGCTTCTAATCAACCAGGAGTAATAATTGCCGGTCAAAACGGTCCAGGAGCAACTAATCTCGTTACGGGCATAGCGCAAGCAAAAGCAGCATTTTCTCCTGTGATATCTATTGCAGGTTTATATTCTACTAAAGATAAGATGGAGGACGCCTTTCAAGGACTTGATCAACAATCACTTTTTGATCCTATAACAAAAAAAACATGGACAGTAAAAAAGGCAAGTCATATACCAACAACCTTTAAAGATGCTTTTAACCTTGCAATGTCACCACGCAGAGGACCAGTTTGTATAAACCTTCCAAGAAATGTTCTTTCTGATACTTCAAAGTTTAAGATTAATGAAAATAAAAAATCTTATAAAGCTGAAAGTGACTTGAAAAGTAAAAAGAATTTAATTGATAGAACTATAAAACTTATTCTCAACTCAAAAAAAACAGTAATTGTTGCTGGAGGAGGAATAAAATATAATTCGAAATTTAAGTCTGTAACAAAGCTTGCTGAATTTTTAAATATTCCAATTGTAACTGCAGCGGGACATGGAGATGCAATTCCCTTTAGTCATAAGTTAAATGCCGGACAAATGGGACCTAGAGGAAATATTGTTGCATCAAGATTAGTCAAAGAGGCAGAGCTAATTATTGCAATTGGTACAAGACTTGGTTTCAATTCCACTTTCTATTCGTATGACAATATAAATAAAAACGCAAAAATTGTACAAATTGAGTTAGAAAAAACTATGATAGGAAGATACTTTCCAATTAATGTAGGTATTCATGGCGATGCTGCACTTGTGACAGATCAAATTTTAGCTGAATTAAGAAAACAAAATAAAATTTTCAATTACAAAGAATGGACAAATAGCTTTTTATTAGAGAGATCAAAATTTCTTAAAGATAGAGATAATATAAAGTCAAAAAATTTTCCAATCCAACCGAACGGTCTATTCAGAGAATTAAGAAAAGTACTACCGAAAAATACTGCAATAACACTTGATGCTGGAACACTTTGTCTTCAAGCAACAGATGCTTTAGAATATTACAATCCTCCTTCCCTTTTCACACCCCTTGATTTTGGTTTAGTCGGCTTCTCATTTGCATGTGGTTTGGGAATAAAGGTTGCAAAACCTAATAAAACAGTTGTTAGTTTGATGGGTGATGGTGGATTTGGAATGACTATTTCTGAATTAAGTACAGCTGTAGAGCATGGCATTAACACAATTACAATTGTAATGAATAATAAAAGTTGGGGGGCAGAAAAAGCTTATCAAAAAGATTTCTATGGTGAAAGATATTTAGGAGCTGATATTCAAAGTCCTCCTTTTGATGAAGTTGCGAAACTATATGGTGCTAAAGGAATTAAAGTTAAAAAATTATCAGAAGTTAATGAGGCAGTAAAAAGTGCATTAAAAGTAAATAAACCAGTTGTTATAGATGTTGATGTAGATCCAAAAGCGTTATACAGTTTTAGAAGAGATAGCTTTACACATAGAATTAAAAAATGAAATTAGAATTACGTAAGTTTACTAAATTTGTAGATAAGACTTTTATTGAAGGTGGAAAAGAAGCTAAAGAACCAGTTTTGATGGTTTCTGTTGCTGCAGTTTTTAAAAATCCTTGGGACGGAAAAGGTTTTGTGGAAGACTTAAAACCTATTATTTTAGATCTAGCTCCTAAACTTGGAGATTTATTGGTTCCTGAACTTATAAAAGAAATAGGCTCTCCGGATAAAATATTAGCGTATGGGAAAGCAGGTGTGGTTGGACTAAATGGAGAAATAGAACATGCATCAGCATTTATTCATACATTAAGATTTGGTAATAAGTTCAGAGATGCTGTTGGAGGAACTTCTTATTTAAGTTTTACGAATACAAGAGGTCCGGCTGGATCAAAAATATCTATTCCAATGATGCACAAAACCGACTCTGGTTTAAGACCATATTATCTTACACATGAGTTTACAATTCATGATGCTCCATTTGATGATGAAATTGTTATTGCAATTGGTGGCGCTTCGACAGGTAGAGCTCATGCAAGAACAGGTGATAGATACCAAGATATGAAGGAGATGGGCATTGATCCAAAATAATAATGATCAATGCAACAGACTCTAAAGGTACATTCTATAAACTAAATCAAAAAGAAGGAATTCCAATAGTATTTATTCATGGTGTAGGTCTTGATCATAATATATGGGATCCACAAATTAATGAATTTGATAATACAGTTTTAATTTATGATATCCTTGGACACGGTAGAACACCTTTAAATAAAGAAAAAATTAGTTTTGATGATTTTTCAGATCAAATTATTGATCTTATTGATGAATTAAAATTTAGTAAAATTCACCTTATTGGATTTTCAATAGGCTCTTTGATTGCAAGAAACTTTGCAACGAGATTTGGTGATAGATTGAAATCCCTAACATTGTTGTGCTCAATATTTAATAGATCTGATAATGAACAGAAGATAGTAAATGAAAGGTTTGAACAGACAAAAAAAGATAAAAAACTGACAAAAGACGCACTCAATAGATGGTTTAATAAGGATTTTATTGAGAAAAATCCTCTAATTTCAGATAAAATTTTCTCAATACTTAACAATAATAATATGGACAACTTTATTAAAGTTTACTCGTTGTTTGTAAATCACAAAGATAACGAAAAATTTGAAAATATTAATGTCAAAACACTTGTGATAACTGGAGAAGGTGATGTAGGCTCAACTCCAGAAATGTCTGATAATCTGAGTAAAAAAATTAAAAACTCTGAAGTAAAAATAATACCTGTAGGCAAACATCTATGTAGTATTGAATGCTCATATGATGTAAATAAAGCAATTAAAGATCATATACAAAATGCCTGAATTAAAAAAATATAAAATGTTTATAGGGGGACAATGGGTTGACTCTGATACTAAAAAAACTTTTGAAACTTTAAATCCGGAGGATAATAAACCCTGGGCAGTTGTTCCTGAGGCAAGTGCTTCTGACGTAGATAAAGCAGTTCAAGCAGCTCAAAAAGCCTTTGAAGGAGATTGGCCTAAAATATTACCGCGTGAAAGAGCAAAGTTTCTAAGAGCTATTGGAAATAAGCTTAGAGATAACGCAGAATTACTTGGAAAAATTGAAACTATAGATACTGGAAAACTTTATAGAGAAACAAATAAACAAGCAAATTATATTGCTGAGTATTATGATTATTATGCAGGTATGGCAGACAAGGTCGAAGGCACAGTTCTGCCAATAGACAAACCAAATATTCAAGCCATAACTTCAAGAATACCTATTGGTGTTATTGCTGCGATTGTTCCATGGAATTCTCAAATGTTTTTAACAGCTACAAAACTTGCGCCTGCTTTAGCTATGGGAAACACGGTGGTTATTAAATCATCAGAACTTGCTCCAGCAGTAATGTTTGAATTTGCAAAACTTATTGAAGAAACTGGTATTCCTAAAGGAGTTGTTAATGTTATTACAGGATTTGGAGACCCATGTGGAAAGGCTTTAACTACACATAATTTAGTTGAAAAAGTTGCTTTTACAGGAGGACCCGAAACTGCAAGACATATAATTAGAAATTCAGCAGAAAATTTATCAGAAGTAAGCTTAGAACTTGGAGGAAAAAGTCCTGTTGCTGTATTTGATGATGCTCATCAAGAAAATGCTATTAATGGAATTACTGCAGGAATATTTGGAGCTAGCGGACAGAGTTGTATTGCTGGTTCAAGGTTATATCTACAAAAAGGAATTTACGATGAGTTCCTTGATAAACTCACAAAAAGAGCTGAAAAAATAAAAATTGGAGCTCCTATGGATCCAGATACAGAAATGGGACCATTAAGTAATTATAAACAATTAGAAATTATTGAAAAAAACATAAAAAAAACCACAGAACAAGGTGGAAAAATAAAGTGTGGTGGTGAAAGGCATCCATTTTCAAATGAGGGATACTACTTTCCTCCTACAATAATTGAATGTGATAATCATAATCTTCCAACTGCAGAAAACGAGCTTTTTGGACCAGTTTTATCAGTTATGAAATTTGATACGGAAAAAGAGGTAATAGAGAAAATGAACGATAATCAATATGGATTATCTTCTGGGGTCTATACAAGTGACTTCTCCAGAGGTCTAAGAGTTTCTAATGCAATAAGAGCAGGTATAACATTTGTAAATACTTATCGATTGATTTCTCCATCAGCACCTTTTGGTGGTATTAAAGATAGTGGATATGGAAAGGAAGCGGGAATGGACTCAATTAAAGATTATACTAGAGTTAAGACAACTTGGTATTACACATCTGATGAACCAACTTTAGATCCTTTCTCTATAAGATAATTTTTGTCTGCAAAACATACTTTACTTATTTTATTTGTTGTATTTTTATTAGGAAGTGCATATCCAACTGGCAAGCTTGGATTAAACGACACTATTCCACCAATTCTTTTTGGCTCATTAAGAATGGGTGTTGTTTTTATTTGTTTAATTCCATTTTTTAAAATTCAAATAATAGATAAAAAATATATTGTTCCTTTAATTGGTTTTTCATTATGTTTTGGTGTTGCAGTAAATATGTTTTTATATTTGTCTATAAATGCATCAAGTATACTTGCACCAATTACAATAGGGGCTCAACTTTCAATTCCATTTGGGATTATATTAAGCTCAATATTTTTAAATGAAAAAATAAGTTATAAAAAATGGATATTAATTATGATATCTTTTTTTGGTATTGTCATACTTGCATTTGACCCAAAAGTAGTTGAGGAAATAATAGGATCACTTCTTATTTGTGGTATGGCTTTCTTTTATGGACTATCCCAAGTATTTTCGAGATATTTAAAAGAATTAGATGTTAAATTTACTAATACTATAATGAGCTTTACTGGATTTATAATTTTAATAATATTGTCTGCAATATTTGAGGGAAATACATTTCAAACAATAAAAAATATAAGTTTAGGAAGTTGGTTCACAGTTTTATACGCTGGAGCAATTATTTCTTTGCTTGGACATTTAATGATGTTCTATCTTTATAAATTTTATCCTCTTGATATGGTATTGCCATTCTACGCTTTATTCCCTGTATTTGGTTTAATCCTTACTTTTTTTATTTTTGGTGAGATTCCATCTCTAGTAACAGTAATTGGAGGAATAATTGTTATTACTTCAGTGTTTTTTGCTCAAAAAATGAGATAATTTTCTCATTGAAAATTAAAATCAATAAGATTTAATTTTGTTTATATAAATTGCTAACAATTAGAGGGAATATATGAAAAAAATAGTATTAGCGATGTTTGTATTTGTTTCTTGCTTTGCAACTAAAGCATATTCAGATGGACATGGCATTAAAATGGGAATTATTTTAGGATTTACAGGTCCTATTGAGTCCCTAACTCCGGCAATGGCCGCATCTGCAGAGCTTGCATTTAAAGAAGCTTCAGATTCAGGTTCATTACTTGGAGGAAAGAAAATTTCTGTTGAAAGAGCAGACTCAACTTGTGTCGACTCAGCTGCTGCAACAGCTGCTGCAGAAGGTTTAATATCTGGTGGTGTAGTAGCAATTATGGGTGCTGATTGTTCTGGTGTAACCGGAGCTATTGCAACTAACGTTGCTGTTCCAAATGGTGTAGTTATGATTTCACCATCAGCTACTTCTCCGGGATTAACTGATCTTAATGATAATGGATATTTCTTTAGAACTGCTCCATCTGACGCAAGAGGTGGTCAAGTATTGGCAGATATTACTAAAGACAGAAAAGTAAAAAGTATTGCAGTTACACACACCAACAACGACTACGGTAAAGGTTTAGCAGATGTATATGTTGCAGCTGTTAAAGCTCATGGAATAAACGTAACAGTTGTTACAGCTCACGAAGAAGGTAAAGGTGATTATGGTGCTGAAGTTGCTACATTAGCAGCAGCAGGTGGCGATGCTTTAGCTGTGTTAGGTTATTTAGACCAAGCTGGCGGAAGTATTATTGATGGTTCATTAGACTCAGGTGCGTTTGACGTATTTGTTCTATCTGATGGAATGATTGGTGACTCTTTAACTGACAGATTTGGAAATGATCTTAACAAATCATTTGGATCTTTGCCAGGATCAATGGGTAAAGGTGCTACAATATTTAAAGGTGTAGCTGGTGGAGCAGGAATCGATTCATCTGGACCTTATACATCAGAGTCTTATGATGCTGCAGCTTTGATTGTACTTGCAATGCAAGCTGGTGGAAAAGCTGATAGAGCTACTGTTCAAGCAAATGTAATGTCTGTTGCAAATGCTCCAGGAGAAAAAATTTATCCAGGAGAATTGAAGAAAGCATTAGATTTACTTGCTAGTGGTAAAGCAGTTAACTATGAGGGAGCATCTAGTGTTGAATTAACTGATGTAGGGGAAGCATCAGGTGCCTTTATTGAAAAAGAAATTAAAGGTGGAAAATTCAAAGATAAAAAACAAAGATAAAATTTGTTAAATTAAATCTCAGCGGCTAAATCTGACCGCTGAGGTTTTTTATTTTATAATATTCAAGAAAACATATATCGATAGCAGAGACATAAATAATATTATGGAATTATTGATTATTTTCCATAGCTTTTCACTACCTACATAACTTGATAAATATTTAGAAAAATATCCTAAACTAAAAAAAAATAGGATTGATGATAATGATGCTCCGACCCCGAATAAGTATTTCTGACCTAATAAAAAACTTTTTGAAAAATTCCCTAAAAAAAATACTGTGTCTGAATAAACATGTGGGTTAAGGTAAGTAAAACCTAAAGTTTTTAAAATTATATTAACTAAATTTTCCTTATTTTGAGTTTGATTAATTGAAATTTTCTTGTTTATTAATTTAATTTTTTTCCAAATGAAATTGATTAAGAATAAAAGTAATAGAATATTGAGAATTAATTCAATTGATTGTGAGAAAAAATTTTCAAAATATTGAAATAAAAATATTCCTAAAAAAATTAAAATAAAATCAGACAATGCACATATTAAACAAACTATAAATATAAATTGTTTTTTAAGACCTTGTTCAATAACAAAAATATTTTGAGCTCCTAAGACTAAGATCAAACTTAATCCAGTTAAAAAACCTAAAATTATAAAGCTCACTTAAAAAATCACTGTTTAATGATCTTTTCAGGAATTAATCCTTGAGGTCTAAATCTCATTATGAAAAGTAATCCTATTCCAACTAATAAAAACCTAAAGTAAGGTGCGCTATTAATCAGGTGAACTTTAATTTCATTTGTTTCTGGTAAATGTGCTGTGAATAAAGTGATGAAGAAAAGAGCAATTGGTGCTGCCTCTACCCATAAGAACCATACAACAAATCCACCAAGAATTGCTCCAAAGTTGTTACCAGTTCCCCCAACAATAACCATTACCCAAATAACAAAAGTATATCTCATCGGTCTATAGCTTCCTGGAGTAAATAAACCATCATTTGTTACCATCATTGCTCCAGCTATACCTACAATTGCTGAGCCAAGGATGAATATGAATAAATGTTGTTTTACAACATTCTTTCCCATAGCACTAGCTGCTTCTTCATTATCTCTTATTGCACGCATCATTCTACCCCACGGAGAATAAAGAGCTTTTTGAGTTATGATTAACAAAATAATTACTACAATTAAAAATAATCCAGCAAAGCATAGTTTAACATAAACCGAAGATGCATCTATTACTAATTGGTTTAACAAATCCTGTCTTTCAGTTAATGAACTTACCAATTCTAATTTTTTTGAATGAAATTTTTCAACTAAATTAATAAACCAAGATGAAGTTTGTAAGTCTATTTCGTAAGGTGCTGGCCTTTTTAATCCAATTACATTTTTTACACCTCTTGCTAACCAATCTT
>CACLST010000001.1 GCA_902609675.1 uncultured Pelagibacteraceae bacterium | reverse complement strand
ATTTTATTTTTACTTGTGTGGGTAACGACGAAGATTTGAAACAAGTTACTTTAGGTGAAAACGGATTATTTCATAGCGCTAAACAAGGTTCAATCTACGTAGATAATTCAACTGTATCTGCAGAAGTATCAAGAGAACTTTATAATAAAGCGAAAGAAAAAGGATTTGCGTTTTTAGATGCACCAATTTCTGGTGGTCAATCAGGTGCTGAAGGTGGAATTCTAACGGTTATGGTTGGAGGTGATGAAGAGATTTTCAAAAAAGCTGAACCAGTAATTGATTGCTATAGTAAAAAAGTAAAATTAATTGGTCCATCGGGAAGTGGTCAACTTACAAAAATGATGAACCAAATGTGCATAGCAGGTGTAGTTCAAGGTCTATCAGAAGCTATTAATTTTGGAATAAATGCTGGGTTGGATATTGATAAAGTAATGGAAACAATATCAAAAGGTGCGGCTCAATCTTGGCAAATGGAAAATAGATATAAAACTATGGTTGAAGACAAATTTGATTACGGTTTTGCAGTAGATTGGATGAGAAAAGATTTAAAAATTGTAATTGAAGAAGCAAAAAGAAATGGTTCACCTGTCCCAATTACTGAAATAGTTGATGAGTATTATGCCGATGTTCAAAAAATGGGTGGTAATCGTTGGGATAGCTCTAGTTTAATTGCTAGGCTCAAGAAAAAGAAGTAATCCAATGTCAAATGCCGTCCCATACTATGAGGACTTTTCTGAAATCAAGAAAAAAATATGGTCGATGCTTGATGATGCTGTAACGAATAGATCATCTCCTTTTAGAATTCCAGTTTTTGTTTGTGGAGATCAATCAGACTTTGATGGAAGGATTGTAGTTCTTAGAAAATCAGATCAATCAAATAATCTAATTCAATTTCATAGTGATATTAGATCTGACAAAATTCCAAAATTAAAAAAAAACAAAAATGCTGCTTTAATTTTTTATGATAAAGAGGAAAAAATTCAACTAAGAGTAAAAGTAAATTGCATCATAAACCATGATAATGAAATCACAGAACAATCTTGGTTAAAAACAGCTCATGTAAGTCGTAAATGTTATTTAGTAAATAATGGGCCAGGAACAGAAATGGAAGAGCCAAGCTCAGGTTTAAGTGAAGACATTGAAAAATCAGGCTTTACTATGGAGCAAAGTGAGGAGGGTTATAAAAACTTTACTGTAATTCAATGTAATATTGAAAGTATTGAGTGGCTTTATCTTGCAGCAAAAGGTCATAGAAGAGCAAGATTTGATATTTCAAATAACAAACAAAACTGGCTAATCCCATAAAATGCTAAGTGGATTTATTATTGCTGTAGCCCTTGTTTTAGGTGGCTTAGCTGTAATGAGATTTGGTATTTTCCAAATCAGAAAATTTAAAAAGGGTGAAACAAGAGTTACTAAGAAAATTAGCGAGCAAATCGCATTTGTAGTATTTTTTATAATAATTTTAGGATTAATTATTTATTCTGTTAATGACTTGCTTTTCAGCTAAATCAGTTTTCTTTTAAACCTATCATCGCTTTACCTGGAGAAAAAGTATAATCGTTATCATCCATTAATTTTCCATTTTTCATATTATATAATTTCCAATTAAATTTTATGCTGCTATTTTGTTTTTTTCCTAATTTTAAAATTGTTAATTCAATTTTTCTAGGTTTCCCCCCTGAAGACCCTTCAAAAGACCTGGTTTCTCCCTCTTTCCAAATTCCCAAGGGAAATTTACATCCATTTTCAATTATTCTACCACCACGTCTACTATCCCAAATTCTTCCTATGCATTGTCCATTGTTAGTTATAGTAAATAGCTGAGTTTTGAGACCACTTTGCCCTTTTCTTGTTCTTTTATAAACTTTTATTTTTTCTCCAGTTTCTGGATGATGCCATTCTTCAGGACCTATAATTTCCTTTTTTTTCTTTTCGCCAAATACTAAATTAGCTTTTGTAAATTTAATTTCTGTATCATTTCTAATTTTTCCACCTGTGAAAAGCTCTAAAGGTATAAATCTTTCAAAAGCTTGGGAGAATTGGGTTAATAAAACTAATATTAAAAAACTATAAAAAAGTTTTTTCATTAAAATATAGACTTTGAATATTTTTTCCAATTTTCTTGGTATCTAATTGCATTTTGTTTAATAGCTTCAATTTCATCCTCAGTTAACTGTCTTATAATTTTTCCTGGGGATCCCATAACTAATGAATTATCTGGTATTTCTTTTCTCTCTGTTACTAAAGATTTAGCACCAATTATACAATTCTTTCCAATTTTAGCTTTATTGAGAACTACAGCTCCAATGCCAATTAAAGAATTGTCATCAATTGTGCAGCCATGAAGCATAACCATATGACCAATTGTTACGTTCTTCCCAATTTTTAAAGGGTAACCTGGATCTGTATGTAAAACACTTCCATCTTGTACATTTGAACCTTCTCCAATGTGTATATTTTCGATATCACCTCTTAATGTTGCATTAAACCAGACACTAGAATTTTTTTCTAATGTTACATCACCAATTATAACAGCATTTGGTGCTACCCAATTTTCGCCAAGGTTTTTTGGTTTTTTGTCTTTTAAATCGTAAAACATAAATTATATAGTCTTTTATCATGGCATTAACAAAAACACCAATATGTGACTTCGGTAAAAAAGCTGATAACTTTGAACTTAAATCTATAGATAATAAAATAATTTCCTTGAATGATACAAAGGGAGAAAATGGAACACTAATAATGTTTATCTGTAATCACTGTCCATATGTATTAGCTGTAATAAATGATGTTGTCGAAGATTGTAAAGAATTAGAGAATGATGGAATTAAATCTATAGCAATAATGTCAAATGACCCAAAAAGATATGAAGAAGACTCATTTGATAATATGATTAAATTTTCAAAAAATTATAATTTTAATTTTCCATATGTAATAGACGAAACTCAAGAAGTAGCAAAAACTTATGGCGCAGTCTGTACTCCAGATTTTTTTGGTTATAATAAAAATCTCGAACTTCAATACAGAGGAAGAATAAGAGAATTAAAAAATTTAAAACCTACTGAGACTGGTGATAGTGAACTTAAAAATGCTATGAAAATGATAGCACAAACTAACAATGGTCCAAATGAACAATTTCCTAGTATGGGCTGTAGTATTAAATGGTTTTAATAATTAATGTATTTAGTAATAACTAGAACTTTTCCTCCTGAATTAGGAGGTATGCAAAATCTCATGTGGGGATTAACAAGGTCTCTTTCAAAACTTAATCTTATAAAAGTTTTTGCAGACTATCATGAAAATCATGAGGAGTTTGATAAGTCAGTTTCATTTTCAATTGAAAGAGTAAGTGGAATGAAGCTTATTAGAAAATACAGAAAATCTTACATGATAAACGATTATCTTGAACAAAATAACAATGTAGAGTGTATTATTGCTGATCATTGGAAAAGTTTGGAGCTTATAAAAACAAAAAAAAAGAAGATCTGCCTAATACATTCAAAAGAAATTAACCATCCCAAAGGCTCAAGTTTAAATAAAAAAGTATTGTCAGTTCTAAATAATGTTGACCATATTGTTGCAAATTCTAGCTACACAAAAAATTTAGCTATTGATTTAGGTGTAGAAGAAAAAAAAATAGTTATTATTAATCCTGGAATTGATTCAGTAAGTGAAGTTCCCAAAAAATATTTAGATGAGGCAGAGGATATTCTTAAAGGTAAAAAAAATAGACTAATAACAGTTTCAAGATTTGATAAAAGAAAAAATCATGAAAAAGTAATAATGGCTGTTAGAAACCTAAAAGAAATCTACCCTGATATTACTTATACTTGCATTGGATATGGCGATGAAGAAGAGAAATTAAAAAAACTAGTAATTGAATTGAAATTAGAAGATCAAGTCACCTTTTTAAAAGATGTACCTCCAAATTTAAAAAATGCACTTGTAGTAAAGTCACATATTTTTGTAATGCCTTCAATAATTTATAAAAAATCTGTTGAAGGTTTTGGTATTGCTTATGTAGAAGCTGCACAATATGGCGTTCCGTCAATTGGTGGGAAAGATGGAGGAGCCTCAGATGCAATAATTCATGAAAAAACTGGTTTAATATGCGATGGTAATCAACTAGAAGATGTTTATGCAAGCATAGATAATCTTTTTAAAAATAATAAATATTTAGAATACGGGAAAGAGGCAAAAATTAATGCTGAAAACTTCCTTTGGGACAGAATAATTGAAAATTATAAAAGAATCTTATAAAATATAATTATGATTGCTAAATTTAATAATATTTTTTACCTAATTATTTTTCTTGCGCATTTTATAGGAATAGCTGCATATTGTTTTCAAACAATTGTAGGAACTAAAAAAATGATGGATCGATTTGATATTGATCACAGCGCAGCAGTGATGGTTAGATTTGTTGGAGCCCTAATGCTTGGTTGGGTGATAATGGCAATTTATATAATGTTTGTAAGACCAAATGGAGTTGAAGGTACTTGGGCCTTCTTTAATTTAATATTTATTATCCATGCTTGTGTTTTAGGAACAAATTTCTACTCACTTAAAATTGATAAAACGGGTATTAATGATAAATCTACAAATGAAGGAATTATAGCGCCCACAATTTTTCTAATAATGATGGCTATACTTTGTTACGGTTTGTCAGATAAAATTTATATTACTTAGCCCTTAGTCTTTTTAAACATAGTTTTATATATATGCCAAACTACAATTAATATTGTGGTTAACAAAATACATGCAGTAAGAGTTCTGTCCCACAAAAATTCCCAAGATCCATTACTTAACAATAAAGATCTTCTTAAATTCTCCTCCATTAAACCACCAAGAACAAACGCGAGTATTAATGGTGGCATTGGAAAATCATAAAGCCGCATAAAAGTTGCAACAACTGCAATTCCAATCATTAAATAAATATCAAAGTTATTAAATGACATTACATAAATTCCAGTAATAGAAAAAAATAGAATTAATGGGATTAGATAATTTTTTGGAACAGCAAGAATTCTTGCAATATATGGAATAAGAGGAAGATTTAATATTAATAATATTACCATCCCTATATACATTGACATTATAATTGACCAAAATATTTCAGGATTAGTCATATATAGTCTTGGACCAGGCTGAACTCCGAAACCTAATAAAGCTCCTAACATTACAGCAGTTGTTCCACTGCCAGGTATTCCCAGTGTAAGCATAGGCACAAATGACCCTGAACAGGCTGCATTATTTGCGGTTTCTGGAGCTGATAAACCATTAACACTTCCTTTTCCAAATTTTTCTTTTTCTTCATCATTAACAATATTTCTTTCCATTCCATAAGCTAAAAAAGATGCAATTGTTGCCCCTGCTCCAGGCAAAACACCAATTAAAAAACCAATTACTGATGACCTGGGTATTGTCTTGTACATTTTGGTTCTTTCTTCTTTATTAATTTTAATTGAACCAAGTTCTGTTAATGACACTTGTTTAGCGGCGCTTGTGGGGTCATTTCTTTTCAAGATTATGGTTAAAGCCTCACTCATCGCAAAAGTTGCCATAACAACAAGAACAAAGCTAATTCCATCAGTTAAATTCATATTATTAAATGTAAATCTTGTAATATCTGATAAGCTATCTTGACCAACAGATGCAAGCATTAAACCAAGTACTACCATCATCATAGCTTTTAAAAACTGACCTTTTGAGGAAAAAGCTGCGATTGCAGTTAAACCTAAAATCATTAAAGCAAAGTAATCTGGTGATCTAAATGATAAACTTACTTTTGATAAACTTGGAGCCATAAATAATAAATAAATGGCAGATAATGTTCCACCAGCAAAAGAACTCCAAGCAGCAATTGCTAAAGCTTTTCCAGCTTTACCTTGTTGAGCCATTGGGTAACCATCAAATGATGTAGCAACAGTTCCTGGAACACCAGGTGCGTTTAATAAAATTGATGAGGTTGAGCCTCCAAAAACAGCACCATAGTAAACTCCTGCCATTAAAATTAAACCAGTTGCTGGATCAAAACCATAAGTAATTGGTATCATTAAAGCTATCGCTGTCATTGGACCAAGTCCTGGCAACATTCCAATAATTGTTCCAAAAAAACAACCAAGCATTACCATTAAAATATTTTGTAAAGTGAGCGCTGTTGTTAAACCAATTAGAATTCCTTCAATCATCCCATTACTCCAATTGATTGTAAAAATGGATCTCTTAAATAAATATCAAGAACGCCATGAAGCAAATACATAAAAGCTGCTACAAAAGGAAAAGACAATAGGAACATTAAGACCCATCTTCTCTCTCCTAAAAAATAATATGATGAAAACAAAAATAATGATGTTGTTAAAAAATAACCAACTTTTAAGATTGTAGCACCATATATTATTGCAATAACAATAAGTATTACTGTTTTTTTATATTCTAGAGTTTTATGTTGTACTTTTATTGTATTAGGATCTGGTAAAATTATTTTTAATCCTGAAAAAAAAAGCCCTACGTATCCTAGATAAATTGGGAATGTTCTTGCATTAAAGGGAGCATTTTCATCGAATGCAAAAACTTGAATTTGATAAGCTGTATATAAATAAAATGCTGAAAATATAAAAAAGAGCAGTGATATAACTTTTGTAGTATTTATATTCACTGCTCTAATATTTAATAATCGTTAAGATTATATAACTCCTAATTTTTTCATAAGAGCTGTCATTTCTTCAGTTTGTTTTTCTAAGAAAGAGACAAACTTACCTTCTGGATTGTAAATATTAACCCATGCATTTCTTGCTCTAACAGTTTCCCATTCAGAAGTTTTTTGTACATCACCTAACATTTTAGCAATTTTAGATTTATCTGCACTACTCATTCCTGGAGGTCCAAAGAAACCTCTCCAGTTAACAAATTGCACATCATAACCTTGTTCTTTAAGAGTTGGTGCATCTGGAGCATCAGAAACTCTTGAAGGAGCTGTAATACCAATAATTCTTACTTGGTCTCTTGCACCCATAAGCTCACCTAAACCAGTAGAGATAATTTGTGTTTCCCCAGATAAAAGTCCAGCTAAAGCTTTTCCACCAGCATCATAAGGAATATAAGCAACATCATTTGGATTAGCACCAGCAGCTTGGAAAGCTAAAGCACCAATTAAATGGTCCATACTTCCTCTTACTGATCCACCTGCCATTTTAATAGAACTTGCATCTTTTTTGTATGCATCAACAACATCTTTAAAATTTTTATAAGGTGAATTTTTAGCAACTGCTATTGCGCCGTAATCTCCAATAACACCAGCTATTGGCACAACATCTTTATATGATAAAGTTCCACTTCCACTTACATAACCTTTGTGTCTTGTAATTGATCTTAATACTAATGGTGTTGATTGAACTAAGACTGTATTTGCAGGCTTATTATTAATCATGTAAGCTAATGCTTTTCCACCACCACCACCTGACATATTTTCAAATGATGCACTTTTTAACATACCAGCTTTTGTTAAAGCTTCTCCAGTACCTCTAGCAGTTCCATCCCAACCACCGCCAGCACCACCGCCAATTACAAAGTGCAATTTATCAATTGCTATTGAACTAGTGGTTGTTGCTGAAAGTATAAGAATTGCCGAGAATAAAACTGAAATTATTGATTTAATTAGTTTCATTATTTTTTCTCCTATTATAATTATAATTAGTTATTAAACATAAATTAAAATTCAGTGTCAATGAGGATTTATTATTTAAATATTAAACATGATTCCATTAAAAAGATTATTAAATGAGCTTAACATAAGTTATAAGGCTTTAATCATAGGGGTAATAGGAGGTTATATTGGAACTCTAATTGGTCTTCCTTTGCCTTGGTTGCTAGGTGCTCTAGGTTTAAATCTTTGCATTGCTTTCACTAATTTTAAAATTGAATTCTCAACAAAATTACTTAATCCAGTTTTTTTGATGGTTGGTATTATTTTAGGCGGAACGTTGAATGTATCTTTATTGTATAAAATTCATTTATGGATATTCTCATCCATGGCAATGGTTGTTTGTACTGTAGTCAGCACTATTTTAGCAGGATATTATTTTATTAAAGTTTGTAAATTTGATAAGTTTATTGCAACACTTGCCGCACTACCCGGGGCATTTGTCCCAATAGCTGCAGCACTTTTAGAGTATGGAAAAAAAGAAAATCATAAACAAGTTTTAATTCCTCAGGCTACAAGAGTTATATTTATTGTTAGTTTTGTACCTATATTATTTATTAGCAAATTAGGATTTTCTGAAATTGCAGGATATAATTATGAAAATATTTACGATTTAAGATATTTTTTAGAAATATTTTTTCTAATAATTATTTGTTATCTATTTTCTATATTGCTCAAAAAATTAAGTATACCCTCACCTATACTTGTTGGTGCAATGGCCTTATCTGGCTTATTTTATACTTTTGAGATTGTTAACTCGAGATTCCCAGATACAGTAATAAATATAGCTTTCATTTTTTTGGGTACTGCTCTTGGAAGTAGACTAAATGGATTAAAGCTAAAAGAATTATTCTTTTATATCTTTCACGGTTTAATTGTTTGTTCTATTTTAGTTATTGTTGCGATGATTACAGCTTACTTTCTTCAGTATTTAGGATTTGATTTTATTCCAACTTTTTTAAGTTTTGCTCCAGGAGGAATTCATGAAATGGTTGTGATTAGCGTTGCCTATAATATTGATCCTATTTTTGTAAGTTATCATCACTTTTTAAGAATATTAATAATTGTAGCTTTTTTACCATTTTTGCTTAAAAAATTTGGTAACAACTCTATTAAAAATACAAAGTTTAAATAAAATCAAATATTAACTTTGTACTGCTGACAAGAATTAGCCCATAGACAATGTTATAAAATAAATTTTCCTCTATAATTTTAAGCAATTGATAACCAATAAATATTCCAATTAAAGCCAATGGAAAAAGTGAGACAGATTGAAATAAGGTATCAAAATTCATCATTGATAGATAAATATACAAAGGTAGCTTTATTAAGTTAACACAACTAAAAAAGATAATTCTCGTTCCTACATATATTTCTTTTTTTAACCTTAATGGAAGTAAATAAAGACTTGTGGGCGTTCCACCAGCATGAACACAAAAACTAGAAAATCCTGCAATTGACGAACAAATTGCACCCTTTAAGAAGTTCTGCTTAGCTGGAACTGTCTTCTCTTTTTTAAACAAAAAATAATGTCCAGCAAATAAAAACCCCATTATTCCAACTATTAATTTTAGTAAATCTTCTGAAAAATGATTGAATGTAAAGGAACCAATTATAATTCCTATTGCTGCACAAGGGACCATTACCTTGAGTATATCAAAATTAAACTCTCTTCTAAATCTGTAAACAGCAATCATGTCTGAAAAAATTAAAATAGGTAAAATAATTGCTAATGCCTGCTGTAATGGCATTACAACAGTCATCAATGGGACTGATATTAATGATATAGAACCACCTAAACCTGATTTTGCAATACCATACAAAATAATTGCTGGAACTACACTTACTAAAAAAAGGAAATTAATTTCCATTAATTTAAAGATTTTACAAAATATTCAAATACTTTTTCGGGAGATAATTTATTTAAGTCTGTTACTTGAATTGCTTTAAAATTTTCTCTCTCTATACTTACTTTGTAAGCAGTAGTATGAGAGCCGAATAAAGCTAAACCATTAGAACCCAAATGTGCTGCTATATGTGCAGGTCCAGTGTCATTTGCTACAACGAAAGAACTATCTTTTATTAATGAAGCAAGCTCAGAAATATCTAAAGATCTATTTTCTTTTAAAATTGAAATCGCATTAATTTCTTTTGTCATATTAATTTCATCGGGACCTGGAGCGACTATAATTTTATATTCATCTTTAAATTTATTCTTAATTAAATCTATAAGTTTATTATAATTAGGCCATTTTTTAATCTGTAAATGCGGAGAGCAAAAAGGAAATAAAATTATATATTTATTTAAATCAAATTTTTTTTTTATATTTTCAATATTGGAACAAGCCCACTTAAAATCAGGAAACATAGTGTTTTTAGTATTAACTCCAGATGTTTCTAATTGATGTTTAAATCTTTCTAAAACGGGATTTTTATCAAATTCATCCTTGGATTTATCTTTTGGCAAAGTGGTTTCAGAAGACGACCAAACAAGATTACTAGCATTTGGGAACAATATTTTCTTATAGAAATTTGAACGAGAAGAATTTTGTAAATCAAAAACTTTTATAAATTTATATTTTTTTAATTTGCGCATGAGATTGAATAAATAAATCAGATTAAATCTTGATAATCTCTTATCCAAAATTATGTCCTCTAAATATGGATTTTTTTTGAAAAGATTAATGTAAGGCTTTGATGTTAATAAATAGACTTTATCATCTTTGTGAAAATCAGAAATATCTTGAATTGCACCACTCGCTTGGGCTATATCACCTAAAGATCCATGTTTAATTATAAGAATATTAGACATATTTTTAACAACTTAACACACTATGTTTATATATGAATAAAATTTTAGTTGAAGTATCTGTAGGTGAACTTTTAGATAAAATCTCAATTTTAGAAATCAAAAAAGAAAAAATTAAAGACTCAGATAAATTAATATTTATTAATGATGAATATCTAGTTTTAACAAAACAATTAGATGAAAACATAACTTTAGAAGATGAATTAAAAAAACTTTATGAAGAATTAAAGGCAATAAATGCAAAACTTTGGGATATTGAAGATAAAAAAAGAATGTGTGAAAAAAATAGTGATTTTGGTGAAAATTTTATAAAACTATCAAGAGATGTTCATTTTCTAAATGATAATAGAGCAAAAATTAAATTAGCAATAAACGATAAAACTGGTTCAAAGATAAAAGAGATTAAACAATACACAAACTATTAAAGCATACTTGGAATAACTTTTCTTAAATCCATAGCTATTTTTGGAATTATATTTGAATATATAATTCCTTTACCAACTTTCTTAAGAGCCATTATTTTGCCATCGGGTGAAATAATAACTGTATGCCCAAAAGTTTCTCTTTTAATCGTATTTTTTCCTGTTTGATTAGGTGCAAAAATATAACAAAAGTTTTCAATTGCTCTTGCTTGTAATAAAGTTAACCAATGTCTTTGACCAGTTGTTTTAGTAAATGCAGATGGAACAGTGATAAAACTTAGATTTCTTTTTGATAAGTTTCTATAAAGTTCTGGAAATCTTAAATCATAACAAATTGAAAGACCTATATTTCCCCAAGGTAATTTAGCTGATACTAATTTTTTACCTGCCTTAAATACATTACTTTCTTTATGTTGTTCTTTTTTTGAAACTTTAACATCAAACATATTTATTTTATCATAATAAGTATTTATTTTACCCATTGGTCCAATAAGAATTGATCTGTTTCTTAATTTGCTTTTTTCTTTAACAGAAATTGAGCCAAGAAGTATCCATTTCTTTTTTGTTTTTGCTATAATTTTTACTTTTTTTATTATTGGATCATGTTTCATTTCATATGAATATTTAAATAAATTATTTTTGTCAGCGGACATCAATGAAGAGGTTTCTGGTGTAATTATAAGGTCAGCTTTATTTGCAATTGCTTGATTAATATATTTTACAATATCTTTAAAATTTTTATTATAATCTTCTCCACTAGATAACTGTATACAAGCTACTTTCATGTTTGAAATCCGTATTTTTTCTCTAAATACCTTATAATATTGTGAATTATAAATGTAATAAATAAATAAATTATTCCTGCTGTTACAAAAGCCTCAAAAGGTTTAAAAGTTAACACATTTACTTTTCTAGCTTCACCCATTAAATCCATAATTGTTATAACACTTGCAAGAGAGGTGCCTTTAAGCATTAATATTATTTCATTCCCATATGCTGGAAGTGATTGTTTTATAGCAATAGGTAATTGAATTCTGTAAAAAGTTATTTTTTTTGTTACACCCAAACTTTGTGCAGCTTCAACGTAACCTTTTTTAATTGTCTGAAATGCTGATCTTAGTATTTCAGATGTATAAGCTCCAGTATTTAAAGAAAAAGCAATAATTGCACACCAATATGGTTCTTTAATAATTACCCAAAAAAGAGAATTTCTTAAAAGTTCTATGTTAGCTAATCCATAATAAATTAAATATAACTGAACTAGTAGAGGTGTTCCTCTAAAAAAATAAGAATAACCATAAGCAAACTTATTAATTATTGGATTTTTATTAACTCTCAAAATTGCAAAAATTAAACCTATTATTAACCCAAAAAACATTGAAACTACTAAAAGTTGGAGAGTGATAACTGCACCATTTAATAAGTTTGGAAAAATGCTCATCATTAAATTTATATCCATCAGTATCCTTTGCTATATTTCATTTCTAATTTATTAATTAATTTCATGCTTAAGTAGGTAAGTATTAAATACAAGACTGCTGCTACTGAATAAAAAAATAAAGGATCTCTAGTTGAACCAGCGGCGATATAAGATTGCCTCATTATTTCTACTAATCCCGTTACAGAAATCAAAGAAGTATCTTTCAAGGCTATTTGCCAAACGTTACTTAGATTAGGAATTGATAGTCTCAACATTTGAGGTAAAATAATTTTATAAAATTGAATACTTTTTTTAATTCCCAAAACTTTTGAAGCTTCAAATTGACCTTTATCAATTGATAAAATGGCACCTCTAAAAACTTCAGTAGAATAGGCTCCAGAAATAATCCCAATAGCAAGAGCGCCAGTTATAAATGCATTTATTTCGATATAGCCATCATATCCAAAAATTGAAGCTACATACATTGCAGCTCCAGTGCCACCAAAAAATAATAAGTAAATTACTAGTAGCTCTGGAACACCTCTAATAATAGTAGTGTAACAATTTCCAATAATATTAAGTGTTTTATTTTTAGATAGTTTTAAAGGTGTAAATATTAAAGCAAACAGAAAACCTATTGCCATAGCTGCAACAGAAACAGCAATTGTCATTAGGGTTGCGAAAAAGAGTTCGTCTCCCCAACCAGTATCTCCGAATGAAAGTAGTTCCATATAGATCGGCGACTATATATTATAGTCGCCATATCTAAAATTATTTACATAGAAGCGTCAAAACCGAACCATTTAATGGCAAGTTTACTTATAATACCATCATCTCTGGCTTTATCTATTGCTGCATTAAATTCATTGAGAAGCTTAGAGTCTCCTTTTCTAATTCCTACACCAACACCATTACCAAATGCTCCGCCTGAGAAAGTAGGGCCGGTCAAAACTACTGCTTTTCCAGATTTTTCTGCATAATCAGTGAATGCAACTGCAGCTGCAAGAGCAACATCACATCTTCCGTTTGTAAGGTCTAAGTTGACTTCATCTTGAGTTTTATAAGTTTTAAGATTTATCTTTCCAACATCACCTGACTCTAAAAAGTTTTGGTGAATTGTACCTATTTGTGTACAAACAGTTTTACCAGACAAAGAACTAGTTAATGTTTTTAGGGCTTTGTCAACATCAGAACCACCAATATTAAGGTTAATGCCCTCTGGTGTGTTGATATTTTCAATACTTGATCCCTTCATTACAGCTAATGATGCAACTTCATCTGCATACCCTTGAGAAAAATTTATAGTTTTTAATCTTTCAGATGTGATTGACATACCAGCCATTATTGCATCAAATTTTTTTGATGTTAGTGCTGGGATCATCCCATCCCAATCTTGCTCAACTATTGTGCAGTTATGTTTCATGATTTCACACAAAGCTTTAGCCAAATCAACCTCAAAACCGTTAAGATTACCTGCGGCATCTTTAGAATTCCAAGGAGGATAAGCTCCCTCGGTTCCTATCTTTATTGAGCCTGCATTTGCACTCAATACTATGAAAAAAGAAATTATAATTCCTAGTCCAAATGTTTTAAATTTATTCATTTTACCTCCAAAATATTTGATTAGATTATTTCACAAATTTAATTAATTAAAAAGAAAATTAATGGTTAATTGATGATGAAAAGTTCCAGGAACAATCAAAGCTTGGAATGTAAACCCTTGATAATTTTGTATTTCCAAAGTTTTTATGAAATACATTTAGCCAACTTTCTACTTGTTTCGGTTTTTTATCTTGAGAACCAACTTGTGCGGTAATAACTCCTTTTGGTTTTAAAATTCTTACGAGTGAATTCATATTTTTAGCGGCTAAATCAATACAATATTGATCGTCATTTAGATCAACATATATCTGATCATATGTATCATCTTTGACTGATTTAATGCTTTCAAATGCGTCTCCCCAAACACATTTTACTGAATTTTTCTCTGTAGCTTTCTCGCCTATTTTGCCTATATGCTTATCACAAACTTCAACTACTTCAGGATCTAACTCATACCAATCAATAAAACTAAAATTTTTTGAAATACATTCTCTTGCTACACCACCATCTCCACCACCTATAATAGCTGCTTTTTCTTTATTTGAATTTAACTCAAGTCCTGAATTTACAAAAGTAGAACTATAAAGATATTCATCTTTTTCTGCTACTTGAATTTCATTATCTATAAACAAAGCTTTTCCAAATTGTTCTAATTCCAGTATCTCAATATGTTGGCCTACCTCTGACTTAAAATTTTCGATAACATTATTTACTACATATGATTTTTTTAAACCAGGTGAACTATAATTGTCATGATAGAGTTCTACTGTATCTCTATTAAATTCTTTTTTAATTATTTGTGTATGTGCTATTTCATCTTTAATAACGTCTAATGCAACAGAAGGAGAAATTTTTGCACAAGTAAAAAAGTCAAAACTTATAATTCCCTTTTCTGGAAATGTGTGAAAACTAATATGACTTTCAGCCAGCAAAGCAACTAAAGTAAATCCTTGTGGCTCAAATTTATATTTAGAAATTTCAAGCACTGTAACCTTTGCTATTTTCGCGATTTTATAAACTAATTTTTCAAAGAAAGCAGAATCGTATTCCTTTTTTGTGCCTATTATATCAAGAGTAATATGTTCCCCAACTTTAGTCATATAAATATTTAATAACTTTACTAATTTAATTTTTTACTTCTTTCAAATAAAAAACTACGATAATAATTTATGTGAGGATATTACTTTGAAAAATAATTGGTCAAATACAGAAGCAAAAAAATATATATCAAAATACAAGAAACTTGGTCATTCTAGGGACATGGCTTTAAGAGTTTATACAACTAGATTACTAGGAAGAAATAGTGAGTTGGTTTTACATGGGGGCGGTAATACTTCTGTTAAAACTACTGTAAAAGATTTAGATGGAAAAAACTATGATGTTTTATGTGTAAAAGGGAGTGGATGGGATATGGCAGAAATTGAACCAGAAGGTTTGCCAGCTGTAAAACTAAATCCTCTTTTGGCATTAAAGAATAAAAAAAAATTATCAGATGAAGAAATGGTATCATATCAAAAAAGGAATTTAATTAATATCAAATCTCCAAATCCATCAGTTGAAACTTTTCTACATGCTTTTTTACCGTTCAAGTTTGTTGATCATACGCACTCTGATGCGATTATGAATGTAACCAACAGACCAAATGGAATTACTTTTTGCAAAAAGATATTTGGAAAAAAAGTAAGTATAATTCCTTATATAATGCCAGGGTATGGATTAGCTCAGAAGATTAAAGATGTTTACTTGGACAATCCAAAAATAAACTGTCTTATTTTACTTAATCATGGAATTTTTACGTTCTCTAACGATGCAAAAGAATCATACGACCTAATGATCAAATATGTGAGTGACGCTGAAAAGGCTATAAAAAAATTAAAAAGAAAAAAAATCAAACAAATAAAAAATTTAAATACTAAAATTACTCCTGCTCAAATAGCACCAATACTTCGAGGACTTACATCTACTGGTGCAAAAAGTAAATTTATTCTTACTTTTAGAAATAATAAGAAATTAAAGTATTTTATTAATGGAATAGAGGTCGCAAGATATTCTACGGAGGGCACTGCTACTCCAGATCATGTAATAAGAGTAAAACCCTTTCCTTTAATAATAAAACCCAAACTTAAATCCTCTATTAGTGAGTTTAAAAAAACTGCAAAAAAAGCATTTATAAATTACAGGATAAAATATTTGCAATATTTTGAACAAAACCAAAAAAAGGTTAAAGAAAAGAAGACAATACTAGATACTTCACCAAGAGTAATAATAGTACAAAATATTGGAATATTCTGTGTAGGCAACAGTCTTAAAGCTGCAAATATTGCTGCAGATTTGACTGAGACTAATGCAAGAGTAATCACATCTGTTGAAGAAACCTCAAAGTACAAATTTATACCAAAAAAAGATATTTTTGATGTTGAATATTGGTCTCTTGAACAAGCAAAATTAAAGAAAGAAAAAAAGGAATTAGAAGGAAGTATTGTTGTTATTACAGGTGCTTTTGGTGGAATAGGAACAGCAACATATAAATTATTCAAAAAATCTGGCGCAGAGGTAATATTAATAGACAATAATAAAAAAAAGGTTGATGAAATGAGCAAAAAATTAAATGACCTTTGTATCTATTGTGATGTAACAAACAAAGAAAGTGTTAAAAAAGCATTTAATTTAATTTCATCTCAATTTGGAGGAGTAGATATTTTAATATCAAATGCAGGTACTGCAACAGGAGGTTCAATTGCTGAGGTTAGTGATAAAATTTTAAGAAAAAGTTTTGAAGATAATTTCTTTTCTCATCAATACTGTGCTTCTGAAGCTACAAAGATTATGAAACTTCAGAATATTGAAGGATGTTTATTATTTAATATTTCCAAACAATCAGTAAATCCAGGTAAAAATTTTGGGCCTTATGGATTGCCGAAATCGGCATTATTAAATCTATGCAAACAATATGCTGTTGATTATGGATCATTTGGAATTAGATCTAATGGGGTAAATGCAGATAGAATTAGAAGTGGGCTTCTAAATGATAAAATGATAAAATCAAGAGCAAAGGCTAGAGAAGTTACTACAGATGAATATATGAAAGGTAATTTACTTTTAAATGAGGTAAAAGCCGAAGATGTAGCAAAAGCTTTTTTTCATCTTTCAATATCCAAAAAAACCACTGGAGCTATTCTAACAGTTGATGGTGGAAATATTGCTGCATCTTTAAGATAATTTATGCCTTTTTACCAACCAAATGAATTACCTAGGTTAATGGTGGCTCCAAATGGAGCAAGAAAAATCAAGAAAGATCATCCGGAAGTTCCCTTAACAATCAGAGAAACAGTTGATGTTGCTAAAAACTGTTTTGAAGCAGGAGCAGGTGCTATTCATCTGCATGTAAGAAATGATAAAGGAGAACATGTTTTGGATGCTGGACTTTATAAAGAGGCATTAAATGAATTAGAACACCAAGTTCCTAAAATGCATATTCAAGTCACTACTGAGGCAGTTGGGAAGTATTCTCCTGAAGAAATGAGGAAACTTGCATATGATGTTACTCCACCAGGTACATCAATTGGTACAGCAGAATTAATACCCTCTAGAAAACCAACAGAGGAAGACATAAAACTATATAAATATTTGACAGAAGCTGGAACTAAAATACAGCATATTTTGTATAACCCGCAGGATGTAGACTTATTAGTTAACCTTTTAAATAAAGCAGAAATTCCAATTGAAGGAGCTTGGTGTTTATTTGTAATAGGTCATTACACTGGTAAAATTAGTTATCCAGAAAAAATCCCAGAGTTCTTAAAAGTAATGAAAGATAATAATGTCAATTTAGATTGGTCAATATGCGCTTTCGCAAAAGAGGAAATGAGTTGTTTGGAAAAGGCTATAAACTTAGGTGGTAAAATAAGAGTAGGATTTGAAAATTCCTTATATATGCCAAATGGAGAAATTGCACCAAACAATCATTCAAAAATATTAGCTGTAAATGAAATGTTCAAGTTATCGTAAAATTGAGGAATATTTTTTAAAAAGTAAACTAACATCTTTATTTGATCTTGCTGAAGCTAAAATATATCTATCTGGTCTTACTAAAATAGCTTTTGAATTTATGTCTTTTAAATATGTTGATACATTGCTTAAATTCTTTGCCTCCAATAATGAATAATTTGTTGAGTTTTTGGACTTTATTTTTGAAGATAATATTAACATTCCTTTTTTTGAAAAATAATCATCTAGAGTTTTATTATTATTAAGTTTGAATTGAGGAAAAGTTTTTCCTCTATTTTTATCTTTTAGGCTACCTAAACCTTTTCCTAGTTTAGGCTTAATTGACTGCATACTTTTAATACCTTTGTTATCAGACTTTATATTGTCAGTTATCTGAATGGACTCAACAGCATTTACAAATTCTCCCATCCTCATAGTGGTTTCAATATATTCTTTAACATTAAGAGATCTTTCCGATTGATATGTGTTTAAAAGTGTTTCATCAAATTTATTTCTTATACAGTATGCAATTTTCCATGCTAAATTTGATGCATCCCTAATCCCAGCACACATTCCTTGTCCCATAAATGGAGGCATTAAATGAGCGGCATCACCAGCTATAAAAACTCTACCTTTTCGCCATTTTCTAGCAATAGCAGACTCAAATGTATAAATTGTTTTTCTTTCAATAATTGCTTCACTTTTATTAAGCCAAGGTTTTAGAAAATTCCAAATATAATTTTCTGATAAAACTTTTTTATCACTATGATTTTTCTTAATTGCAAATTCCCACCTTCTACGTCTACCAACATTTCTACAATATGTTGCTGGTTGTTTTGGATTTGAGTATTGAATTGTTCTATCCGGTAAATTATTTTTTTTCTTTTTCAAAATTAGATCAACTACTGCCCATTTTTGAGTAAAACCTAAATTATCCATTTTTGTTCTCATTTGTTTTCTAGTTATAGAGTTGGCTCCATCACAGCCAATTACATATTTTGACTTCACGATATGTTCTTTGTAATTATTTATATTTAAATAAGTTATATCCACATGATTTTTTGAATTTTTAATTTTTATAACTTCGGAATTTTGTTGTATTGAGACTTTTTTATAATTTTTTAATTTTTTTCTAAGTTTTTTTTCTAGATCAGGTTGATGAAATCTATAACTTGGATACCATCCATTATCTGTAATTTTTTTTGGCCTTGGCCAATCTAATATTACTTTATCTTTAGAATTAACAAATTTAGTACCTTTATTAATTATAGTGTGTTTCAAAAATTCTTTTGTAATTCCTATTGTTTGAAATACTCTCATTATTTCATCATCAAAATGAACCGCTCTAGGCAGAGGATAAAAGCTTTTTTCTCTGTCGAGAATTAATATTGAAAACTCATGCATTGCCAGTAGGTTTGCTAAAGTCCCTCCCGCGGGTCCTAATCCTATTATTGTGACATCAAATTCTTTCATTGATATTTTCAAAAATTATTTATTTTTCAAATTTGAATATAACCAAGGACAATCGATTAACAATGGAGCTTGTTTACCTTGAGATGCAGTTTCAAGTCTTTTATTTCTAAATTTCATTCTCTCATCATCTGGTAAATAAAGTCTTTCATGTCCCCAAAAACTAGGTCCCTCAAATGTTTCAATTGGCTCCCATGTGTCTGGATTTATAATCCTCCCACCCCATCCATTTTCAATAAAAAAACCAGATGGTGTAATTGAATAAAATGAAGTCATATAATCATTGGTATGTCGTCCCATTGTATAAGCAATTGCGTTATCCTTGTATTGTAATAAGTCATAACCTTGACCTACATCATCTAAGTTGTTGTATTCAACCATAAAATGATGAAAACCAGTTCCACCTGAACCAAATAAAGCTAAACTATGATGTCTACCATTAACATGAAAAAAACATAAAGATATTGGAGTATGACTATAATCACTTATCTTAAAACCCATTACGTCTCTGTAAAAGGGAATTAAATCATCAATATTTTTAACATGTACAACTGCATGTCCCATACCAAGTGGCCCAGTCTTAAATCCTGAAATTGGCCTACCTGGTTTAAATGGATCAGTATCTAACATAGGCTTATACACAAGCTCAATACGATTTCCTTGTGGGTCGTTAAAATATATTAAATCTTCAACAAAACGTTTATCAGCAAAAGAAGTCTTCCCATGATTTACTACTATTTTATTTTCCTCTAATTTATTTGCAAAGATTTGAAGATCTTCTTTGCTCTCAACTTCCCATCCTAAAAATCCTAATCCGTCTCCTTTATCACCAGTTATTGTTAACCTTTGTTTTTGGTCATCCATTCTAAAAGATAGAATTTCTTTTCCTCGATCTATCTGTTGCATACCAAGATATTTTTGAGAATACATTGACCAATCCTCAAATTTATCTGAATTAACTCCGATATAACTTAAAGCTTTTACTGCCATTTTATTATTATACTTAATTTTGAAAGAGCCCGCTATGAAATTAGCGGGCTCGAATTTAACTATTAACCGTCTATTTTAGAAATTACTTCTCTTGCCCTTTTTAATACAGCATCTCCATCAAGACCTTTACCTTTCATTTCTGCTAACCAGTCTGATTCAATTGGAGCTAATATTTTTTTGTATTCAGCTAACACTGATTCCGATGCAACAGTTATCTCGTGCCCTGGAGTATTTTCTACTTGGACTCTCATCTTGGCATTCTGAGTATCAATTAAATTAGATGCCCAATCGCCAAACCATTGACCTGAATGTTTATCAACACATCCTTTTGCTGCTGAAGAAAGACCATTATATTTCCCTTCATTCATTATTAATCCAAATGTAGCATTAGTAATGTTAACTTCTGTATGATATTTAGTAACATCAAATAATCTAAATGAACCAATTGCTGTGTATGGGAAAGGTGTACCATCTATAACACCTTTATTTAAGGCTTCTGAAGTTCCTGGTGCTGGCACTTTAACCCCGGTTGCTCCTAAAGTTTTAAGAATTGTTCCAGCTATTTTGCTTGGAACTCTCATTTTTTTACCTTTAAAGTCTGCAGGTTTAACTACTTTAGTATCCTTCATATGGATTTGGTATCCAGGGTTCGAATGAAGTCCTATCAGTTTAATTCCTGCCATTTCTTTATCTAGGTAACCTTCTTCAAAAAGAGTATTTAGAGCTCTAGATCCAGCTTTTGAAGTTTTAGTTAAGAATGGTAGTTCTACAACTGAACTTAAAGGAAATTGACCACCAATATATCCAAGAACTGTCCAAGATATATCTGCAACTCCTGAAGTTACTATATCGTATTGTTTAGGAGGACTTCCTAATACTCCTCCTGCATACATTTTTACGTTTAAAGCACCATTTGAACATTTGTTAACTTTATCTGCCCAAGCAGCTAAAATCTTACTTGCTATAAATGCTTTTGGTGGTTCAAAAGTTGCTAACTTTAATTCTGTAGCTGATGCCGTGCTAATAATGCTTAAGGAAAAAATTCCTATAACAAAACCAATTATTTTTTTTTTCATGTTAATCCCCTCTTATTATTAAATAATTATAAGAAAGTTTAACTTGAAAATTAGATTATTTCATCCTTAATTGTATTAGATAAAGTGCCAATTTCTGTGATTTCTATTTCAACATTATCTCCAGGCTTCATAAATACTGGAGGGTTTCTTTTAAACCCTACACCTCCAGGCGTACCAGTGACTAGTACATCCCCAGCTCTCCAAGCCATAGCTTTAGAAACATACGAAATTAAAATTGGAATATCGAAAATAAGTTGGCTTAATTTAGCGTTTTGCATGACTTCGCCATTTAATCTAGTTTCAATTGTTAAATTTTTATAATTATTAATGTCTTCAGCTAAAACCATGTGTGGGCCAAAACTCCCTGTTTTTTCAAAGTTTTTACCCATCCCAAATTGTCTGGTATGTCTCTGCCATTCTCTTACAGTGCTTTCATTATAACATGAATAACCAATTATATGCTTTAATGCATCCTCAGGTTTTATGTGTTTGCCACCTTCACCCATAATTACTGCCATCTCACCTTCAAAATCTAAACTTTGTGAAACAACAGGTCTTTGAATTGGTTGTAAGTGTGCAGTTTGACTTTCTGGAAATCGATGAAAAATTACTGGGTTCTCTTCAACTGTTCTGTTGGTTTCTTTAACATGTTCACTATAATTTAAACCTACACAAATAATTTTTCCAGGATTTGGAATTAATGGCAAATATTCAATATCTGAGTCATTTATATTGCCTGGATTATTTGTTGCATAAGATTTTGCTTCTTCAATTCCTTGATTTGAAATTAAATCTTTAAGTGTATTTGAATTTGATACTTTTCCAGTTAGATCTGTAATTTTATTATTATTTATAATACCAAACTTGTTTTGATCATTATGTTTAAAAGAAATAAATTTCATGATTAATACTTTCTATTTTTGAAACTACTTATATGTTAATGTTTAAATAATTTGAAGCAACATTTTTATGATTTCTAAAGTCAGTAAAGTTTTTGATTATTCGGCGATAGCTTCAGGCATTGTTTTGTTTTTATTAGCTGTATTAACTTTCTCTGACGTTTTTGGAAGACGATTTTTAAATTCACCAGTTACAGGTACAATAGAGTTAGTTGAAATAGGAATGGCATTAGTAGCTTTCCTCGCAATGCCAAGAGCATTTTATTTAAATGCTAATGTTTCAGCAGATTTTATAAATAATTTAAATTTGGGTATATTTAAAACTTATTTGGTAATTTTAAAATTTATTTTAATGATATCGATTATGTCCTTAATGGCATACTCTACTACTTTAACATCATACAAATTTATGAAAAATCAAAGAGTAACGATTGACCTAGAACTTTATTTTTATCCTTTTTATTTCATATGCTCTATTGGGATGTGGTTAAGTGTTTTTGCTATCATCATATGGTTTATTAAAACTATTTTTAAAAGTAATTCAAAAGCTGAGAATTTATAATGGGATTAGAAGCTGTAATTAATGGCGGATTGTCTTTTGCCGCTGTATTAATTTTGATGGTATTAAATGTACCAATAGGAATTGCAATGTTGGTTGTTGGTTTTACCGGCTTTGCAGTGATTTCAGGATTTGACCCTGCAATATTTGTTTTGGGAACTGCTCCTTTTGATGCTGTCTCAAAATATACATTATCAGTTTTGCCTTTGTTTGTTCTTATGGGAAATCTTGCCAACAGTTCAAATTTATCAAGAAATTTATATGATGCAGCTTATGCAATAGTGGGTCATTACAAAGGTGGTTTAGCAATGTCTACAGTTGGAGCATGCGCTGGATTTGGAATGATTTGTGGATCTTCAATTGCAACAGCTGCAACAATGTCTCAAATGGCAGGCCCTGAAATGAGAAGACATGGTTACAGTGATGCCCTAATAAGTGGATCTATTGCATCTGGTGGAACGCTTGGAATCATAATTCCTCCAAGTGTTATTTTAGTAATATATGCTTATCTAACTGAACAGTCTGTTCAAGAATTATTTTTTGCTGCACTGATACCTGGAATAATAGCAGTGGTACTGTATATGATTGCTATTAGGATTTATCTTTTAATTTATCCCTCACAAGGTGGTTATGGAACAAAGATGCCTTTGAAGGAACGAATTTCTGCATTATCAAAAGTTTTTCCAATTTTTTTAATATTTGCAATCATGATGGGTGGACTTTATTTAGGTTTTTTTACAGCAACAGAAAGCGCTGCAGTAGGTGTAATATTAGTTTTAATTTTTATATTTTTTAGAGGTCAATTAAAATTAAGTTTATTGAAAGATGCTTTATGGACGACTATAAAAACTGTTGGTTCTTTATATTTAATTGTTATTGGCGCAAGTATATTTAATTATCTTATAACTGTTACGCAGTTACCTTTTGCAGTTGTTGATTTTATTAATTATCTTGAGCTTACTCCATTAGGAATAATTTTAGTAATTTGTGCAATTTATTTAGTTCTTGGTACTGTAATGGACTCTTTGGCAATGTTATTTTTAACTATTCCAGTATTTTATCCAGTGATTATTGATGCTGGAATTGATCCTGTTTGGTTTGGTATATTTGCAGTTATAGTTGTCGAATTTGGATTAATTTCACCTCCTGTTGGAATGAATTTATTCGTTATTAAAGGTGTAATGCAAAAAACACCTTTGCAAACAATTTGGTTTGGAACACTCCCATTCTTAATGACTGACGTAATTAGGCTCGCTTTAATTATTGCTTTTCCTGCAATTTGTTTATATTTACCTAGTCTGATGGCTCACTAGTATCTTTAATTTTTTTTATATAATTAAAATAAAGAAAACCAAAAACTGCGCCTACTATCATTAAAATATATTGATAGAATTTTAATAATACAAATACTATTGGTAATTCTTTACCTGGATTCTGAGCATAAAAATTATCTGTACCATCTTTATATAAATCCATTGGACCTAAAGTTGCATACAAACCAAAGATAAATATATAAATACAAGGTAATAAAGAAATAATTAATAAAATTCTATTTCCACGAATTAATTTTATTAAATTTGCAGAAACCCCTACCGAAACTAAGCAAATTAGCGACAATATTAAAGGGTTCATTACCAAACTCCTATCATAATTCCATCATCTTTTGAATAATCTCTTTCTTTTAAAACAAATTCATCTGTTGCTGCAACCCTATTTTTTCTATTTGTAATTCTTTTAAGCAATATATCCTTCATTTCATCAATAATTTTTTTATGTTCTGATGATTGGCCTAGATCATTGAATTCATCTGGATCATTTTTTAAATCAAATAATTGAGGTGGAAAACCTTTATAATAAATATACTTCCAATTATTATTTCTAATCATATAAGCTCTAGCGTCTGATGCTCCAATATTAAGAATTTTTCTTGCTTCGTTAAATGAGTAATCTATTTCACTAAATACACTATCTTTCCAATTAGAAACTTTATTTCCTCTAATAATTGGTAACAATGATTGTCCCTCAAGGCGATGCTTGCTCACATTGCTATCTACAGAGTCTAAAAAAGTAGGTAGTAAGTCTATAGCCTCTACAAATCTTTTTTCTCTTACTCCCCTATTATTATCTGACAAACTACTTGGATCATAAATTATCATTGGAACTTTAACAATTTGTTCGTGAAATAGTTCTTTTTCTCCTAGCCAATGATCACCCTGGTAATCACCATGGTCTGATGTAAAGACTATCATTGTATTTTTCATGTAATCTTTTTCTTCTAGAAATTTAAATAGCCTACCAAGATTGTCATCGATTTGTTTTATTAACCCCATATATCCCGAAAGAACAGTGTTTCTTACTTCTTCTTTTGAAAAAGTTTTTGAAATATTATTTTCCATAAAAGCTCTATATACTGGATGATCTATTTCTTTTTCAGTATTACTTCGATGAACTGGGTAAAATTGATTTGAGGAATACATATTATGATAAGGGGCAGGAGCAATGTATGGCCAATGAGGTTTAATATATGATAAATGTAAAAACCAAGGCTTCTCTCCACTTTCTTGAATAAATTCCATTGATCTATTTGTCATAAATGCAGTTTCAGAATGTTCTTCTTTAATTCTTGCAGGTTTATTTGAATTTCTTAACCTCCATCCACTCAAAATATTTCCACTTTCATCCTCTGATGAATTTGCCCAACTATCCCAAGGATTATCACCCTCATATCCAAGTTTGTTTAACCAGTCATTGTAAGATAGTTTTTTAGTTGAATTTTTAATATGGTTATTAGGATGAAGTCCGTCATCTCTCTCATAAGGATCAAATCCTGGTTCACTAACCGTCAGACCTATTTCTGTATCTTTTGAAATTCCAAGTCTATTCATTCCATCTATGTCAGGCCTCATATGTGTTTTACCAACAACTCCAGTTCTAATTCCAGATTGCCTTAAATAATCTCCAATAGTTAGTTCGCCGATTGGCAAAGGTATTTGGTTCCAAGTTGATCCATGGCTAAATACCGTTCTTCCCGTATAATAGGAGGCTCTTGATGGACCACAAACAGGTGCTTGAACATAAGCGGACTCAAATATAACTCCTTTTTTTGCTAAACCATCTAAGTGGGGTGTTTTAAGATGTGGATGACCATAACAAGAAAGATAATCAAATCTAAGTTGATCAGCCATTATAAATAAAATATTTTTAACTTTACCCATTATCTATTAAACATTTGTTTTAAACCAATGGTAGATGCCTTGCATATACCTTTCTCCGTAATTAAACCTGTTACATATTTAGCTGGAGTTATATCAAATGCCAAATTCATTGATTTACTTTTTTCAGGATAAATTAAAACTTTCTTAATATTATTTTTATCATCTTTTCCTTCTACATAGGACAGTTCATCAGAATTTCTTTCTTCTATAGGTATTTTATTATAATCTTTTGTCTCCCAATCAATTGTGGAACTTGGTAAAGCTACGTAGAAAGGTATATTATTATCATATGCAGCTAATGCTTTTAAGTAAGTACCAATTTTATTACATACATCTCCTGTTGATAAAGTCCTGTCAGTTCCAACAATGCACATATCAACCTCTCCCCTTTGCATTAAAATACCCCCAGTATTGTCTGTAATAATTGTATTTGGTATTCCCTCCTCATTTAATTCATATGAAGTAAGATTTGCACCTTGATTTCTTGGTCTTGTTTCATCAACCCATACATGAACTGGAATAGCATTTTTATGTGCGTGATAGATTGGAGACGTTGCGGTACCCCAGTTAATCGTTGCTAACCATCCTGCATTACAATGAGTTAGTATATTAACTGTATTTTTCTTTTGCTTATAAATTTTCTCAATAATTTTAAGCCCCTCTAAACCTATATTTTTACAAAAATTTATATCTTCATTACATATTTCTTGAGCTTCTTTTAATGCAACATCAAATAAATCTTTAGATTTTATAAATGATAACTTATTATTCATCCTATGGACTGCCCATTGTAAGTTAATTGCAGTTGGTCTTGCATTAACTAATTTTTCTGAGCTTTTTTTAATAAATTTTAAATTATTATTTTCCTTGATCGCCAAAGCTATACCGTAAGCAGCCGTAGCTCCAATTAATGGGGCACCCCTTACTTCCATTGATCTAATTGCATTAACAGCATGATCTACTGTCTCAAGATCTTTAATAATAAAATTATGAGGAAGTTTTGTTTGATCAATTATTTTAACTACATCATCTTCGTACCAGATAGTTCTATATTCTTTACCTGATATTCTCATTTTTTTAAAACTCTGCCAGCTATTGTTTTCAATTTATCTATTGTTTTTTGAGTTCTCTTTTCAGATGCAGTTATAATTGCTACATCTAGACAATTATTTGTTGGATCATTTGGATCAATATAATTCTCAAAGACATGTATTAAATTTTTAATCATATTTTTTGCTTTAGATGCATTGTCTAGTAATACTTTGATAACTTTTTGAACATCAACATTTTCGTGATCTGGATGCCAACAATCAAAGTCTGTAACCATAGATACTGAAGCATATCTAATTTCAGCCTCTCGCGCTAACTTTGCTTCTGGCATATTGGTCATTCCAATAACATCCGCATTCCAAGATCTGTAAAGATTAGACTCGGCTAAAGTTGAAAATTGTGGACCCTCCATTACAACATATGTTCCACCTCTTTTATAATTTATTTCTTCTTTCTTTATAGCTTCTTCACATGCATTCATTAATCCGTTTGATGTCGGATAAGCCATTGATACATGAGCAACAATTTCATCATCAAAAAAAGTTTTATTTCTTGCAAATGTCCTATCTATAAATTGATCAATTATAACAAATTTACCAGGAGGCAAATTTTCTTTTAAAGATCCAACTGCAGATATAGATACAATATCTGTTACACCTAGTTGTTTTAATGCATCAATGTTTGCTCTAAAATTAATATTTGATGGTGAAATGAAATGACCTTTGCCGTGTCTTGGAAGAAAATAAACTTCCTTATTATTATAATTAGTTTTTAAAATTTGATCTGAAGGTTTCCCCCAAGGAGTGTCTAAATCTATTAATTCTCTATCTTTGAACTCCTCAACATCGTAAAGACCACTTCCACCTATTATTGCTAATTTATTATTTGCCATGTAAAAAGTAATTATATTTGAATTATAAATAACTATTATGGATTTGAAAGATTATATTCGTTCAATTAAAGATTATCCTAAAAAAGGTATTTTATTTAGAGATATAACCACCTTGATAAAAGATGAATTAGCATTTGAGGCAACAATTAATCAGATAGTTGAAAAATCCAAAAAATTTAAAGTTGATAAAATTGCGGCAATTGAATCACGTGGTTTTGTGTTTGCATCTGCTGTTTCATATATCTTAAAAAAACCATTTATAATGTTAAGAAAAAAGAACAAACTTCCTGCTGATGTTCACTCAGTAGATTTCCAATTAGAATATGGAACTGCAACAATAGAGGTTCACAAAGATTCTATTTCTGAAAATGACTCAGTCTTAATAATTGATGATTTGATAGCAACAGGAGGAACTGCAGAAGCTGCTGCAAAACTTATAGAAATTTCTAAAGGAAAAGTTGCAGCATTTATATTTGTTATAAATCTTTTTGATTTAGGTGGATGTGATAATCTTGTAAGAAAAAAATATAAAGTTGAAAATTTGATGAACTTTCCTGGTCATTAGGTACTTAATGTATTTAAATAAATATCTCAAGATTTTATCAATAACTACTTTCATACTGTTAAACCTTCTACTTGTTTACTTTTCATTCTTTAATTATCCAGGTTCAAGTTTATTATTTTTATTTTTATTTGCTATTTCAAATGCTTACATTTTTTACTCTTATAAATACAGTATGTTATTTTTGGATAAAACCTTATCTGTATTTCTTTGGCTAGGTTTTTTTTATAAATTATGTGTAATAATAATTTTTAAACACTCTTTTCCCGAGGGTGGAGGAGCATTTTCATACTCAGGAAATGACTTTGATAATTTATTAAAATATTCATCTATTGGAATATTAAGTTTTCTTATGGCCAGCCTATTATTTAATAAAATATTTAATAATAAAAGGTTATTCTATAAAATAGAAATCAACTCTTTGTTATTTTTTTACAAAAAATATAGAAAATATATTTTCTTAGTGTTTTTTGTCCTAATATTGTTTGTAGGAACTACAAATTTTTATTTAGGATTTTACCAAAAGGGATTGTTAGAAAGTTATAAAATTAATTTCTTTTTTGGTGCTTTTTTGAAATGGATGTTGCTTTTTGGATTAACATCAATATCTTGTTTACTTCTAGAATACGAAATTAAAGTTTTTAAAAAATTAAGTATAATTGTATTATTTTTGTTTTTTTTTGAGCTAGCATTTACAAACTTGTCACTTTTAAGTAGGTCAATGATTTTTGCTGGATCAGCTGTAATTTTCTCTATTTACTTTAATTATGAAAATAAAATCTTTAAAGATAGCTTGAAAAATTCATTAGTTTTAAATTTCATAATATTATTCATAATTTTTGCTTTACTGATATTCCCAATAAATAAAATTAGAAATTCAAGTTATATCGATGGACTATATGTTGCTGAAAAATCAGCGAAAGAATTATTAGAGGGTGATGAAATAAGTAATATTGAGATAAAAAAAATGTTAGAGGGTGATGAAACAAGTAATATTGAGATAAAAAAAATAATTGAAAGTGATTTTTCTGATGAAAAAAAAATAAAAATTATTTCAGGAAAAATAATTAATACAGAAAGTCAAATTTTAGATCTGAATGAGAACGTTGAAAGAATAATATTTGTTATTAAAAATAGATTCGTTGGACTTGATGGAGTGGCAGCAGTCACAAGCTACCCTAAAAAAAATTTTAATCTACTTAAGCGAGCATTAAGTGAAGAATTTGATCCAAATTTATACGGATTTTATCAAAGAACATTTATAATTCCTTTTGAAAATAATAATGAAACTAGTTATAAACGATCTTCTAAAAGACATTATGGAATAATAATACCAGGTATACTGTCCTTTTTATCATATCCTGGCTCTTTATTTTTTTTGAGTATTTCAGCTTTGGTCATTCATTTTTTTTGCTCATCTATCGAACACCTTTCAAGAAAACTAAGTTTTGATAGTGTTGTATTTTCAAGTTTTATAGGCTTCGTTCTGGGATATAGATTAATTCATTTTGGTTATTTACCTAAGCAAAGTTATCTTATTTTATCAGCAATAATTTTTACAATTTTGTTAATTTTTTTTGTAAAATATATGATCATTAAATTTTTTAAAGTGAATGAATAGAAACTTAACGCATAAAACAAATTTATTTTTTTTATTTATTGGAGTTTTTTCGTTTCTATTTCTTTGGGACATTAAGACCAATTTTTTTGAATTTAGATATTTAATAATATTACCGTTATTCACTACAATTTTAATCTTTTATAGTTCTAATCCTATTAAAATTATAGCCGATTTTGGAATTCCTATTTTAATATTTATACATTTGGTTATTTTAAGTTTTTTTTTAAAATATAATTTAAATGAACGAGATTTTTATGGCTTGATATTTTTTACTATTATTTTCTTTGTAGTTACAAAAAATACTGACTCAATTTACAGAAATCTTCATACTATACTTAATATTTTTTTAATATTATTTATTATAGGATATTTAGTTTTTTTTTTGTACTCAAATTCAAGCTTTGTTTTTAGTTGTTATAATGGATGGTTTTTTAGAACTAAATTTATATTTCTTGAAAATTCTCATTTTGCTATAATTTCAGTACCGATAATAAATTATTATTCACTTTATTTTTCAGAACATAAAATATTTAATAAAAAAGATTTTGTAATTTTATTTTTTGCAATAGTTTTCATGTTAATTTCTTACTCAAATTTTTCTACCACCTTTTTGGTAGGTTTGGCGTTAAGTCAAATGATGATTCTTTTTAAAAAGTATTCAAATCCTAAATTTTTTTTCTTCTCAGTCTATGTAATAATAGTTTGTGTAATTACTTTATTCAGTTATGAACAATGTTCTGAAAGATCATTTGGCGCAATTAAACCATTAAAAGATTTTTATTACTTTAAAAAATCACAAAATTTAAGTGAAAATGAAATTTTAAAAATCGGGGAAAATAAACAATTTAATAAAAAATTTAATGATAATTATACTAAATTTCGATTAAAAGAAAAAAAAAGTATGTCTATGTCTGTTGAAACTTTTGTTGTGTCTTTAGAGATAACTCGGAAATCCTTATTTGATAAACCTTTTGGTGTTGGTTTTAATAAATACTATTTATCACATTCAGATTATATAAATAAAATTTTACTTTCAGATCCACATATAAAAAAAAATAATATAATGGATGGATCTACAAATATTTCAAAATTAATCACTGAATTTGGAATTTTTGGAATTCTTATTATACTTTCTCTTCTAATTTTTTATTTTAGGAATAAAAAAATTAAAAACCTTGAATTCTTTTTATTAAGTTTGATTTCTATGCAATTTTTAAGGGGTGTTGGTTACTTTAATGGTGGTTTCTTATTTGCTTATTTACTAATATTTTACAAATTAATTTATTATAATAATTTAAATTTTATGTTTATAAAGCAATGGCAAAAATATTAATAATTTATATTAATTTTCTAAAAGTAATACCTGGTAGCGGGAAGTGGGATCGAACCACTGACCTCGGGCTTATGAGTCCCGCGCTCTAACCAACTGAGCTACCCCGCCATTAAATAATTATTGCTTTATACTATTTATTTTTTTATTAAAATAGATATTTAAGTTAAATTTGTAGATTTTACAAAATAATAATAGATAATTAATCTATGAAAAAAAACATTCTAATAATATCACTTTTGATTTCATTAACCATTCCAACCTATGCACAAAATTATTCTAGTAAATTTGCGAATTGTTTAATGCAAAAAACTACTGATAGAGATAAAATTGTTTTGGTAAGATGGGCTTTTTCCGCATTAGCTCATCATTCAGCTTTAAAAGAAGAATTTAATATACCTAAAAGTAAATTTACTAAACATGAAATTGCAGTTGCTGACTATGTTCAATATATATTAGGAACTGTTTGTTTTCAGGAAACAAAAGATGTATTAAATTATGAGGGTGATGAAGCTTTTCTTAAGGGTTTTGAGCTGCTAGGAGAAATTGCTTTTTTATCATTGACAACAGAAGAAAGAGTTGGTCTGGCCTTAGAAAATTATACGAGACACATTGATCCTGAATTTTTTAAAAAATTTGAATAGTATTAACTATGTTTTTTTCACACCAGTTGGATGTTGAGTTCCATTAATAACTAGCTTGGGTTCAACACTTACATCAATTAATTTTGGTCTATTATCTAAATAAGATTTTACTCTTTCAATAGACGATAAATCATCTAAGAATTTTTCTAGCCTAGGAAATTTTTTTATAATTGATGGATCAAGTAATCTAGATAAATCTAGATGATGGAAAGTCACAAAATCACATGCTCTTGGTTCATCGTAAATAAAAAATTTCTTATCATTTACTTTTAAAGCTTTATCAAGATCTTCAAATCTTGAATTCAGGAATGGCAACATGACATCTCTTTTTTTTATAAATTTTTCTCCAGTAGCAAAGTTTACGGTAGGATTAAGTGGCATAAAGAGTTCTTGGGCGCTTTGCATGATAGCATTAGCTTTGGCATTTAATATTGGATCAGTAATGTTAATATCTGCCAAATTTTCAATAAATGTCATAATTGCTAAACTTTGACAAATTTCGTATTTTTTATCAACTATCAACATGGGAAGTTGTTTAAAAGGAATATGTGGTTTTACCTCTGACCAATCCTTGTCGTAAAAATCCCATGACATGACATCATCATACTCAATCCCAGTATAATGAAATAATAAGCGAGGAGCTTCTGCTAGAGCTCTCATTTTGAAATAAATTAATTCCAATTTATGTTTCATGTTAATTTTTTAGGAAGCTATAAATTTTATTAAGTAATAGAGAATACCAGTAATTATTGTAGCGTAAATGAAACCAACAACAAATAATTTTAATATAATTTTATTATCATCATATTTAGATTTTAAATAAACATAAATTATCGTATATATTCCAACGATTGCTATACTTAGTAGAATATCAGTTGGGTTCATTGAATTTCATCAAAAAATAATTTTTTTTGTTTGTATTTAAAAGGATATTCTTTTCCAATTGGTTGAAATTTTGTTTTAATAACCATTAAATTCTCTTTTCCAATTTTTATTTTCCAGGTGAGTTTTACATCACCATTAAATAATCTTAGAGCTCCTAATTTAGAAAATCTCCATCCATCTTCAGATATGATATTGCCATCCTTATATCTTTTATAACTCTCGCTATCGAAAATATAGGTTACTTCCCCATCAGTTCTTTCATCTTTAAGGGTAATTGCATAATTATTTAAAAATTCAGCTGTTTGATTTTTATTTAGCCCCTTTTTTGAAACAGACTTTAAAAAATCTGTAGTTTTGTCAACAGCTTCATCTATTTTAGTCTCACTATAAGAATAATTTGAGAATAAAAACAGAAAAAAAAGCACAAAAAGGCTTTTTGATAATTTGTAAATCATATTTTCAACTAATATAACATTTAGAACTTATTATTCAAATTTTGGGAGTTTTATTTTAATTGTTTTAATTGACTCAAAATAATAAGATTATTTAAAAAAAGAGAGGGAAAATATGAATACAATAAAAAAATTATCAAAAAGTTTATTTAGCTTTTTCTTAGTTATTTCATTTGTAATTTCTTCAACTGCAGCTTTTGCTGAGATTGTTGGACGTTTATCTGTTCATTGGAGTCCAAAACATCATAGTGCAAAGCATGCTCAAATTTTTGCAGATGAAGTAAATAAAAGAGCAAATGGAAAACTTAAAATTGAGGTTTATCCATCTAAACAACTTTTCGGAATTAGAGAAGTAATGGGTGCAGTAACGTCAGGAGCTGTTGAATTAGGAGGAATTGTTGGAGTTGTCAGTTTTCCACCAATTAATAAAAACTTTAATGTTGCCTCATTTCCAGGACTATTTAATTCTTGGGAACAACAAAGAGGTTTTTTCCAAAATTCTGCTAAAGGAAAAAAAATTTGGGGAGAGTTAACTAAAAAAACTAATTCTACTTTAGTAATGTACAATCCAGTTGGACCAGTAATGTCAATTTCAAGTGCTAGAGAGTTAACTGGTATTGATGCCATGAAAGGTTTAAAAGCGAGAAGATTGCTTAAAAGTGAGGAACCCATGTGGGATGCTCTTGGTGCAAACCGTGTATCTTTAAAAACGGGTGAAGTATACAATGCTTTACAATCTGGTATGATTGATACAATAAATAGTCCCCCAGGAAGTATAAAAGCTTATAGTTGGTGGGAGTTTTTAAAATACGCTCAAAAACCTTACCAATATTATGCAGATGCATACATAATGGCTAATTCTACTTGGTTTAATAGTTTGCCTGCTGATTTACAAAAAATAATAATGGATGTTGGTAAAGAGGTGGGAACACTTTCAACAGACAGAATTATGGATCATGGTGAGACTGTTCTTAAAGAATTCCAAGACAGAGGTGGTGTAGTTACAACTCTTTCAGGAACTGAGAAAGCAAAGTTTGATGAGTTAATGAAAGATAAAGTTATGCCTGCAATGGCTAAAATGATTGATGCTGACGCGTTAAAAGCAGCACAAGAGTATGCAAATAATAATTAGAATAAGTTATATTGCTTAATCTAAGAAAATGAAAGCGTTGCGAGCAGTTAATAATTTTTTAGCTTCGGCTTCGTTAGCTCTCGCAATGTTAATCATTTTTATCATGGTTGCCGCACTATTTTTAAGTGCAGCCACGCGTTTTATAACTGGAACCGGATTTGCTTGGTTTATAGAATTACCACCTGTTTTAGTTAGTTGGTTAGTATTCCCATTATTAGGACCTCTTTTAAAAAAAGGACAACATATAAAAGTTGATTTTTTAACTCCTTTATTGTCAAAAAAAAATAAGGAAATTTTGTTTTTAATTGTAAATATAGTTGCACTTATATCCGCCTGTATATTCTTTAAAGCTGGTCTTGATGCAACAATAATGTATTTCAATTTAGGTCAAGTCATGGAAATTGAAATTAGCATTCCTATATGGTGGATGTTTTTAGCATTTCCTGTTGGTTTTTTAATATTAGCCCTATCATCATTAGAATTATTATTCGACAACATTTTAAATTTAATAAGAAATTAAATGTTTGTATTAGCGTCTATATTATCTTTAGTAGCATTAATAATTTCTGTTCCTATTTTTTTGGTATTTGGTTTAGGTAGCTCTATAGCTGCTATTGGTGGACTAAATCTTCCTTGGTCTGTTTTAATTCAAGTATCTTTTGGGGCTCTTACAAAACATGTCCTTATAGCTGTACCGTTATTTATATTCAGTGGAATGGCAATGCTTAAAGGTGGTGCAGCGCTTAGACTTGTAAAATTTGCAACAACTTTAGTTGGGCATTGGCCTGGAGGCTTAGGTGTTGCAATGGTTATAGCGATGGGGTTTTTTGCTGCATTCTGTGGATCTATATTAGCTGCAATTACTGCAGTAGGAACAATTATGATGCCCAAAATGATTGAGCAAGGTTATCCCACTCCGTTTGTTGTTGTTTTGGCAGCATCAGCTGCTCTACTTGAAGCTTTAATACCACCGTCAAATGCTGCTATTTTATTTAGTGCACTGACATATGTCCCTGTATCGAAAACATTTGCAGCTGGAGTGATACCGGGAATTATACTTCTAATTTTAATGGTTCTATTAGTTTTATTTAAATGCAGACATATAAGAGCAGATAAAAAGGCGACTCTTAAAGAAAGATTAAGTTCTTTTGTTGCAGCACTTCCGGCTTTAATAACACCAATTATAATCTTAGGTGGAATATATGCAGGTTTTTTAACACCATCGGAATCCGCAGCAATTGCAGGTGTTTATGCTGTAGCAATAGGATTTTTAATTTATAGAGAATTAACATTTTCATCTCTGTTAAGTTGTTTGAAAGATACAGCTATAATTACTGCTGTTATATTTTCTATTATTGCAACTGCTACTTTTTTAAGTGTTGTGCTTACTTATACTCAAGCCCCTCAAAAAATTATTACTTACTTTACTGATATGGGCGTAAGTGTAAATTTATTTTGGGCTATGTTAGGTATAGTATGTTTAGTTTTAGGAACTTTTATTGAAATTGTACCAGTATTTTATTTAACAGTTCCAATTTTTGCGGCTTTGACATTATCTTTCGATCAAAGCTTACTTCATTTATATGTAGTATTTGTTGCTTTTGCTGGAATAGGTATGATTACACCTCCCGTTTGTGTAGGAATATATACTGCTGCAGGTGTAATTAAAGAAAATCCTGCTAATGCTTTTAAAGAAGTTCCATTGTTTACAATTGTTGGAATTATATATGGAATATTAATGATTTTGTTTCCAATTTTTTCTACTTGGCTTCCAAGCCTTCTTTAAAAAATTTCATTTAAGTATTTAATTATATCTCGCTACCCAGAAATTTTGTGTATAAATTATTATAATTATTTTATCTTTATGTATATTTTTATTTATCTTATAATTACTGCCTTTGTTATCAATAAAAGAATTTAACTCAGAAACTTTTTTTTAGATCTTTATAAAATTTTATAACTAAAAAATAATAATAAAAAAAATATACTAATTAAAATCGAATAAAAATAGTCTTAATATTTTAATTCAACAACTTTTTTTTAGCTTTTTCAAATTCTTCGGCATTTAATATTCCAGATTTATACAATTCATTTATTTTATTTAAGTCTTGAATAAAATTTGTTGAACTTTCACTTTGAATTGAGACATTTAAATCGCTAAAATCTAATTTAAAATCACTATTAGCTCCAAGTTGTTCCTCTAAAAAACTATGCTCGATTGACATTTTTTTTGTCAAAGATAAAAAAAATAAATTCTTTAACGGATAATTATTAATTTTATCTCTATGGTATTCACTATTTTCTTCATTTTGAAATAGTGTTTGTTTGGCACCATAGTGTTCTGGATTTATTTGAACTGAAATCCCTATAGATTTATCATTTCTATTCGAGAAATAAATACTATCGAATGACAGCATAATTTTAGGCAATAGTAGAGACTGATCTTTTATAAATTTTTTTAAACCTGAGCTATCTGTGTCCGAAGGGTCGTCAGGAAAATATATCTCTTTGTTTGGATCAATGTGTCTACTTACAAAGCAATTTGAGCTAGCTCCTTTAAAAATAGCATTTGTGTAGAAATATTCTTGCTTAAGAGAACAATTATCATATTTATTATTTTTCCATTCATTTTTCAATGCAGCACCTAATGCTTGTCTCCACTTACCCCCACTAGAAATATAACAGATTTGAAAATGACCATTTATATGTTTTTTTTTTAAATTTAAAAAGTTTGCACAAGATCCATGAAAATTCTCCAGCGAATAAGATCTTTTGCTATAATAAATCCATTCTCCCTTTGGTAAATTAAAGTCTATAGATTTCCAAGTTAATTGATCAGAGTAAGACTCATATTTTCTAAGTTTTGTATTACTTGCATTAGCATTAAATATTAAGAATAATAAAAGATAAAGAATTAAACCTATTTTTTCCATTTTTTAACTTCTTTTTCACAAATTTCTCTTGCTTGATCTGGTTTCAACTCTTTTTTTAATTTACTTTTTGCAATTGTGCATGCTGCTATAGACTTTTTTAAACTAAATTCTTCATATTTTCCCACACTTAAATAAAGAAAAATAATTGCTGCACCTAAAAACAAAAACAATTTATAATTTTTATACATTAGGAAGATTGTTGCTCTGGCAACAAAATGTCAAGGTGATAGTTAGGTTCTTCTATTTGTTTTTTAAGAGCTGGTATTATTTCTTTATAAGTTTCGAATAATCCAACTTTTATTTCAGGCAATTGGTCTTTTAAATGATGATGTAATTTTTCCAAATTATAAGCAGGAACAGTTGGAAACATGTGGTGCACACAATGATACTCCATCTTCCAATACAAAAAGCTTAAAATTGGATTTAATTTCATGTCCCTCGCTGATAATCTATGATCTTTTACATCTCTTGCTAAACCAGCATGTTGAGTAAAGGCAACAAACTTGTGTAATCCTTTTCCATAATAATGAGGTAATAAAAAATATAATGCTGGTAACCATGAAGATATTAATAAGGACCAGACAATTATAGAAAACCATATACCAACATAAATTCTTGAAATCAAAATAGCTCTTGGTCTTGCATTTTCTGGAATACTATCAATCATAACTTTAGTTTGAATGCCAAAAGCATGTTTTATTACTTCGAAAGCAATACTTTTTTTGAAAAATAATAGTTCACCAAAAGGAATTAAATTCATTATTAATTTTTTAGGAGTATCTTTTAAATTATTGTCATATTCAATTTCATGATCATAAGGATTTTTTGTTGAATAAGTATTTCCATGGTGAACAAAATGTGTAAATCTCCATCTTGTAGGTTCAAAGTACGCCATGAAACATGAGATGTGGTAAAATATTTCATTTAAAAATTTAGTCTTGAACGCTGTTTTATGACCTGTTTCATGCCAAATTGGATTACAAAAACAAAAAATATTTCCATAAATATAAAACCAAAATACCGACCACCAGGTACCCCAAGTTAAATATGCTAAATATCCAACAATGCTTAGTAAGCTAAAATAAATACTTACATGTATTAATCCTTTGATGTCAGATTTTTTTGTGAGCTCTCTTAAGATTTCTTTATCAATATTGGGTCTGAACCACTTTTCTAATTTAACGTCCATAAATTACAGTATGAGTGGACATCATACATATATTTATTTAACCTACCAATGATTTTTGAGGCTTCATATCACCTTTTTCAATTCCTGCTACTTCTACTGGCTTCTTCATAGCGTCTCTTCTAAATGGCTCACCTAATTCTTGGTTTAAAATTACCTCTATAAATGTTGTAATTCCCTTTTTTTGATCTTCGCATGATTGCTTAATTGCTGCAGTTGTTTCTTCCATAGTTTTAACTGCAACTCCTTTTAAACCACATGCATTAGCAACCTTAGCGTAACTTAATTCTGGATCAAGTTCTGTGCCTATAAAATTATCATCAAACCATAGTATAGAATTTCTCTTTTCTGCTCCCCATTGATAGTTTCTAAAGATAACCATAGTTATTGCAGGCCATTCTTCTCTCGCACAAGAACTCATTTCATTCATACTTATTCCAAAAGCACCATCACCAGCAAAACCAATTACAGGTGTGTCAGGGCATCCAATTTTTGCGCCTAATATTGATGGAAAACCATATCCACATGGACCGAATAAACCTGGTGCTAAATATTTTCTTGGTTTTTCAAAAGTTGGATATGCATTGCCTATTGCACAATTATTTCCGATATCACTTGAAATAATTACATCATCTGGCATTCCAGCTTGAATTGCTCTCCAAGCTTGTCTTGGGGACATTCTGTCTGAGTCTCTTTCTCTAGCTTCTTTATTCCAAACGGTACCTGGATCATCATCTTCATGATCTAAACTTGTAAGAGTTTGTAACCAAGCTGATTTTGTTTTATGAATTAAATTTTTTCTATCATCTCTACCCTTGTCGCCAGCTGTTGGTGAAAGTTTTTCTAAAATCTGTTGTGAAACCATCTTAGCATCTCCACAGATACCAACTGTTACTTTTTTTGTAAGTCCAATTCTGTCTGGATTCATGTCTACTTGAATAATAGTTGCATCTTTTGGCCAATAATCAATTCCGTATCCTGGTAAAGTTGAAAAAGGATTTAATCTTGTTCCTAGAGCCAAAACTACATCTGCTTTTGAAATTAACTCCATTCCAGCTTTTGAACCATTGTATCCTAATGGTCCTACTGCTAAAGGATGACTGCCCGGAAAACTATCGTTATGTTGATATCCATTGCATACTGGAGCATCTAACTTCTCAGCTAACTTTTTACATTCATCAATTGCATTACCAATTACCACTCCTGCTCCAGATAATATTACTGGAAATTTTGCATCTGATAAAAGTTTTGCAGCTTTTTCAATTGCCTCTTTTCCTCCACCTTGTCTTTCAAATCTTACAATTGGTGGTAAATCAATATCTATTACTTGTGTCCAATAATCTCTAGGTACATTTATTTGTGCTGGTGCAGAACCTCTAAATGCTTTTTCAATTACTCTATTTAGTACTTCAGCCATCCTTGATGGGTCTCTAACCTCTTCTTGATAACAAACCATATCTTTAAATAAATTCATCTGTTCTACTTCTTGAAAGCCACCTTGACCCATTGTTTTATTTGCTGCTTGAGGAGTAACTAGTAATAAAGGTGTATGGTTCCAATAAGCTGTTTTAATCGGTGTAACTAATCCAGTAATTCCTGGCCCATTTTGAGCTATAACCATTGACATTTTTCCAGTTGCTCTTGTGTATCCGTCTGCAATTAAACCACCATTAGTCTCATGAGCTACATCCCAAAAAGTAATTCCTGCCTTAGGAAATAAATCAGATATTGCCATAAAAGCTGATCCAATTATTCCAAACGAGTGTTCAATCCCGTGCATTTGAAGAACTTTTATGAATGCTTCTTCAGTTGTCATTTTAGTCATGGTTCAGCCTTTCTAATTCTTTTTTTTAATTGTCAAAGTGCCCGATTAATATATAAGATTGAGCGAATTTCAAATAAAGAAATCGTCACAATGTCAAATACTGATATAATAATACATGATGAAAAAGACAACGTAGGCGTAGTAGTTATAGAGAAAATAACCCCAGAACAAGATTGTAATTGTTGGATAATGGAAAATGATAAGTCTGTTTCAATACAATCAAAAGATGAAATACCATTGGGTCATAAGATTGCAATGGCAGATCTAAGTGAGGGTGACACTATTTTGAAATATGGTCATGATATTGGGAAAGTAGTTAAAAATATTAAAAAAGGCGAACATGTTCATGTTCATAATGTAAAAACAAAAAAGTGGTAATAAATGGAAATTCCAGAAAGTTTTTTAGGATATAAAAGAGAAAATGGTCGTGCAGGAACACGTAATCACGTTATTATTCTTCCTGTAGACGATATTTCAAATGCATGTGCAGAAGCAGTAGCAAATAACATTAAAGGTACAATAGCTCTACCTCACTCTTATGGGCGACTGCAATTTGGTGCAGATTTAGAACTTCATTTTAGAACAATGATCGGTACAGGAAAAAATCCTAATGTTGCAGCTGTTATAGTTATAGGTATTGAACCTAAATGGACAAAAAGGATTGTTGATGCAATTGCAACAACTGGCAAACCAGTTGAAGGATTTAGTATAGAGGGAGTTGGAGATATAGATACTATTGCTAAAGTTTCAAAAAAAGCACAAGAGTTTTCAATGTGGGCTTCTGAAAAACAAAGAGAAGAGTGTCCAATGAGTGATTTATGGATTTCAGTAAAATGTGGAGAGTCTGATACAACATCAGGATTAGCATCTAATCCTACTGTTGGAAATCTTATGGATAAGTTAGAACCACTTGGTGTTCATTTATGTTTTGGTGAGACTTCTGAGCTTACAGGAGCTGAAACAGTTTGCGAAAAAAGAGGCAAAACACCGGAGGCTCAGGCAAAGTTTAAAAAGACATGGAATGATTATAATGATTTTATTCTTAAAGAAGCAACAGATGATTTATCAGAAAGTCAACCAACTGCAGGTAACATTGCTGGTGGCTTAACTACTATCGAAGAAAAAGCATTTGGTAATTTTCAGAAAATTGGAGGATGTCAGTTTATTGATGTTCTAGAGCCAGCCGAGGAACCGACAAAAGGTGCGGGATTGTACTTCATGGATACTTCTTCAGCTGCTGCAGAATGTGTTACTTTACAAGCTGCAGGAGGTTTTAATATCCATTTATTCCCAACTGGACAGGGCAATATTATAGGAAATCCAATAGAGCCTGTGATTAAATTGACAGCAAATCCTCTTACAGCAAAAACTATGAGTGAACATATTGATGTGGACGTTTCTAAAATTTTATCTAGAGAAATGAATTTAAGTCAAGCTGGAGATGAGTTAATCAAATCAACTTTAAGAGTTGCCAATGGAAGATTAACTTGTGCTGAAGCTCTCGGTCATAAAGAATTTGTTATGACTAAATTATATAGAAGCGCCTAATTATTTTTTTAATTTTGCTAATCTTTTATCATCCCAATTAGAATAAACTCTTCTAATCATTGCAGCTCCAACTCCGAGTACTACAGCAAGTAAAACTGAGGTTAGACCGTAAAATACTGGTAAATCTTTTGAAAAATTTAATATAAATTCACTTAATGGTCCTAAATTATCTGTAGCATTAACAATAACACTTGTTGTTTTTTCATCTTTGATAAAAGTATCATAAGCAATTGCTATACCAACCAATAATAATAATATTGCTAAAATAGTTTTAAATTCTGAGCTATCAATTTTTTCTCCAATTTTTTGTCCAAACTGTACACCTATTATTGAACCTAAAATTAAAACAGTAACTAATATTAAATCTATGGTTCCATAATTCAACGCATGCAAAATTGTAACTATTGCACTGATAAATATAGTTACAAAAAGGGAAGTACCTGGAATTAATCTTGTTGGCATCCCAATAATATAAATCATTGCTGGTACTAAAATGAAAGCACCACCTATTCCCATAATTGCAGCGATGAAACCAACTATCAGACCTATTATTATTGGTGTAAATGCACTTTCATAAAGTTGCGACTTTTTAAAACGCATTCTTAAAGGAAGACCATGTATCCAATAATGTTTATGTAGTTTTTTTTTTTCGGTTATTTTTTTTCTTGCTTTATCAATTTCTGATACACCTTGAATAAGCATAAAGGTTCCTAAAATTGCAAGGATATACATATAAGCTAAAGAGATAACTACATTGATTTTTCCAATATCTTTGAAATATGAAAAAGTTATAATTCCAAGTATTGTTCCGACAGCTCCTCCAATGACAATCATGAAACCCATTTTGTAATCGAGTGTTCCTTTAAGATAATGAGTTGTAGATCCAGAGACTGAGGTTCCTAAAATATTACTGGCTTCATTGGGAACTGCATAAATAGGAGGTACACCTAAAAAAATTAAAAAAGGTGTCATCAAAAATCCTCCACCTACTCCAAACAAGCCAGATAAAATTCCTACAACTAAACTTAGACCAAATATAAAAAGTAAATTTATTTCGACTTGTGCAATTGGAAGAAAATACTCCATTTAAAGTAATTATTCCTCTACGAATATAAAGTCAATAAATATGAATGTTTTTTTAAATAAAATTCTGTGCAGTGCTAAGAAGAATTATGCCCCAAGCGAAGAAGATAAAAAGATATAAAAATGATTTAATTATTTTACTTAGTTGATTTTCAAAGAATAAAGGAAGTTTTTTTAAATTATGATTTATTATTTGAAACATACTTGCGGAATATCACAAGTTGTAATAAATGCAAATATTTTTTTAAAATATTTAGAAAATTGTTGCACCGAAGACTTTGACTTCATCTCCCTCTTCTCCGAGAACTAGTCTTCCCAAAAAGTCTCCAGGGATCTTTGTGCTAGTCTGTTTATATAAGACTGTTATATAAAGACCTCTTCTAAGGCAGCCGATTGCCTTACATCCTTCAGCTAAACTTGAAATCAACTCATTATTTGCCCATTGTTTTCCAAGTTCGACTTCATTAGCTCCATACATCATTTGGGAGGACAAATCTCGAGTAAAGCCACCATAATCTTTAATGTTTGAGGACTTAACTAAGTTAGCCCACATTGGTTCTGCAATTTTAATAATTTCCTCGTCGGATTTATCTAAAAGAGCCATTTCTGATTTGTTTCAATTAAGAAGCTTCTTTTTTCTTCTCGTTCTCATCTACGATATGGTAAACGGGCACTTTTTCTAAAGTAAACTTACCAGTTTTAGGATCTCTTCTAGAAACTGTCAAACAATGCCAATTATCATCGTCAAGCTTCATATGATCGCCTCTATAATAATAGCCCGGCCATCTAGTTTCTTCTCTAAACATAGTATGTTCTGTTACACACTGAGATGTTAAAGCTCTATGCTTAAGCTCCCAAGCTCTCATTAGCTGATGATAGTCCTCTGCTCCAACATTTTCTAGATCTTCTTCAAGCCATTTGAGTAATTCTAGACCTTTTTTAAGCATGTTTGCGTTAGTCATGTAGTTTGTTGCAATTCCTCCAACATATTCGTCCATAATTCTTTGTAATCTTTGAAGGCCTTGAATTGGAGAGATATAACTAGGTGAAACAGTTCCTCCAGTTATCTCGTTTCTTCCAACAGTATAATTTTCAAGTGGTTTATAAACAGCTGTTTTAAAGTCCTCACATTGTTTATCGCTAACTTTAATATCATTAGCTTTTTGGTCTTCAATATATTTAACTGCTGCTTTTGCTGCTAATCGACCTTCTGTAAATGATCCTGATGAAAATTTATGGGCGCTACCTCCAACAGTATCTCCAGCTCCAAAAAGTCCCTGAATTGTTAACATCCTGTTGTAACCCCAGAAATATTCTGGCGGTGATAGATCTTCTGGTCCGCTTACCCATGCCCCTGAACATGTAGCATGTGAACCCATAACGTAAGGCTCCGATGTAGTAAGTTCTGGATTTGTGTATTTAGGATCAATATTCTGTGATGCCCAAACAACAGCTTGACCAACTGTCATTCCTAAGAAGTTTTCCCAGCCAACAGTTTCTAAATGTGGATCTTGAAAAGCCTCTGTAGTAACCATATGAATTGGGCCTCCACCTGCCATAGTTTCTTGAATAAATGCATGATTTCTTAAACATGTAGGGGTTGGGTGATGGTCTATATATTCACCAACCAATTCTTTAGTTTGTTCATACCATTTCTTTTCATAGTTTTCCCCATTAGCATTTTGAGTATAAGTTTTCAAATGTAGGAAGTATGCGCCAACAGGACCGTATCCGTCTTTAAATCTACATAATACAATTCTGTTTTCCATTTGAGTCATTTTAGCTCCTGCTGCAATAGGAAGTGCATATGCTGAACCATTACTCCAAGGAGCATACCAAGTTCTTCCCATTCCTTCTCCTACAGCTCTTGGTTTAAATATGTGAGATGCTCCACCTGCAGCAACTATAACTGTCTTTGCTCTGAAAACATGGAAATCTCCAGTTCTCATATTAAACCCTACAGCTCCACCTACTCTATTTTCTTTTTCCTCATCCATTAAAAGATGAGTGATCATTATTCTATTGTAAATTTTGTCAGCTGATTTTTTTGCAGCTTCAGCTACTATTGGTTTGTAACTTTCACCATGAATCATGATTTGCCATTTACCTTCTCTTAAGTAACGACCAGTTTTTTCATTTTTCATCATTGGCAGGCCCCACTCATCAAACATGTGTACAGTTGAGTCTACATGACGAGCCATATCATAACCTAAATCTTCTCTTACCATTCCCATTAAATCATTACGAGCATATCTAACGTGATCTTCAGGTTGGTTTTCACCCCATTGCATACCCATATAACAATTAATTGCATATAATCCTTGGGCTACAGCTCCGCTTCTATCTATATTTGCTTTTTCAACACAAACAATTTTCAAATCTCTGCCCCAGTGCCTTGCTTCAAATGCTGCACCTGTTCCAGCCATGCCACCTCCAACTACTAGAACGTCACAATCTTCGTAATGTGTTTTATGTTTGGCCATTAATAATAAACTCCTTTTTTGAAAGTTTCTTTTGGAACTGATGGTAGTTCTCCATCAATATTTAAACCTTCTGGCTCAGTATATAATCTTTGAGAGTTTATCTCTCCTTGATTTGGTTTATCTCCTTCAGCAAGTTTTGGAATAAACTTTCCCCAAGGTTTAGTTGTGATTGGAGATACAAAATCTTTTGTAGTTCCATTTCTAAATTTTATCTTCCATGAGATGGTTCCTTTTTCTTCTTCACGTCTTACTCTTACGCTGTGTCCCATTGGTGCAAAATCTGCATAACCTCTTACATCAATTGCATGATTAGGGCATGCTTTCACGCACGAATAGCACTCCCAACAAAAGTTTGGTTCAATATTCTTTGCTCTTCTTATTGTTTCATCGATATGCATTATATCTGATGGACAAATATCTACGCAGTGACCACAGCCATCGCAACGGGTCATGTATACAAAAGTTGACATAATTTAATTTTTCTCCTTTTTAATTTTTATCATATTAATAGTGTTTTGGCTCTTCTCTTTTTATACCTAAGCCAAATTGTTCAGGTGCATCTGCTTCTGGTGGTAGATTATCTCTAGAACCGTCAGCTTCTGCTAAATTTTTTTGTAGTGCTGCGCCAGGTTTATAAAACATATGAGCAAATTTTGACCAATATACTCCCCCAAATAAAACCAGATTTGCAACAATGAATAATGCTAAGAAAACCATATCATCATATCTTCCAACAAGATTTAGTGATTGAAGATAAGACCATATCAAACCAAATAAAGATGATGCTATTAATGCTAAAACAAATAAGTCAGCTTTAATTACTCTAAACCAAGGTTGTGCCTCAGAATAAACATCAACTCTTAGAAAGAACCAAAACCAAGATCCTCCTAATACAGTTAGTGCTGCTCCAATATGCCATATCATTGGCCATACTGCAGGGGTTGTAGATCCCGGCGATGTATAAAAGAAGATCATTACAACTGAACCTACCCAAAAAAGTATAGTTCCATACATTCCCATTACATGCGCGACTCTTCTTTTACCGGCACCAAGTTCTGACGTAGTAGCAATGTCGCTCGCTATAGTTTTTGAAATTACAGATATTCTCTCTCCTGTTGATAAGGTTTTCGTAGCTGATAATTTTGCTTTTTTTGCATTGTTAAAGAAATACTTCACATTTTTTTTATGGATAATATCCATAACTGTTCCAACTAAAATTAGTAAGCCCATTAAAATAACAAAAGATTGCATCAAAAATGGTGGTACAGTCTCTGCTAGTGTTAAGAATGGATTAGTTGATATCATTGTGAATTTGTTCCTTCCGCTTAAGATTTTTAGTACACTTATTTAAATAGATCAACCGCGATATAATGACATTTCAACAGCTTATAAACGTAATTATTATTTAGTTTTACGCACATAATGTTGTTTGGAGGCAATTACGCTTCTAACACCACCTTGCGGGTTGTCTACGTCTCCTGGTCTTCTTGGAATCAGATGAATATGACAATGATTAATTGATTGTCCTGCAGTTTTACCAGTGTTTGAACCTACATTAAATCCTTCAATTGTATTATCTTTATATTCAAGTTTTTTTTTAAGTTCTTTTAGAAGTGCATCACAAGCAAGAACTTCCTCATTATTTAGTTCAAAATAATTTTCTACATGTCTCTTTGGAACAATTAAAGCATGATACTTTGAAACTGGGTAAGTATCATAACTAGCGTAAGCCAATTCATTTTCTAGTTCTAAATCGTTGTTGGATATATTACAAAATAAACATGGGTTATTGGGATCTCTCATTTTTTAATTAAAAATATATTTATCTTTTTTAAATTCTTTTTCAAAAGTTTTGTACATCGAATTAAATATTTTGTTTTTCCTTCTCCTCCAATTGTTATCTACAATATAACTTGCGGAAACTACTCCTTTGCCAGAACCAATAAGCAAGATTTCATCAAATTGATTTAATTCTTTTAGATAAATATTTTTTTTAACAATTTTAAATTTTTTTTCATAAAATTTAAGGTTTGTTCCTCTATAATATTTATTTTTTGCTGAATAAATTTTGTTATTTTTAACAAATAATAAATTTGAAGTTCCTGTTTCAAATATTTTATCATTTACACATAAAGCAATGTCTTCTTTTGAGGTATTCATTTTCGATAAGAAACCTAGTATTTTTTTGTATTTTAAATTTTTATATTCAGGTTTCACTCTTTCATACTGGACTAATTTAATACCAAATTTAGTCTTAGGTTTAACTCTCTCTCTAAGTGATATTGAAATAGTTTTTTTATTTAAAGCAACTCTGAGTAAATGATTATAAGATTTAGTTTTATCTATATTTTCATTTATTAATTTTAATATTTTACTTTTAATTGCTTCATCATAGATCTTATAAGCCTTTAATGATTTTATTAAATTATCAATGTGTGTTTTAAAAAAAAGAATTTTAGGTGGTTTATTATAGATCCACATTGTTGTAAAAACTCCATCCTTGTTCCATAGATCATCAAACTCAATTTCTTTAAAGTTTTTACGCTGATAAGATTTTTTTAATAAGTATTTTACCATTATTTGTCAAAAAAGATTCTGGGTGAAACTGAAATCCATATACATCATCTTGACTATTTTCGAAACCCATTGCTATATCAGATTTAGTACATCTCATTGTAATATTAAAGTTTTCTTTCATAAAAGGTTCTTTTAACTTGAGTGAATGGTACCTGCCAACTTTAAAAACTGAATTTTTTTTAAAAATAGAATTATTACTTGTAACTTTAACAGTCGATTGAAAACCATGATAAATATTTTTTTGCTGAATAATTTTTCCATTTTCACTGTGTAAGATCAATTGATAACCAAGACAAATACCAATAATTTTTTTTGCTCCTTTGAATTTATTATAAATCTTTAATGATGTTGGATAATCTTTTGGTGAACCTGGTCCAGGAGAAAATACAATTGTGTTACATTTATCTAATAATTTTTTATTTATATCAAAATAATTTGAGCAATATACTTCATCAAATTCAGAAAATTGGTGAACCACATTCCATGTAAATGAATCTTGATGATCAATAATATAAATCATTTAAATAATTCCAAAAGTGATTTTGCTTTGATAAAGTTTTCATTAAATTCTTTCTTTGAATTGCTATCCAACACAACCCCAGAAGCTGCCGATATTTCTGATCGATTTTTAAAGTTTAAAATTGATCTAATAATTATGTTAAACCGCATATCCTGATTAAATTTTATATACCCAAAACTTCCAGTAAAAATATTTCTATCTTCTTTTTCTTGCGAATTGAGTAATTCCAACGTTCTTATTTTAGGACATCCAATGACAGATCCACCTGGCATCATTGACTTAATTATTTCTTTAACAGATGTTTTTAGATTTAGTTTTCCAATAATGCTAGTTACGTAATGATAAAGGTGCTTATATTCTTCTACATATTTTTGCTTTTTAATTTTTACTGAACCTGGTTTACATATTCTAGATAAATCGTTTCTCTCAAGATCAACAATCATATTATGTTCTTTAGTTTCTTTGATGTTATTTCTAAAGAAACTGAGAGCTTTAGATTTAGTTGTATATTTATTTTTTTTTAAGGTTCCCGCAATAGGTTTAGTAGTAATAAGATTACCTACCCTGTGAATTAAAGTTTCAGGTGAGCAGCTAACTATTGAATAATCTTTATCTCTTATCATAAATGACTCGGGCGAGGAGTTAATCTTCATTAGTTTCCAAAAGAAATTTACTGAATTAATAGTCGATTTATTCTTATATTTTGTACATATTTTTATTTGATAAGTCTCTCCTTCTCTAATTTTTCTGGAAAATATATTAAATATTTTTTGATACTGATTAAAGTCTATATTTAATTTGAAAGGGCTAAGAATTTTAGTTTTTTGAAAAACTTTATTGAATTCTGCCTTTTTTAAATTTGAATGAATTATAATCTTTTTTCTTATTTTTATTAAAGTTTCAGGCTTATAAAAAATACCTTTGTAAAAGTTCATTTTTTTTTGATTTTTTAAAGATAAATTTAAAAGACTACATAAAATCTCATAACTAAAAAATCCAACATATAAGTCAGTTTCTTTTCTGTATTTTTTCGAAGGAAAACTATCTAAAAATTTTGAAATATTATTTTTGTTAAGCGTTATCTTCTTTGAAAAATCAGTATAAATATTATACCCCCCGTCAACTTTATAGATAATAAGTGGCTTATTAGACTGATAAAGTTTTTCTAAATATTTATTAAATTTAAGTTTATGCTGCCTGAACTCGTTCAATTGTTTTCTCTTTTATAGGTAAGTGTATCACACCAGCAAAAATAGAAAGTGCGATAGATGCGTACCAAGCATAATCAAAGTTACCATGCATCTCATAAAAAACTCCACCAAGATATGCTCCAAGAAAGGATCCTACCTGATGACTTACAAATACAATACCATATAAAAGACCTAGATGTTTTGTTCCGAATATATGCCCTACTATTCCATTAGTTGGGGGTACAGTTGAAAGCCACAACAGCCCGAATGTTACTCCAAATACTATACAATTAAATACGCTTGGGGGTAAAAATATAAAATAAATTAATGATACGCCTCTTAACAAATAAATTGCACTTAAAATTTTCTTTTTACTAAATCTAGTTGCTAAATAACCTGCACCAATTGTACCAATCATATTAAAAACACCAACTAGCGCTAATATCATTGCTGCTGTCCAATCGGGTAGCCCTCTATCCATCATATAAGTTGGGATATGTGTAGCCACTAAAGCAATGTGCCAACCACAAACAAAAAAACCAAGAGTTAAAAATATGAAACTTTTATTTCCAAAAGCCTCTCTTAAAGCCTCTGATGCTGTTTGATTGTTATCTAAATTACTACTTCCAACTGGAATTTTTGGTGTATTTACAAATAGAGCAACAATTAATCCAATTCCTAACAGAAAACAAAAATATAAAATTGTAATTTCCCAACCCATTTCAATTAGTGAGTATCTAACTAATAAAGGTGAAACAAAAAAACCAAATGATCCTGCACATGTAACAATACCTGTTGCTATTGTTCTATTAGAAGCAGGAAAATGTTTAGCAACTACAGATACTGGGATACTTATTGCGGTCCCTCCTAAACCGATACCTATTAAAATACCAATTGTAAGAGTGAATAAGTGTCCGGTATTTAGTCCTGAATAAAAAAGTAGAAGCCCTGCTAAAAAAAAACAAAAACCCAGAAAAATTGCAGTTGCACCTCCATACTTATCAGTAATAAAACCAAAGACAGGACTAAAGATTCCCCACATTAAAAGTTGCAACCCTATTACAAAACCAAAATGTGAAATAGAAATATTAAGATCTGTATTAAAATCAAAAAAAAATAAGCCAAATGTTTGCCTAATACCCATTGCAAAAATAACCGTTAATGAAGCTGCAATAAGAGTAATCAGTGCTTTTTTACTTGTGAAAAATTTTTCTTTGCTCATTTAACGAGCATAAGGCTTTTTCTAATATCTGCAATTAAATCTTTTGGGTCTTCTAGTCCTATATGTAATCTTACCAAGTGTTCATTTTTATCTAAATTTATGAATTTCCTGTCACCCATCTCTATATCACTTTGCAGCAATGCTAAACTTTCAAACCCACCCCAACTATAACCATGACCAAATAATTTTAAAGAGTTAACAAATTTCAAAACTGATTTTCTGCTTTTAGATCTTATAATTATTCCCATAAGCCCTGATGAGCCAGAGTAGTATTTTTTCCACATTCTAAAATTGTAAGAGTTTTTTTTATAAGGATATAAAATTTTTACTTTTTTACTTTTAGAAAGAAACTTACAGACTTCTCTAGCATTAGACTCATGTTTATCTAGTCTAATATCTAAAGTTCTTAAGCCTCTTGTTATTAAATAAGCATCATCAGGACCTAACCTTAAACCCAAAACATCGTCTGCTTTTTTGACGTGTGTATATACTTTTTTGTTAACAGCTAAACTTCCACCCATTACATCGGAATGTCCTGAATAATATTTTGTTGCTGATACTATTGACATATCAAAACCCAATTTAATGGGCTTAAAAAAATATGGTGTTGCCCAGGTATTATCTATTGCAGTAAATATTTTATTTTTTTTTGCAATAGAAATAACTTTTTTTAAATCTTGAAATTCAAATGTATTGCTTCCAGGGCACTCAACGTAAATTAGTTTAGTTTTACTTGTTATGCTTTTTTCTAGAGACTTTAAATCATGGGGGTTATAAAACTTTGTTGTAATTCCAAATTCTTTAAGATAAATTTCACTTAAATTTCTAGTTGGATTATAAAGTGGATCTGAAACTATTATCTCATCTCCTGGTCTCGTTACGCTAAATATTGATAGAAAAACTGATCCAAATCCGGTTGGAGTTAAAAATACATTGTATGATTCCTCCAGTTTGGTAAGAATTTTTTGTAAAATGAAAGTAGTTGATGTGCCCTTTCTACCATAATCATAATGTCCACCTAATGGTTTTTTTAAAGCCATTCTTTGCATTTTTCTTAAATCTTGCATTGATTTAAAAATAATTGTGGATGCTCTTACAACTGGTGGATTAACTGAATGGTTGTGAAAATCTTTAGCCGTATGCTTCAAAAAAGTTTTAAAGGAATAATCCATAAAAAAATTGATATGTGTTTAGGACAATGCTATATCCACCAAATAAGTCAATAAAATAGTTAAATTAAGGAGATTATGGGATACCCAAAAAAACATAGAGGCCGAAGAAAAATGGGCTCTAAAAAGAGAAGAGCCAGAAAAAAAAATAAAAAGAAATAGAAATTTTAATCTTTAATCCAACCACCACCTAAAACTTTGTGACCAAATTGGTCTTTTTTGTAAAATACACAAGCTTGGCCGGGAGATATTCCGTATTCTGGTTTTAGAAGGTTTACTTTAACATTTTCATTATCTTCTATATCAACTTTTGCATCTAAAAGTTTGCCAGTAGACCTTACTTTAACCAATACATTTTTGTCTAATTCTTTTTTATCTGTTAGTAAATTTACGTTTTTTAAATTTATATTACTTCTTGCCAGCTCTTCTTTTGGACCTATGTAAATTTCATTTTTCTCAGCATCAATTTTAATTACATAAAATGGCTCTTCATTTGAAACTTTAATTCCTTTTCTTTGACCAATAGTAAAATTGACTATGCCGTCATGTACTCCAACAACTTTTCCATCTAAATTTTTAATATTTCCTTTTCTGTAAGACTCTGGTTTGAATTTTTTTATTACAGATGCATAATCTCCGTTGGGCACAAAGCATATATCTTGACTATCTGGTTTATCAGCAACATTTAAATTTAGATTTTTTGCAATTTCTCTTGTTTTATCTTTAAGAAGTCCACCTAGTGGAAATCTTATATAATTTAATTGCTCTCTTGTAGTATTAAATAAAAAATAACTTTGATCTCTATTTTCGTCAATTGCTCTATACATATTCGTTAAGTTATCTTTAGTTAAACTTTTTACATAATGACCAGTGATTAATGCATCTGCATTTAAATCTTTAGAAAATTCAAATAAATCTTTGAACTTAACTGTCTGATTACATTGTACACATGGTATTGGTGTTTCACCCTTTAGATAACTATCTACAAAGTTATCTATAACACCTTGTTTAAACTTGTCTTGGTAATATAAAATCTTATGTTCAATATTTAATTTGTGTGCAACTCTTTTTGCATCCATAATATCTTGGCCTGAGCAGCATTGTTTTGAAGCAGCAACTTCTTTGCCATCATTGTAGAGTTTTAGGGTAATTCCGATTACTTTGTAGCCCTCTTGTTTCATCATCCCTGCAACTGTTGATGAGTCTACGCCTCCAGACATGGCTACCACTACTGAAGTTTCTGACGGCTTTTTATTGAATCCTAGTGAATTAGTTTCTAAATTCATTTGATGGTATTTATACTTATTTCTATTATAAGTTAAATTAAATGATTTTAGATTTTGAACCAGGTGACAAAGTTATTAATCCAGCCAATAAAAGTTGGGGTATTGGTCAAGTTCAATCAATAATTAAAGATAAAGTAACTGTTAATTTTGAAAATGTTGGTAAAAAAGTAATTAACGCAAATAATATTGAACTCGAAAGAATTGATAATAATGGATGAAATTAAAATAAAAAGTGTTGTTGAAGGTTTAATTGACACTTTTCTCATGGCGGGCGAAGTTTCAATAAAACTGAGAAAAAAGGGTTTAAATAAAGAAATAAAATCAGACAACACTCCTGTAAGCAATGGTGATCTTGAAGTAAATAGAATTATCACAAAAAAATTGTTAGAACTTACACCAGATATCCCCGTTGTTTCAGAGGAAACTTCACACAATAAATCTAAAACCAATTTAAAAAACTTTTGGTTAGTTGATCCAATTGATGGAACATATGACTATATAAATGATGGAGAGGAATTCACAATTAATGCTGGATTAATTTTAAATGAAAAAGCAGCAGCTGGTTTAATTAATGTTCCAGCAAAGAACAGAATGTTTTATAGTTTTGGAAAAGATCAATCATATGAATTTACTTCAAACAAAACTATAAAATTAGATTGCAGGAAAATCACTCCTAAGGGTTCAATAAAAGTAGTTTCATATTCAAATAAACTTAAACCTGAAATTGAAAAAATACATAAAGATTTAGGGGTTACGCAACACGTTCGAATGAAAAGCTCTCTTAAATTTTGTGTAATAGCTGCAGGAGAATTTGACGGATATGTTGCTGAGCCAAGAGCTTGTGAATGGGATATAGCTGCAGGGCATGCTATACTTGAAAACGCAGGGGGAATAGTAACTGACTTTAATGGCAACGAAATTACTTATGGTAAAAAAGATTTTAAAAATCCAAGTATAATTTTAAAGAGAAGTAAAAATTTATAATGAGTGAACAATTAAGAATAATTTTAATCATAATTATATCGGTGTCAATATTTGGTTTAATTGTATTTGTGATGGTTAAAAATTATATAAGAAATAAAATTCAATACTATTTAGAAGAAAAAAATAAAAAAACTAAAGAAGATTAATTATTTTTAAATATTCATCTTTTTCAAGATCCATAACTCTTCTTGAAACTTCAAAATCGAAACCTGAACGAGCTAATACTCCTATATCTTTTTTATAAAACAAAGGTCGATTATCCTCTTGTCTTGATGGTCCAATTCTTTTCTTTTTACAGATTTTTATGGCTGAAAAAAAATCCTGATCTTCATTCTTATCTTTTATTTGTTCAATTGTATTTTTAATATACTTTTCACCCACACCTTTATTCATTAAGTAATTTCTTATTTTATTTATAGATGATCCTCTTTGAATTAAACTTTTTGCTTTTGACTCTGAATAAAATTTATCGTTTATAAACTTTGATTTCTCTAAATCCTCAAGAACAATATCTATAAGATTAGAAACATCATTTTTTTTTATATTAGGAGTCCTTGATGTTAAATATTTTTTTAATAAATAAGTTCTTAACTGTTGTTTTGAGGGTGCAAATTTTTCTACATAATTAAGTGCAAAATTCGTCATCTCATCCACTGTTACTTCTAATGTCTTTTTTTTATTTTTTATGGGAATCATTGATTTATTTAATATAATATAAAAATAATATGATTGAACAAATAGCAGCTTTTTTTACCATTGAGATGATTTATTTATGGTTAAATATAGGTGTAATACCCTTCTGGTTAATTCTGATTATTTTTCCAAATTCAAAGATTTGTGGATTATTGGTTACTTCTGTTTTTCCATTTTTTGTTTTAACAGCTGTCTATATTTATCTAGGTTATTATTTCTATATTTCTGGATATGATTTTGATTACAATTTTACGCTGTATCTTGGTCTGTATGACTTGAGAAATCTTTTTGAAGCTGAAGCTTTTTTGATAATGTTTTGGACACACTTTTTAGCAATAAACTTGTTTTGTGGAGCGTGGATAATGAAAGATAGTCAAAAATTATTTATGTCAAGATATGTAGTCTTCATTCCAATAATAATGACTTATTTTATTGGTCCCTTAGGTTTGGTTATTTATTGGATAATAAGAATGTTCTACGCTAAAAGAATTAATTTGTTAGATTAAAAGCTAAATTACTTTACTACTTTAAAACCTGAATTTTGCATTGATCCAAAACCGCCATCTACATGGCAAATATTTTTAAAACCCATACTTTGTAAAGTTTTTGTAGCTAATGCTGATCTTAGACCTCCAGCACAAAAAAGAACCATTTCCTTATTCATATCAATTTTACCATCTTTAAAATATTGACTATCTGGATCCATCCAAAATTCCAGCATTCCTCTTGGTATGTGAGAAGAATTTTCTATTCTTCCTAATCTTTCTAATTCTCTTACATCTCTGATATCGATAAGGTTGCATGTATCATTATTTAATTTTTCTAGAGCTTCCTCTGGTGATATAGTTTTAATTTCCTTTAAAGCTTCTGCGACTAAAGTTGATGCTGATTTTATTGTCATAAATGTTTATTACACTAAATTAAAAATATTACTATATAAATTAAACAAGGGTTATTAAATGAAAGCTCCAAATTTTAAATTATCATCTACATCAGGTAAAACTGTTGAATTAAGTAAAGTAAAATCAAAATTTATCATCATCTATTTCTATCCGAAAGATAATACAAGTGGATGTACAATTGAGACAAATGATTTTAATAAACTTTTAAGTAAATTTGAGAAATTTGGATGCACTATTTTTGGAATATCCAAAGATAGTTTAGAAAGTCACGAAAAATGGAGTAAAAAACTTAATTTAAAATTTGAACTATTGGCAGACGAAGATAAAACTTCTTTAAAAGCTTACAAAGCTTGGGCAAAAAAGAAATTTATGGGTCGAGAATTTATGGGTACAATAAGAAGTACTTTTATTATTGAGAAAAATAAAATCATTAAGGAATGGAGAAACGTTAAAGCAGCGGGCCATGCAGCAGAGGTTTTAGACTTCATAAAAAATTACTAAAAAAAAGGCCCCATTTAAGGGGCCTTTTATCAACTATAGAGAGAGAGATAGTTATTCTTTAGTCTCTTATTGCGTATGCGATTACTCCAGACTCTGTAACATCAGTTCCAAGTCTTTCTGCTTCTTTACTCAATCTAATACCCATTGTTCCTTTCATAATTCCCCAAACTATAAGTGAAACTATAAATACAAAAGCATTAATTGATATTACTCCAAGAAGCTGCGCTCCGAATGATGCATCACCGTTAGTTAGCGGAACTGCTAAAGTTCCCCAAATTCCAGCGAATAAGTGAGCAGGTACTGCTCCTACTACATCGTCGATTTTCAGTGAGAATAAAAATTTAGTTCCAAAGACAACTATTATTCCACCAATCGCACCTATAAGAATTGCTGCTAGCGGTGAAGGCATTAATGGTTCTGCTGTAATTGCAACAAGACCACCAATTGCTCCGTTAAGCATTTGAATGACATCAGTTTTACCCGACATTAATCTTGTTATTGCACCAGCTGCTAACACACCACCACAGGCTGCTAAGTTTGTATTAATGAAAATATTTGATACTGCTACTGCGTCATCAAATGTTCCCATTGCTAATTGTGATCCACCATTAAATCCGAACCAACCTAGCCATAAAATAAATACACCAAGTGTTACTAATGGCACTGATGATGCTGCAAATGGCTTCATAGGTTTAGCTGCTCCAGATTTATCAAATCTACCAGTTCTAGCTCCTAAAAGAATTGCTCCAGCTAATGCTGCTGCACCTCCAGTTGAGTGAACAAGCGTTGAACCTGCAAAGTCAGAGAAACCAGCAGCTGCCAACCAGCCACCGCCCCACTGCCAACCCATAACGATTGGATAGATAATTCCTGATAGAATAGCCGCAAATAAAAAGAACGGCCATAATTTAATTCTTTCAGCTAATGTTCCAGATACAATTGAAACTGTTGTTGCACAGAAAACCATTTGGAAATACCAATCAGATCCATCTGCATAACCAGTATCAACTGCACTTGCATCAGACCATGGAGTAAAGCTTCCAATGTATCCACCTTCTGGAATTCCGTATGCTAAATTATATCCAACCATCCAGAACATAATTCCAGCTATTGAAAATAATCCGATATTTTTGGCACATATTACTGATACACTTTTTGATGTTACCATCCCTGATTCGAGCATGGCAAAACCTGCTGCCATAAACATTACTAAGAAACCACAAACCAAGAAAAGAAATGTATTGAATATGAAACCAACTTCAGCTGAAACTGTAGTTTCAGCATAACCTGCACTGGTCATGTTTAGTAAGAAAAATATACTTACTAATGGACCAGCCAGTTTTTTTAAAAGTTTAACCATTTCACCTCCGTTTAATTAAAGAGGTTGTTATAGATTTAATAAAACTAAAAACTATTGATTGTTATTTAAAAGAGATATGCAGTATTTGCATGTAGAACACCGTATGCTTGTATAAAAAACAGCCTTTATTAAATTCTAATTTTTAATAAAGGCTGTTTTGAAAAGTTTATTTATTGAAAACTTCTTTAAGCGCTTTTGCAGGTAAAAACTTTACCTTTTGAGAAGCAGCGATTTGGATTTGCTCTCCAGTTCTCGGATTTCTACCAATTCGGGCTTTTCTTTTAGCCACTTTATATGTTCCAAAACCAGCAATTTTAACATTATCGTCGCCTTTTAAAGCGTCCAAAATAGTGTTGGTAATTGTATCAAATGTACGCTCAGCGTCAGCTTTACTTTGATTTAACGACCCTGCTAATTTTGCTATAAGTTGTTTTTTGTTCATTTTAGCTCCGGTTTTAAAGGTTATATTTATATACTTAACAAAATCATTGACAATTCAAGCTTTTTTTTTGTGTCTATAATTGAATTTACCACAACATATAGTTATAAATAAGTATTGATTTATGCAGTTTTTTTAACGTTATAAAATCCCTTTAAAATAAGCCTAAATCTTTAAGATCATTGAATGTTGCAAAAAACATTAAAGTTAACAATAAAAACATTCCGATTCGAAAAAAACCTTCCTGTGTTTTTTGACTTAATGGCTTTCCTAAAACCTTTTCAAACGCATAAAACATTAAATGTCCCCCATCTAAAAGTGGTATTGGAAATAGGTTAATCAAGCCTAGACTTATCGATATATAGGCCATCATACTAATAAATGGCAATATTCCAAATTCAGCCACTTGTCCTGAAATCTTTGCTATTCTAATTGGTCCACCTAATTGTGAACTATCTCCCGATCCAGTAAGCATTGAACCCATATATTTAAGAGATGAAGAAGTTACAAAATATACTTCTTTAACAGACTCTATTAATGCATTTGCTGGACCTAATCTTTTATGATTTATTTCATTGTTATATGGACTTAGTTTAATACCAACTATTCTTTTATTAACTTTATTTCCTAAATTATCAACGCCTGCAACAATTTTTGGTTTAACCTTTAATAATACCTCTTGATCATATCTAGAAATTTTGAAATCAACTATCTCAGATGTTGACATTAAAATAAGTTTAGAAACATCAAGAATACTCTCAACTTTATTGTTGTCTATTTCAAGTATCACATCATTTTTTTGCATTCCTGCTACTTCTGCTGGACTATCTTTTTGAACTTCGTCGATAACTGCTGGCGTAAAATCTTTTCCAGCAAACATATATATGAATAAAAAAATAAATATTGCTAAAACGAAATTTGCTATTGGCCCACCCGCTACGATTAGGGACCTTTGATACAAAGGTTTTGTTACAAAGAGTTTTTCTTGGTCCTCTTTGTTATATTTTTTTAACAATTCTTCTTGATCAGCTTGAGAAAATACATTTCTGTCACCAAAAAATTTTACATAGCCTCCAAGAGGTATCCAACAAATTTTCCATCTAGTTCCCGATTTATCATTCCAACCAATCAACTCTTTTCCAAAACCTATTGAAAAGTCTGTTACACCAACTCCATATCTCTTTGCAAAATAATAATGGCCATATTCGTGTATGAAAACAACTACTAAAATCAGCACTATAAATGGTAGTATAAAAGAGAGCATATGAGCTATTTATATTAACTATATTGGTTTCTTACAAGTTTCAAAGTGTCCAGATTATGTCAATTATAAGCATTCTAAAGACTTAAATAAATGATTTATTGTAATTGGCATTAGAACATATATGCATTTTCTGTATATCTTTAAAAGAATCAAGCATGAAAAACTTTAATGAATTAGACATAGAAAACAAACTAAAAAATTCAATTAAGTATTCAAATTTTATCACACCCACACCAATTCAATCTCAAGCAATACCCATTGCACTTGAGGGAAAAGATGTTCTTGGAACCGCACAAACTGGTACGGGCAAAACTTTAGCTTTTACAATTCCACTTATAAATAAATTGATCATTAACAAAAATGCAATGGCATTAATCATATGCCCAACGAGAGAATTAGCTAGTCAGGTAATGGGTACGATAACCAAACTCACTTTAGGAGATATAAGAATTGGTAATGCTCTTTTAATTGGTGGAGAAAGTATGCAAAAACAACTAAGACAGCTGAATAAAAGAGCTCGAATAATTGTTGGTACACCAGGCAGAATTAACGATCACCTAAAAAGAAAAAGCTTAAATTTAACAAGAGTTAATTACTTAGTTTTAGATGAAACTGATAGAATGCTTGATATGGGGTTTACACCTCAAATTGAAATAATTTTAAAATTCATCCCAAAGGATCATCAAACATTATTATTTTCAGCCACTTTGCCGAATAATATATTAAAAATTTCTGAAAAATATTTGAGAAAACCAGAAAGAATTTCAGTTGGATCAGTTTCAACTCCAATAGAAAAAATTAAACAAGAAACTTTTCAAATAACTCCAGATAAAAAATATCATGAATTAATAAATCAATTAGTTGAGAGACAAGGTTCAATATTAGTTTTTGTTAAAACAAAATATGGTGCAGATAAAATTGTAAAAAGATTAAAATATGATGCTCATTCAGCAGAAGCAATTCATGGAAATCTAAGACAAAGTAAACGAGATAGGGTTATTAGAGGTTTTAGATCTGGCAAAAGTAGAATTTTAGTTGCAACTGATGTTGCTGCAAGAGGATTAGATATTCCATTAATTCAACACGTAATAAATTATGATCTGCCACAAGTACCTGAGGATTATATTCATAGAGTTGGTAGAACAGGTAGAGCAGGTAAAGAAGGATCGGCAATTACCTTCTTAACAAATAATGATCGTAGTATGTGGAGAGAAATTCAGAAATTAATAAATCCAAATTTTAAATTAGAAGAAAGTTTTAATAGAAAATCTAACAAAAAAAATAAAAAATTTAAAAAAAGAGGTAAATCATTTAAAGATAGCAGAAATAGAAACGATAAGCGGGATAACAAAAGAAAATTTAAGTTTAACAGTAATAAATTTAAAAAGTCTAATTCAGATAAGCCAAACAACAGTGATGGTGAATTTGATAAAAAAAAGAAATTTAAGTTTAAAAATAAAAAATTTAAAAAATTTCATACTGATAACTTAAAAGAACAAGGTGATAATCCTAATAGTAGAAAAAAATTTAAATTTAAGAAAAAATTCAAGAATAGAAAAAGACCAAGAAATTTCTCCTTTAAAAAATTTAAAAAAAATTAAATTACCTCAATTTCCACGTAACCATGGGTAAGAGTGTTGCAACAATAAATGAGCAAAACAACAAAGATTGTGAGATAAATATTGGAAAAAAATCAGCAGGTAATATTATTCCTACAAGTATTGATTTTGAGAAATCGGGACTAGGAAATAATAGAATTCCACCAATTAAACCAACTATAATTGAAACATATGCATTTTTTTCATTAAATGATTTTGAATAAAAACCATAAAATACACTTAATACTGCTGCACAACAAAATAAATCAGCTAATAAAAATAGATATAAAATACTTAATCCTTTTGAGGCAACAAAAAATGAAATCAAGGATAAAAATATTATAATTTGTTTAGATAATTTTAAATAATTACCTTTAAATTTTATAACTTTATTTCCATCAACAATAATCAAACTAGAGATAGCATTTACCAGTGTATCTATACTGCTCACTGTCAGTGAAATTGCTAAAATAGTTATTATTATTGATAAAAAGATGGCTTGGTCTTTTAACAATAAAGAAAAGAATGCAAGGTCAGGAACTACGTTTGTATTTTGGGAAGTTGCAACTAATCCTGAAAAGCCCATCATGAATACTATTGGTATAATAATTATAAAAGAAATTATTAAGCTATTTTTTAAAATTTTGTTATTTTTAGCAGCATAAATTCTTTGCCAGTTACCTTGATGAAAAAGATTAGTTGCTGCAACAGCTATAAAAAAAGTTAGTCCTGCAGTAAAGTTAGGCAAATAACCTGCGCTTAACAAATAAGGTTTGTTCTGCTTTACAAACTCAAAACTAAAGTCATTAGAATTAAAAGAAATTAAATAAGAAAATGCAATTATTAAAAGCAAACTAAAAACTACAAATTGAATATTATCTGTAAATATAGAAGCTCTAAGACCACCATACAAAGTGTAGACAAGTGAGCTGACAATTACAATAGATGCCGTGATCCATAGATCAGTCCCTGATATGTAATTAATTAAAATTGAAACGGCGGTAACTTCTGCTATTAAAAAAATAGTCATATAAAAAATTGATAAAAACAAAATTAACTTAAATAATTGTGAGCCAAATCTAGATCTAATCACCTCAATTAATGATTTTCCCGTTGGGTATTTATCTCTAAATTTTTTTCCTAAATAAATTAATGCAAAAAGAGGAAACGCTGTCCCTAAAGAATACCCAATAACAGCCCCTACTCCTCCCCAGGTTGCTGCTGATGCAGGTCCAAATAAAATCCAAGCTCCTAAAGCAGATGCTACTAAACTAGTTGTTAGTGAAAAAGTCCCTACAGACCTACTTGCAACTAAATAATTATTTAACCCTTGATATTTTTTTGAATATACAAGGCCAACTATTACAAAAATGATACTAATAATTAAAGTTAATAAAATTGCTGATGATTGATTTAAGATATTTATTTGATCCATTTTTCCCTTTCTGAATTACCGGACAGGTTCGTTGGGTATTTCTCAGCCATTCGGCACCCCATAAATAATTTTTATATTAAATGACAAATAAGTAAAGAGAGATGTTAAGCAACTATATGAATTATACATAGCTATTATTCACTATTAGCGCTCCTAAAATATGACTGATGCTGTAGTAATTAAACTCTCTCTCTTATTATAAGTTAATTATAATACTAGGCTTCATAGATTGAAGCCTAGAGAAGAAATTTTTGTTGAATTTCAGCCTTAATTGAAAACACATGTGTCATTATAAATTATTTTTTTTAGTCGTCTAAATGTGTAATTTCTATATCAATGAAAAAATTTTTTATTTTTATTTTCTGTTTTTTTGCATTTGCTGCAAATTCAATGGAAAAGAAAACAACATTTGATAAAGATTTGTTTAATAAAGCGCAATCTGAGGGCAAAATTATAATTATCAGTTCTTGGATCGAATATTGTGGATCTTGTGCAAATCAAATGAAAGTTTTGCAAAAAGCAAAAAATGAGGGTGGATTATTAGATATTAAATTCGATAACATCGAATATTTTGCATTTGATGTAACAAACAGAGATATAGCAAATTCGTTTGAGGTGCTTTATCAAACTACTCTATTAATTTTCAAGGGTAATACAGAAGTTTATAGAAGCATTGGTGAAACTACAGAGGATTTAATTTATGAAGCTTTAAAAGCTTCTATTTAAAAACTAAAATATACAAAATATTAAATCTTATTCATTTCTGACAAGTGGATAAACTTTTGGACTTAGATACTTAAGGTTTGTAAAAACTATCAATATCATTGTTACCAATCCAACTGTAATTGTTACATTTAAGAATATATCAAATTCAAATAGCCATTTAAGTTGAAAAATATTTTCAATAATAAATTTTGATGAAATTATAGAAAAAATTGTAGAAAAAAGAATTATAGAAAAAAATGTAATTATAAATTCAATTAAAGATGAGTAAATTATTTCTTTTTTTGAAAATCCCAAAATCTTAAAAACTAAATTTTGGAAAGTTTTTATTTTTCCTTGCACTATAATTGCACTCGATATTACAACCAGCCCTATTATCACTGTAACAGTTGAAATTATAATTACCGCCATAAATACTTTATTAAGAACATCGGTAACTTTTTTTAAGTAATCAGAGATTTTTACAATAGAAACGCTGGGGAATTCATCTAGAAAATTAATATCATCGAATTTATCGATATTATTAAACTTCACTGTCGAAAGGTACTCATGTGGAATTTTATTTGCAAATTGAGGGTTTAGTAACATTGCAAAATTAATGCTAAGATCTCTATAATCAACTAGCCTAAAATTCACTACCTCACCATCTATTTCTCTCCCATAAATGTTGAGAGTGAATATATCTCCAATTTTTACTCCAAAATCTTGTGCCACTTTGCTATCCAAAGAAATTTGTAATTTGTCTGGGCTTGATAAATCCCACCAGTTACCTTGTGTTAAAGGATTATCTTTTGGTATCTCATCTGACCATGATATTCTTCTATCATTCATTATAACCCAATAACTGTCATTTGTACTTTTGATGTAAGTATTAGGATCTATCCCATTAATTTTTACAAGACCTGCTGAAACCATAGGAACTACCTCTAATTTTGACTTATTATCAGAATTAAATATTATTTTTTCGAATTTTTCTCTTTGATCATTTTGAATTCCTAAGAAAAAATAATCTGGTGCAATTTCTGGAATAGATTTAGAAATTTCTCTTTTAAAATTTGAGCCTACAAATGCCAGCGTTAACAAAAGTGTCATTCCAAGACCTAAAGACATTATTGTAATGGGCGTGATACTTTTTGATTGAGTTATATTTTTGACTGCTATTTTTACTGAAATCTTAGAATTTTTGTATTTTTTTAATAAATGAATAATTGTTACAGAAAGATAATAAAAAATTAATAAACAAATAAAAAATGATACGAAATATGCAACACTATAAAATGGTATTGAAGACCTAATTGCAAAAAGACTAATTAATATTAGCAATAATACTATACTAATTATTACTGATTTTACTGAATAATTAAATTGCAGACTTTGAAATACATTTCTAAATAAATTTGATGCTTTAACTTGATCTATAGAATTAACAGTTGGTATTGAAAAAATTATCATTACCAACATTCCAACTAAAAAAACTATAATTAAATTTATAATAGAAAAACTAGCTTCTATATTTAAACCCAAGCCATCTGAAATATATTTATCGACTATTGGAATTAAAAAAAAACTTAACCCATATGAAAATACGGTGATTAAAACTAATAAAATAGCTAATTGCAAATAATAGATTGTCTTTATGTTTCCAGAAAATACACCTATTGCTTTTTGAACAGCAATTGATGAATTTTTTTGATTTATAAATGATAAAAGAGTATTCGCTATACCAATACCAGCAATTAACATAGCACTTATTGATACAAGTGATAAAAATTGTGAAAAATTATCAACAATCCGTCTAATGCCTCCTGCTGAGTTTTCGGGGTATCTTAATCTAACTCTATTTTGATCTTTAAATAAGCTCTCTACTCTTTTAATGCCCTCTTTACTGTTAACAGATTTGTTAAATTTAACTTTATATTCATAATTTAAAAAACTACCGAGGGTATTTAAATCTAGCTTATCTAAAGTTTTTTTTCCTGTTAAGGCAAAATCTCCAAAAACAAATGCACCGCCTATATCTGGTAAAACTTTAACTATACCAATAACTTTAAACTCTTTGTCTTGAACTTTTACAATGTCATTTATTTTTAAGTTTAAATTTTTAAAAATATTTTCATTTACTAATATTGAACTTTCTATCTGATTTAATTTTTCTAAAGCATCATTGGGTTCATAAAGTGCTTTTCCATACAATGGATAAAATTGATCAACTGATTTTACTCTAGTAAATGAAGTTTTATTGATTTTTTTTTTAACAGTTGAAATCATTGTACTAAATTCAACCATTTGAGAGACTGTAGCAAATTTAGTAATTTTATCTATTTTAGTTTGATCACCTTCTTTGTTGTTGTAGTCAATTTCTATATCACCCCCTAATAATAATTTTGCATTTTCATTAAGTTCATTTTCTAGACTATCTTCAATTGTCATTATAGAACTTAAAATAAAGAGACTTATAAAAAGAGTAATAATTATACTTGAGATCTTATTATAACTTCTTGTTAAGTCTCTAAGAGCATATTTAAAATAAAGACCAAAATTTTGATTTTTATTCAATTTTACCATCCTTTATTTTAATAATTCTCTTAGAGAGATTTGCTAATTTATTATCATGCGTGACCATAATTAAACTTGCATTTTCCTCTTTCACATAATCAAAAAGGATATTTGAGATTAACTCAGAATTTTCACTGTCTAAATTTCCTGTAGGCTCATCCGCTAAAATCAATTCAGGCTTCATAACAATTGAACGTGCAATTGCTACTCTCTGCTGTTCTCCTCCAGATAATTGACTGGGTAAATTATTAAACCTCTTTCCAAGGCCAAATTTATCTAGAATTTCTTTTGCTTTATTAGTTGGATCTTTAATTTTATTAATTTCTAATGCTAAACTCACATTTTCTATAGCTGTATAATTGGGTATTAAATAAAATGATTGAAAAACAATGCCAATATCTTTTCGTCTTATCTCTGAAATTTCATCTTCTTTTAAACTTGAAATCTCAAAGTCTTTAAATTCAATTTTTCCTGAAGATACTTTTTCCAAACCACCTATCAGCATTACTAAGCTTGTCTTTCCTGACCCACTTTCTCCTACTACAGATATTGTTTCCTTATAATCAACTTCAAAGCTTACATCTTGTAAAACATTTATAAGATTGTTATCAGTATTATAGTTTAAGTTCACATCTTTTAGTTTAAGAAGTTTAGTCATGTTTAAAAAATGTATTATTAAAATAATTATATTATGTCTAGTTGCATTTGGGGTAAATGCTGAGAATAAAGTTGTTTTATTCGGAGATAGTTTGATGGCTGGATACGGACTTAATAAAGAAGACCATTTGTCTACAGTGCTTCAAAAAAATTTAAATAATAACGGATTAAATGTCAAAATTATAAATGCAAGTGTCTCAGGTGATACAACTGCGGGAGGTTTAAATAGAATAAATTGGACTCTATCTGAAAAGAATATTGATATTTTGGTTTTGGGTTTAGGCGCAAATGATATGTTAAGAGGTATTAAGCCAAAAGAGACAAAAGAAAATTTAGAGAAAATAATTAAAATTATAATTGATAAAAATATTAAAATTATATTAGCAGGTATGATTGCCCCTGAAAGTCATGGTAAAGAATACAGAGATAAATTTAATATAATTTATTCTAACCTTTCTGATAAATATAGCTTAACTTTTTTACCTTTTCTTCTAGAAGGTGTTGCCTTGAAGCCAGAGCTAAATCTTGAGGACGGGATGCATCCAAATCCTAAAGGTGTTCAAATTATAAGCAAAAATATTGAAAAAAAGATAACTAGTTTGATTAATTAATTTAAAGCCTCACCAGCACTTAAATAATTATATCCGAAAACATCTGCAACTGCTTTGTATGTTACTTCACCCTTATGGACATTTAAGCCAGCTAAGAAATTTGGATCATCTTTTAAAGCTTTGTAATAACCATCACTAGCTAATCTGTTTAAAAAAGGAAGCGTAGCATTATTTAATGCGATGGTTGATGTTCTAGGGACACCACCTGGCATATTTGCTACACAATAATGAACAATATCATCAACTATATAAGTTGGTTCAGCATGAGTTGTGGGTTTACTGGTCTCTACACATCCACCTTGATCAATTGCAACATCAACTATTACTGATCCTCGTTTCATATTCTTAATCATATTTTTAGTAATTAATTTTGGTGCTTCTGCTCCTGGAATTAAAACTCCTCCAACTAATAAATCACAATCTGAAATTAATTTTTCTAAATCAGTTTTATCACTTAGCTGGGGAATAATTTTATCACCAAACATTTCTGATAGTTGTTTTAGTCTTGCTTCTGACTTATCTACAACGTGAACTTTTGCTCTCATTCCAGTTGCAATAATTGCAGCATTTTCTCCAACAACTCCTCCACCAAGAATTACCACTTCTGCAGGCTCTCCACCTGGTGCGCCTCCTAACAAAATACCTCTGCCTTTTTGATTTTTTTCTAAACAATGTGCACCTGCTTGAACTGACATTCTTCCAGCAACAGCACTCATAGGTGCTAATAATGGTAATCTACCGTCGTTATCAGTTACGGTTTCATAAGCGATGCAAACAGCTTTGGAGTCTACTAAACCTTTTGTTAATTCTTTGGCAGCAGCTAAATGTAGATAAGTAAAAACAATTTGATTTTCTCTTAACATTTTTACTTCATTTGAAAGAGGTTCTTTAACTTTTACAATTATCTCAGCATCATTAAAAATATCTTCTGCCTTATCAATTATTTTAGCTCCTGCAGATTTATATTGATTGTTATCAAAGCCTGCTTCAAAACCACCGTCATTTTCAACTAAAACTTCATGACCATTTGAGGTAAGTGTTTTTACACTATCAGGCGTTAATCCAATTCTATTTTCTTGAGGTTTTATCTCTTTAGGGACACCTATTTTCATATAAGTGAATTAATTTTTTTTACTTTTTGAATAATTCGTAATTCCAGTTCTTAATTTATCAATTATTTCATCTATATGTTTTTTCTCGCAAATAAACATTGGAGCAATAATTAAACAATCACCTGTTGCCTTGAAATTAACACCTGCATCATAACAATGTTTAAAACATGTAAATCCTGCTGCTCCAGGTTTTTTATCCATTTTAATATCTATTCCACCCATCATTCCATATCCTCTAATGTTGTCTACAACATCAATATCCTTTAATGACATCAATCCTTCTTGGAAGTATGGAGCTAAATTTTTAGCTCTATTAAATATATCTTCTTTTTCAAATATATCTTGTACTGCTAATCCAGCTGCTACTGAAACTGGAATTCCTGAATATGTATAGCCATGAAATAATTCAACTGACCCATGAGGTGATGCATCCATTACTGCATCATAAATTTCTTCTTTACAAGCAACAGCGCCTAAAGGACTTATTCCGTTTGTTGTTGCTTTTGCCATTGTAATAATATCTGGAGTGACACCATATTCTTGTGATGCAAACGGAGAACCTGTTCTTCCCCATCCAGTAATTACTTCATCAAAAATTAAAAGTATTCCATGTTTGTCACAAATTTCTCTTAATCTTTGTAAATATCCTTTTGGTGGAACAAGCGTTCCTGTTGATCCTGCAATCGGCTCAACTATGCATGCAGCAATATTTTCTGATCCAAAGTTTGTACAAATTCTCTCTAGATCATCTGCAATTTCTGCACCAGTTTCTGGTTGTCCTGAAACAAATTTATGTTCTGGTAAATGAGTATGTCTCATATGAACAACACCCGGCATTAAAACGCTCGCAAATGTTTTAACGTTGTTGATCATTCCACCAACTGATGTTGCTCCAATATTCATACCGTGGTAAGCTCTTTCTCTACCAACAAATCTAAATCTCTGTCCTTCTCCTCTAGCTTTGTGATAAGCAACTGAAATTTTTATTGCTGTCTCAACAGCAGTTGATCCACAAATAGTATAAAAAATTCTATTTAAGTTTCCTGGTGTGTGTTTTGAAATTCGTGTTGCTAATTCAAACGAGCCACCAAATCCTTGTTGGAATGGTTGTGCATAGTCGACTGTTCTTAATTGTTTAGTTATCGCCTCAATAATTTCTTCTCTACCGTGACCTAATGGATTACAAAATAATCCTGAACTTGCATCAATTTGTGTTTTTCCATGGTGATTTTTTAAATAAACACCTTTTGCTTCAACTATTAATCTTGGGTTTGCTTTAAAATCTCTATTTGAAGAGAATGGCATCCAATGCTCATTTAAAGAATTAGGTATTTGTGGCTTTTCTGAACTCATAAAATTTTTTAAATTGTTATTATCACTCTCTCATAGACTAAAATAAAAAAATAGAAAATAATTTCTGTGCATTATTAGTATGTCATTACGTAATATTAAATACAACCAAAAGTTGAACCCATTTTAGACATATTCAAATCACCTATGATTAATGTGCTTACAAAATACATTTACTTATAATCAAAATTGAACTTAAATAAGGGTAATTAAATTTAATTAAGGAGATAAAATGAAGAAACTAATTAGCTTTATTTTAGGAAGTTTATTCGCTCTTAACTTGTCAATTTCAGCTGCAAATGCTGCTGCAAATGAAGTAAGAGTTGCTTACTTTCTAGAATGGCCAAGTCCAAATTTAGAGGACATGCAAAAAAAGAATTTTGCTAAAGCACTAGGAGTTCCAGTAAAATGGACTAACTTCACTAACGGTGGAGCTATGACTGATGCAATGCTAGCTGGGGATATTGATATTTCTTATTCTCAAGGTTTAGTACCTTTTATTAATGCTGTAAAATCAAATGCACCTATCAAATTAGTTGATATTGCAATGGAATATGGAATGGGTGGAACAACTTGTGTTACATCTAACGCTTCTGGAATTACAAAAGCAAACGGTTCTGAATTAGAAGGTAAAAAAGTTGCAGTTCCACTTGGAACTATGGCTGAGTACGTCTTTGACGAAAGTATGAAAGTTGTTGGAGCTGACAGAAGTAAAATGGATATAATTCAAATGGATCCTGAAGAGGGTGCTGCTGCATTAGTAAGTGGTGATGTTGTGATGGCATGTTTATTTGGTGGAAATTCTATCAAAGCTGCAGTTGCAGTTGGTTCAAGACTTTTAACAGTTCAAGAAGCAAGAGATGCTGGTATCTTAGGAATAGATATTACATCAGTAACTGACAAATTCATGAAAGAAAATCCAGGTATGCTTAGAACTTTTATAGAAGTAACTCATGAAGCAAATGACAGATATAGAGCTGGTAAAAGCGATATGAATTCAATGTCTAAAGCTTCAGAAATGAAAGTTGCTGACATGAAAGAAACTTTAAGTGGATTTAAATTTCTTACTCCAGAAGAGACTAAACAGTCAATGGAGAGCGGTAATCTTGATGGATTCCTAAAAGGTATGGGAACTCCAGGCGGTGCCGTTGATACTAGTTTTTTACCTTTATAATATTAAAGAGTAAAACAAATTTAATAGGCGCTAATTATTTAGCGCCTATTTTTTTTAATATAAGTTTTATATAAAGTTTCTATGAGTGACTTAGTTTCCAAAGATTTAAATATGATTTTTAAAACTCCCAAAGGAGAAACTGTTCACGCATTAAAGGATGTAAATTTTACTTTAAAAAAAGGAGAACTTCTCACTGTTCTTGGTCCTTCAGGATGTGGAAAAACTACTCTTTTAAATATTGCTGCAGGGTTTTTGAGACCTACTTCAGGCTCTATTGTTTTGGCTGGCAATGAAATTAATGGTCCAGGAGTTGAAAGAGGAATGGTTTTCCAACAAGGAGCTTTATTTGAGTGGTTAACAGTTGCTGAAAATGTTGATTTTGGACTTAGGATGAAAAAAGAAGATCCAATAAAAACTGCTAAAAGAGTGGATGAATGGCTAGAAATTGTTGGCTTAAAAGGATTTGGTAATACTCCTACCTATCAACTATCAGGTGGAATGCAGCAAAGAGTGGCTCTTGCCAGATGTCTAATAAATGATCCTGATTTAATATTAATGGATGAGCCATTAGGTGCGTTAGATGCGTTAACTAGAGAAAAGATGCAATCTTTGGTTCTTAAAATTTGGAAAGAGACAGGAAAAACTATCATCTTAATTACTCACTCTGTTGAGGAAGCGTTATTACTTGGTGAAAGACTATATGTAATGGCGCCAAGACCAGGAAGGATACATAAAGAATACAATCTACCTTTTGCAGAAATGGGTTTAAAGGAAGATTTAAGAGAAATTAAAAAAAATAAAGAATTTTCATCTAAGCGTGAAGAAATTTTATCCATGATTTGGAATATGGAAGAGGAAATTATGGGAAAAGAAAACTAAATGTTAACTCAAATAATAACCATACTTATATTTGTATCCATAATTGGATGCATTATGTACGGCAGAAGATTAATACAAACTGAGAAAGTTGATGCTGTATTTGGAAATCCTGAAAGAGCTAAAGGTGGAACTCATTGGGTTATTGTTGGAAGTGCTGCAATACTACTAGTATGGCTTTATTACTCTTGGGATATAGCAAAAGGTTTTTATCCAAAATCAGCAAATGAATTATGTCAAGTTGCTAAAATAAATGAATCACTTTTAGGATTAAAATATCAATTCCCGATAGAGGAAAGAGAGTTTAAAAGTACATCGATCATAAAGATTGAAAATAAAAATCTTCAAAAAATAACAGCTGAAATACAAAATTCTAAAGATCTTAATAATGAACAAAAAACAATTTTAGTTGGATATATAAATAAAACAAAAAAATTAATTCCTTTATTAACTAATGAGGGTTTAATTGAAATGGATACTAAAATTAAAATAAGTGAAATGACAAATGAGATTAAACAATTAAGTTCAAATTTTAAAAAAGAAGATTATCCATTTGAAACAGAAGTTGAAAAAAGTGAACGGTTAAAAGCAATATCTGAACAAGGTAACTGGGGCATAACCACAGTTAGATCAGGAACTGGTACTATAGAAAACACTATTGAAGTTCCATTTGTTGCAGAAACTTCAAAAGGTTTAAAATTTCAAGCTGCAGCAGAGGAACTAAAAAAAATTAATGATAAATTTTTTAAATTAAGAAATCATAATCCACAGTTCAAAAGTTCAATTAAAAAACTGAAAGATGAAGTTAAAACATATAGAAAAAGTTTAGATGATAATGAGGAAATTGCCTCTGATTATGCTAAAAATATAGTCAAAATTGCAAGAAGAATTGAATTTGCAAGCATTTATCCGCCAAATGCACTAAATGAAATGCAAAAGGCGATTATTGAATTTGATGATCTTCAGGAAAAAGAACAAGCTGGTCTTAGATTAATTGATATTGTTTTATTTCCAGCTGGAACAATTGTTGCTAGTGGACCGAGTTGCTCGGAACAAGGTTCTGGGAGATGGTTACCTAAACCTTCAGACACAGTAAATAAATTCATCCTAATGTCTAATCCAAGTGTTGGATATAAAAATATACCTCTTTTATGGATAGAAATGATTGATGTTAGTTCAATAGTTGGATTTATTTTACCAGATTGGATTGCTGATATTTTACCAGGCGAATACCCTGTTCATACAAGCGAGGGAATAGTTAAAGAAAACTTTAAAGGTAAAGTATTAAAAGTTGTCACGGGTGATTTTAAATTATTCAAGATACCTGTCCCTTATGGTCATATATGGGATTCGTTCTTAAGAGTATTTTTAGGATTAGTTTTTGGAATAATTATAGGGGTTCCATTAGGTTTATTTATGGGACTAAACAGATTTGCTAAAGGATTTTTTGATCCTTTGATTGAATTATATAGACCAGTACCTCCACTTGCTTGGGCTCCTCTTATAATTTCAGTGCTTGGAATTGATAATACTGGAAAAGTATTTTTGTTATTCATGGTTTCACTATCAATTATGATTATTTCAGCAAGAGCTGGGGCATCAGGAACACAATTATCTAAAATTCACGCTGCCCATTCTTTAGGTGCTTCTAAAAGACAAATACTAAGACATGTTATATTTCCAAATTCTTTACCTGAAATATTGACTGGAATTAGAGTCGCTGTTGGAATGTGTTGGGGAACTTTGGTTGCTGCTGAATTTTTAGCTGGAACAACAGGTATTGGGTTTGTTGAAAATGTTGCGAAAAAATATTTTCAATATGAGGTAATTTGGATAACAATTTTCATTATGGGAATGTTAGGATTATTATTTGATATAACTTTAAGAAAAATAATTGATAGAACTATTCCTTGGAGAGGCAAAGGTTAAAAATAAACTATTAAGAACTAAACCTTTTTGAAAAAACCAATTGCAGCACCTATGGTTGTCAAAAATCCAGCTAATGGTAAAATTGCAACTGCATATTTTTTTGGCATATAATTCTCTTTGAACTCAATACCTTGCATACTAATTTCAAAATACCACATTTCCCAATACTTCCCTCTCATACCCTCTACAAGTTCAATTCCATAAATAATTAGGACTACACCAATTATCATAATCATTATTTTCCAGAACTGGCGTATGTATAAAGAAACTCTTTCTGGTAATTTTTCATAAATTAAATTTAAAGCTACATGTTCATTATCTCTGGCTGTCAGAGAAAGTGCTATAAACATTAACCAAATATTACTTAATACTGTTAGCAAATCACCCCAAACAGGAGGGTTATTAAAAACATATCTCATTGTAACATTGTAAAGAGTGAAACCAACCATAGCAGCTAACAAGAGTGAGCACATGGCTTCCAACATACGATGGATAAAACGGTCAATATCGTTTAAGAATTTCAACATATAATTAATTACTCAATAAGTTTGGAAGAAACATTGTTAATTCTGGTACAACAAGAATAAAAAATAAAAGTAAAAATAATCCAATCAGATAAGGAATTAACGCAATAGCAACCTTTTCAAGACGGACCTGTGCAATTGTTGCAGAGGTAAAATAGGCAACACCAACTGGTGGAGTTACTGATCCTATTAAGAAACCAACTATTACAACCATAGCTGCTTGCACCTCTGGAAAGCCAGCTTGAGACATAACATTTACTAGTACTGGGCCAACAATAATAATGTTAACTGCAGAGTCCATTACCGTTCCAAGAAGAAAAATGAATAATATTAAAGCCAAAACAAATAATATAGGGGAATCTGCTAACCCCAAAAGCCAGGTTTCGAGATCACCAATTGCACCAAGAGAAGTAAGTAACCAACTGAAAGGTCCTGACGCAGCTATTATAATAAACACCATTGCTGAATTTCGGAATGCCCGACGAAAAGCACCGGTACAATCTTTCCATTTTATAGTTCGATAAACAAAGACACCTGTAAATAAAGCAACCAAAGCAGTGATAGCTCCAGCCTCAACAACCGATGCTACACCTCCCATTACTGAACCTACTAAAACCAAAGGTATTAAAAGAGCGAATGAAGATCGATATAATTCTTTACCAGCTCGACGTACCGAGAATGGTTCATCACTACGCTCGAAGTTATATTTAACTGCAAAGTAATGATTGATTACCATTATCACAACTCCAATCAAGATTCCTGGAATAATCCCTGCTGCAAATAAAGATGCAATAGAAATCTCAGTTGCGTTAGCAAGGACAATCATCATGATACTAGGTGGAATGATCCCTCCTATTGTGGAACTTACTCCTGTAACCGCAGCTGAAAATGCAGCAGGATAACCTGCTTTCTTCATTGCTGGCAAAACTAATGCTCCGACTGTAGCTGTATCTGCTACTACAGAGCCATTCATACCAGCAAAAAACATGCTAACAAGTACATTTACTTGAGCTAAACCTCCTTTTATTCGTCCAATTAACGCCCTACTCAAAGCAACTAAACGGTCTGTAATCGTAGCACTTGTCATTAATTCACCCGTCAACATAAAGAATGCAATCGCAGTTAATGGAACTGAGTCAATGGCGGTAAACATTTGACTAGGTATTAAAACAAGAGGAACAGCATCTGTTAGCAAAATATAAACAAATGGTATCAGTATTAATATAAAACCAATAGGAGCTCCTAATAAAATTAGAATAAGCAATACTACAAGTAAAATAATACTTTCCATAAATATTTATCAGTTATGATTTATTTTACGTAAAGATCATCTAACTCTAATAAATGAGCTAAATGATCTTTACACTATTTTTTTGAACGATTTACAGAGCCCCAGCTGCCTCTAACTGAGCTACAAATCCATCCATGCCTTGTTCCATAAGAACTCTTTTGGCTACTTCTGGTTCAAAAGTACCTTTAGCGTCTAACCAAGCACCAATTGCGCCCGCTCTCCACTTAGTCATTTCCGCTTCTGTTGGCACATACCATTCTTTAGCAGATGCTTTAATTGCATCTTCACCATTCTTAATCCAAGCATTATCTAACTCGTTTACTTTTTCTCCATAAGCATCAGCTGCCTGGTGCAACCATTTTCTCTGTTGGTCAGACAATGCATTATATTGTTTTGCGTCCATCGCTAGAATGTTTCCTGACCACATTCCTCCGATTTCTGTGAAATACTTAGCAACTTCGTGAAGTTTTGCTACATGCTGCCAAGGTGATGCTACATACTGGCCCTCAACTACACCCGACTGTAGACCTTGATATAACTGGCTCCAGTCATAAGGTGTTGGAGTTGCACCCCAATTTTTAACTAGCATGAACTCAACTGGACTTTTTGTAGTACGCCATTTCAGTCCCTTCATATCATCAGGTTCATGAACTGGTTTAGTTGCATTTCCAAGTTGTCTAAATCCACCACTTGAATATACAGAAAGGCAAATATGACCAGCATTTTCAAGTGCGAGTTTACACTGTCTTTCAGCTAACCATTCATCTGATATTCTTTTTGCATCTTCAAGTGATTTGAATATGAAAGGCAAATCAAAAATTGCTAACTCTGGTCCAAAGTTACCATAGTTTGCAGTAGAACTAGTCCATAGAGCTATAAGTCCTTGGTTGGCTTGTTCACCACATTTTTGCTCTGCACATAAACTTCTTTGATAGTGTGGCTCGATTTTCATTTTACCACCAGATGCTTTTTCCATAGCTGGTATAAGAGCTTGATCTATAGCATCTCCAATTGGCATACCTAATCTACCAGTTGTCCCAAGCTTCAGAGTTACTTCTGCATACACGGCTTGAGCAAAGAAAGTAACTGCAATTACTGTAAGCAGTGACTTACAAATTTTTTTAATAAACATAAAATTTCCTTTTAATTAATTGAATTATTAATATTTAAATTCAATTTGAGTAAGAAGTAAAACAAAAAAGGAAATTTTATTTTTCAAAATGGGTTTGCAATCAAAAGTTGTATTAATAATTATTAGTTAATCTATTTATTTTAGTCTAAAGGTGCCTTAGATTTAAAGTTTAGAAATTAAATAAAACAAAATTTATAGAAAGAAATTTATGAGCTCAGGAAACAAATATAAAGCAATATCAAATAAACTAAAATTTGAAGGAAGAGCATTCATTAATGGTAAATATGTGAATGCTATTGACGGTAAGAAATTTGAAACAATCAACCCAGCAACTGGCCAAAAGCTTTGTGCAGTTGCAAAATGTAATCATAAAGATGTTGATTTGGCGGTAAAAGTTTCAAGAAAAGCTTTCAATAGCGGAGTTTGGTCTAAGAGTTCACCCGAACATAGAAAAGAGGTTTTATTAAAATTTGCTGAATTACTTAGAAAACATGGTGATGAAAATTCAGTTTTAGAATGCATAGATACAGGTAAACTTATCGCCGACTGTATTAATGAAGTTGCAAATGATGCGCCAATGCATTTTCAGTGGTATGGAGAATTAATTGATAAAGTATTTGGAAAAGTTGGTCCGACAGAACCATCAATAACTAGTTTAATTGTTAAAGAACCAATAGGAGTTGTTGCTGGAATTGTTCCATGGAACTTTCCTTTAATGATGGCAGTATGGAAAATGGCACCAGCCCTTGCAGCTGGTTGTTCAGTAATAATAAAACCTGCAGAAGATACGCCTCTTACAGCTATTAGAGTTGCTCAAATTGGAAAAGAGGCTGGAATACCAGATGGAGTTTTAAATGTTCTCCCTGGTTATGGTGATGTTGGTGAGGCTTTAGGTCGACACAAAGATGTTGATGCAGTTTCATTTACAGGTTCAACTGAAGTTGGTGGTTATTTTTTAAAATACTCAAGTGAAAGTAATCTAAAACCTGTCGCATTAGAGATGGGAGGAAAAAGTCCGTTTATAGTTTTAGAGGATGCTAAAATTACAGATGATTTAATTGATAATGCGATGAATTCTGCATTTTGGAATGGTGGACAAAACTGTTCAGCAAATATGAGACAGATAGTTCATAAAAAAGTTAAAGATGAATTTTTAGACAAAGTTATTAAAAAAGTTAAAAAGCTAAAAGTAGGAGATCCATTAGATTTAAAATCAAATATGGGATCTATGATTTCAAAAGGACATTTGCAAACTGTTGATGGATATATCCAAAAAGGTATAGATGAAGGAGCAAAGCTTTTGTCTGGAGGAATTTCAAGTAAAAAGCAAAAAGGTTTTTATGCAAAACCAACACTATTTGATGGATTAAAAGAAAATATGACCATCGCTCAAGAGGAAATTTTTGGGCCAGTGCTTGGCGTTTTAACAGTTAAAAATGATGAGGAGGCTTTGAAAATTGCTAGTAATTCAAAATATGGATTACATGCTAGTGTTTTTACTCAAGACATTAACAGAGCATTTCATTTAGCTAAAAGTTTGCCTTGTGGAACTGTGTCAGTAAACACATTTTCAGAAGGGGATATTAAAACTCCATTTGGAGGCTATAAGCAATCAGGTTCACTAAGTAGAGATCAAGGTACTGAAGCATTAAATTCGTTTCTTCAAACAAAAACAATCTGGATAAGTCATAATTAGTTAATGATCAAAAAATATAAAATAAGTGTGCCTAAAAGCACGCTTAATAACATCTATAAAAAAGTAAGAAATTATAGTTGGAACAACATTCAAAAGATGGATGGATGGCTACATGGTACCAATCATGATTATCTTAAAAAAATTTGTAAATATTGGACATCAAAATTTAATTGGAAGCTTCAGGAAAAAAAAATCAATAAATTCAATAATTTTACAACCAATATTGAAGGAATTAAAATTCATTTTATTAAAGAAAAAGGAAGTGGGAAAAATCCAACTCCTTTATTAATATTACACGGGTGGCCAGGCAGTATAGTTGAATTTTTAGAAGTAATTGAAAAATTAGCTCATCCTGAAAAATTTGGAGGCAACGCAGAAGATTCATTTGATGTAATTGTTCCTTCACTTCCAGGTTTTGGTTTTTCTGGAGCACCAAAAAAACCAATAGGTCCTAGAAAAATTGCAAAAATAATGAATGAATTAATTACTAAAAAATTAAAATATAAAAAATATATTGCTCAAGGAGGAGATTGGGGGGCAACGATTTGTAATTGGTTAGCATATGATCATTCTAAATCCTGTAAGGCAATACACATAAATTGTTTAACAATGAGACATCCTAAAGGACCACAGAATAAATCAGAAATTGAATGGGAAAAAAAATTTATCAATGATCAAATTATGCAAGAAGGGTACAGAACAATTCAGGCAACAAAACCACAATCACTTTCGTACTCTATGAACGATAGTCCTGTTGGAGTGGCGGCTTGGATTTTAGAAAAATTTTACTCATGGTCAGATATTAAAAACAACAATATAGAAAGCGTATATACGAAAGATATTTTATTAACCAATATAATGATTTATTTAATTACCAATACTTTTAATTCAGCTAGCTGGATATACTTTGGCAGAAGAGAGGAAGGAGGAAGAAACTTTCCAAATAATTTTAAGAAAATTAATGTACCTACGGGTATCGCCAAGTTTCCAAAAGAAATGTCAGAATGGCCTCCAAAATCATATATAGAAAGAATTTTTAAAATCTATCAGTATTCAGAAATGAAAAGAGGTGGACATTTTGCAGCTTTAGAGCAACCAGATATATTAGTGAAAGATTTAAGAAAATTTCTTAGAAGTCTTAAGTACAACCCATATTCTCATAATGGTAGAGGCGGATCTTTATAAATTTTAATCCTCAAGAATTTTTATTTCTTCAGCATCAATCGTTAAACAAACTTCTTCATTAACTTTAAATATGTTATTCGTATCTCCCGATACCACATACAATTTTCCAAGAGTTGAATTAAATATATATTGGTAATTACTTCCTACAAAAGAAGCGTTATTTACTTTTGCTAAAATAGAGTTTGAATTTTTTTCTTTAATAATATTTATTTTTTCAGGTCTCAGTGCAACAGAAACGGATCCATTTAAATCTCTTTCACTTTCAATATTTATACTCATTTCTCCTAGTTTTAGTTCATAAATATCAGATTTTTTATTTATTATTTCAGCTTTAACAACATTTGCATCACCAATAAAATTAGCAACAAATTTATTTTTTGGTAAGTTATATAGATCTTTTGGACTTCCCTCTTGAGCAATAACAGCATTATTCATTACTATTACTTTGTCTGATATAGCCAATGCCTCTTCTTGATCATGAGTTACATAAATAGTTGTAACACCTAATTTTTGTTGAATTTCTCTTATATCTTCTCTTACCTGTCTTCTTAGTTTTGCATCTAAATTTGATAAAGGCTCATCAAATAGTAATACTTTTGGTTTAAGTACAATAGCTCTTGCTACCGCTACTCTTTGTTGTTGTCCTCCAGACAATTCAGAAGGCATTCTGTTTTCATATCCCTCTAAATTAACGAGTTTTAAAGTTTCCAAAGCTTTTTCAGTATATTCTTCTTTGTTTACCTTAATCATTTTTAGACCATAAGAAACATTTTCAATTACACTCATATGAGGAAACAATGCATAAGATTGGAATACCATTGATACATCTCTATCTGTTGCTGGTAAAATAGTTACATCTTCATTATCTATTGAAATTTTACCATCTGTAGCTCGCTCAAGTCCTGCAATTATTCTTAAGGATGTAGTTTTTCCACATCCTGAGGGTCCTAATAAAGTTGTCAAAGTTCCAGCTTCAAAAGTACAACTAACATTATCAACAGCAACTGTTTCATTAAACTTTTTTGTTATGTTTTCAAATTTTACTTCAGCTTTTTTCATTATCCAAAATTTCCTTGTAAAATACCTGCATTTTCATCCCGTCTTCCTAATTTACGTTGACCTATTATTAATTGCATTAACATTATTGTAAATAACATAACAACTATTAATGCAGATGAATATACTATTGCTAAACCATAGTCATTGTTTTCTAATCTTCCTAATATATACGAAACAGCTAAGTCGTAATTTGCACTTACTAAGAAGATAACAGCACTAATTGCTGTCATTGCTCTCACAAAACTAAAAACTAATGATGCTGTTATAGCAGGTTTAAGTAAAGGAAGAATTACATTTCTAAAAGTTTGTGAGCTAGATGCATTTAGAGTTGATGAAGCTTCGTCTAAATGAGGGTCGAGTTGGTTCATTGCGGCTATCCCTGCTCTTACACCAACTGGCATATTTCTAAATACAAAAGCAATCACTAGGATAATTCCAGTTCCAGTAATTTCAAGTGGTGGCACATTGAATGCAAAGACATAACTTACACCTATAACACTTCCTGGAATTGCAAAACTTAGCATCGTACCAAATTCAAAAGCATTTTTTCCTCTGAACTTATGTCTTGTTAATAAATATGCTGTTAAAATTCCTATTGCAGCTGTTGGTAATGCTGAAATTAATGCGATCGTGAATGTTGTATTAAATGAATTCCAGGCTGTACCAGTCCATAAAAGTCCTCTATCATTTACCCAATCAATACTAAAAGCCTCTATGTAGTGCCTTAAAGTAAAACTATGATCAACTCCCCACATTTCAACAAAACCTCCAAACATAATCATCAAATATATAATGAATGTTAATAATGCCCATGGAAGTACGGTCGAATATATCACCCATTTTGTTTTTTTTGGAAGTTCTGGATGAACTCCACTATCCCCTTTACCAGAAATTGAAATATATGATTTTTTTCCTAGCCATTGATTTTGTAGATAAAATACAACTAGGACAACTGATAACAAAATCATAGCTAATATTGCTGCTTTTGTTTCATCATATTGCGCTCCAACAATTGCAAAAAAAATTTCAGTGGATAAAACATCGTATTCAGCCCCTAGTACTAAAGGGTTACCGAAATCCGCCAAACTTTCTATAAAGCCAAGTAAAAATGCATTTGCTATACCTGGCCTCATTAACGGTAAAGTAACAGTTTTAAAAACTTGCCACTTAGAAGCTCTCAATGTTTGAGAAGCTTCTTCCATTGATGGGCTTACACTTTCAACAACACCTATTAAAACTAAAAATGCAATAGGCGTGAAGGCTAGTGTTTGTGCAAACCATATTCCTGGTAAACCATAAATCCATCTTGATGGTTCAATATCAAATCCCCACTCAAGAAAAGTACTTACAACACCAGTTCTTCCAAATAAAATTATTATTGCTAAACCAATTACAAATGGTGGAGTGATAATTGGTAATACCGATAATATTCTAATCGTTTTTTTAAACCTAAAACTAGTTCTCGCAATTAAAAGAGCAAAAGCTAATCCTAAAACCGTTGATGAAAAAGCAGTAAGTGTTCCCATTGTAACAGTATTCCAAAACACTCCACATGCATAATCACTGTAAAAACAATCTAGTCCCCAAATTCCTTTATTGAAGATTTTGTCTGAAAAATTACTTATTTCATATCCGCCTTCAGTTCCTTTAAAAGCAACTGCAAACATTCTAAATATTGGAAAGAATACAAATGTAGAAACTAAAATAATTATGCTTCCAATACTTCCAACAATAAAATTATCACCATTAAGCCATCCTCGCGAGGATAAACCATGCGTAATATAAAAAATGAATGTACAGCATGTCAAAACTGCACCTGATCCTATTCCAAACTGATTTTCTACGTCGCCAAAAATTGATTGAAAAATTTCAAAATTCCATCCTCTAATTCCAATTGAAAATCCTTGAAGAAAAAAATAAAAAAAACCAATTAATCCTGAATATAAAAAAACTTTAGAATAAAGTGGATTATTTTGTGTTAATTTTAATGTTGTTAATGGAAAAAATAGAGGTATTGCTATAGGTAAAAGCCAGTATTTGTTGTTTATGAATACTTGAGGTAAAACCGAACCATAATCTTCTAAAGAGTATTCTAATATCCAGTTTATTGAGAAAAACCCGTCACCAGTTACATACCAAGGGAAGATTAGAAAACCCAATCCTCCTATGAGCATCCAACCGATAACGAGTCCTCTCATTAATTCCTAAAATTATCTAGGAATTACAGATACGTCGGTATCCCACTTACCTAACAGTCCGGCTCTTGTGTTTTTATCGCCATAAACTGCGAAGTCATAATCAATCAAATTAATAGTTGATAAATCTGGGGCATCTGGATCCGCTTGCGCTTTAGTATTTGCTGGTACCTGTAAAGATTTCCCTGAAGTAAAAACCATAGTTTGAATTGCGGGACTTAAAGCCCAGTCATAAAACTTTTTAGCTTCCTTCATATTTCTTGCACCTGCGATAATACTCATAGATCCAACTTCATAACCTGTTCCCTCTTCAGGAGACACAGTTACAACGGGTAAACCTTTTTTAGTTTGTTTAACTCCATCGTGCTGAAAACAAATACCTATTAAATTTTCGCCTCTACCAGTTGCTTTAATTGGAGCAGATCCTGATTTAGTATAAGTGTTTATATTTAAATGAAGTGCTTTCATATAATCCCAACCTTTATCTTCTCCAAAAATTTGAAGAATTGTTGCTAAAGTTGTGTAGGCAGTTCCAGATGAATTTGGATTTGCCACTTGGATTTCACCTTTGTAAATAGGTTTTGTTAAGTCCATCCATGATTTTGGAGCTGGTAAACCTTTTTTAGCTAAAAGATCTTTATTATAACCAAATCCTAATGCACCAACATAAATTCCCACAGATTTAAAATCTGCATTTTTTGCTTGGTTTTGTGCGGCAGGTAATAAATCATTAAAGTGAGTTGACTTATATTTTTCAGTTAAGTTTTCTTGTGCAGCTGTTAAGTGTGGATCTCCAGTTCCACCAAACCAAACATCTCCCTTTGGATTTGATGACTCTGCTTTAATTTTTGCAAAAGTTTCACCACTACTTGCTCTTGTCATAGCAACTTTTGTACCAGTTTCTTTTTCATAAGCTTGTTCAAGCATTTCACAAACATCTATTTCAACACTGCAATACATAGTTAATTTTGCAGCAGAAGCTTTGTTTGTTATTCCAAACAATGTAAATGAAAAGACTAGGACTATTGAAGCTAATTTTATTATATTTTTCATATATCCTCTCTTTTTTAATTGGTTGATGGTATTAAATTATAAAATTAAATGTTACAAAAATATTAATTTTGATTAGAAAAATACAATTTCTAGTTTAGTTTTAGAAAAATTTATGGAAAAAAATAAACTTAAAAAAATAATAATTGAAATATTTAAAAAATATAAACTTTCAAAAAGTCATTCTGCAATTTGTGCAGAAGCAATAATTAATGCAGAATTGGTAGGTGCGCCTACTCATGGATTATCAAGATTAAAGATGTACTGCGATCGTATAGAAAAAAAACTGATTAATCCAAAACCTAAAATCAAACTAAAAAATATTTCCCAATCTATTACTCATATAAATGCTGATGACAGCATTGGATTTGTTGCTGCAGACACAGCAATAAAAAAAGCCATAAAAAATGCCAAAAAAACAGGAATAGGATTAGTTGCAGTTAAAAATAGTGGCCATTACGGCATGTCAGGATATTACGCTGAACAAGCTGTAAAAAAAAACATGATAGCTTTAGTATTTACTAATGCACCGCCTGCTATTGCCCCACATGGAGCTATAAAATCTTTATTTGGCACAAACCCAATTTGTTTTGGATCACCGACTGGTTCTAAAGTTCCATTTATATTGGATACATCTGTATCAATGATTAATAGAGGAAAGATTAGAGTTGCATCAAGATCTAATTCTAGAATACCTGAAGGTGTTGCTTTGGATAAATTTGGTAATCCAACAACAGATGCTAAAAAAGCACTTGAAGGTGTTCAGCTTCCTATAGCAGGGTTTAGAGGATCAGGACTTGCATGGATGGTAGATATATTAAGTGGTGTTTATACAGGAGGTAATCATGGTGGCAAAGTAAAAGATCCATTTGATGATTTTTCTGGTCCACAAAATATTGGTCATTTGTTTATTGTGATGAAAGCTAACTTATTTCAATCAAATTATAAAAAAAGAATAAAAGAAAACATAAAAAGAATTAAAAAACTTCCTAAATTAAAAGGACTTAAAGAAATATTATATCCAGGAGAAAACAAATTAAGAAGATATAAAAAAAATTATAAATCAGAAATTAAAATTCCGGATAATATAATGGAGGATATTCGTATTTTATTGAAATAGATTAAATTGTTAACCTGCTCGTCCTAGATAATTCACCATTATTACCCCAGTTACAATTAAGCAAATACCAATTAATCCATAAATATTAGGAACTTGATTATACTTTAATATCCCAAACAAAACTACACCCGCAACTGTTAATCCGCTGTAAGTTGAGTAACTAAATGCTACAGGTATCACTGACATTGCCTTAGCCAAAGAAAACATTGTAACACTCATTAAAAGTAAACAAGCAATAGTTGGTGTCAGTTTTGTAAAACCATCTGAAATCTTTGCAAAACTGTTTGCAGCTATGCCTGTAGTAATTCCTAAAGCTAAAATTAAATATCCTGCAAATGGTTTCATATCCTTATTATTTACTAATTATTATTTATTACAATAACTGATAATTGTTGAGAATGCCTAAATTTTTAGATTATTTATTTGATTATTAAAGTTAAATAGAAACAAAATATCCAAGTACTCCTAATCCAAAAAATAGTGATACGACGATAGCTTTATTTTTAAAATTTTCTTTTTTTTCTTGTTTGATAATTTTGAGTTTAAGAGCATCAATATTTACTTTTTGAGGGGTATCAACATATACGTCACCTGTTAATTGAGAAGAAATTTCAATATTAGATGCTCTTTTTAGGCTGTTCAAACTCATATAAAAACTATTAAAACACATATAAATTTTTATGTCATTTCCCAAGTGTCCGAAATGGGTTATTAAAATTTTATTTGATGTCCAAAATGGGGTCAAAAGACTAAAATGGGTTTACGCAAAATGATTAAAAAACCATCACAATTAAGTGAAAACAAAATTCAAAAAGTTATTGAAGAAAATTTTGATGAAATAGCTCCCTTTTACTACAAGTTATTATCTGAGTGGACTAATTCTTCTTATGAAACATTTCAAGACATAGATAAGTATTTAATTATTCTTTATCTTATAAATAAAGATTTTGATTATTATATACAGAACGAAATTGTAGAAAGTTATGATGCTTTTTTCTTATATGATAAATCATTAGAACTAGACAGAATAAATATTATCGAAATATCAAAAAATTTAATTATTCCCAAAGAAAGTGCTAGAAGAAAAATTCTTCGCTTAGAAGAATTTGGTGTACTAAAAAAAATTGGTAAAAAGATTTATATTGATAGATCAGCTTTTAGACTGGTTCAGCCTAAAAATACTCTTAGAAATTTATGCGCATTACTCTCAAAGATTGCTGAGGTATGTGAAAAAAATAAATTGATTAATCAATCTAAGCAATTTGATGAAATCTCAAATGAAATTAAAAATAATTTCACATATTGTTGGTATTTTTTTTTAGAGTTTATTTTTATTTTTACAAATAGATGGAAAAAACAAGTTGGAGATCTTGAAATATTTTCAGTTGGAATGGTTATAATGTGGCATTCACTTGTTACAAAATCTTATGAAGCGAATGGATGGAACTTTTCAAAGTGGAAAAAGAACAAAGTAATAATTCCTGAAACTGGTGTGAATACCATGTCAATTTCAGAAATAACCCATATTCCAAGACCGACTGTTGTTAGAAAATTAAATTATTTGCTTAAAAATAAATATATAAGTGTTAATAAAAAAAAGCTGTTTAATGTTAACATGCAAGACAAAACATTAACTGATACCATTAAACTGCAGGAAAAAAATGTACTCTCACTTTCTCGTTTTATCTTTAAGATATTTGGGCAAATAAATATTAGGTAGATCTTCTAAGAATAAAAATCATTATAAAGCCAGTTAAATACATAATTAAAGCATATGCTGCTGTTGGAATAATATAACTAATGTCACTAAATATTTGTGTAGCTACAAATATTGCTAATGTGCCATTTTGAAGTCCACACTCAATTGAAATACACTTTCTTTGCTTTATGCCAGTGGCTAATAACTTGGCTATGTAATATGCAAGCACCATCATAACAATATTAAGCACAAGAACAGCAAAACCCGCTTGTTTTAAATAATTGAATATATTCTCTCTTTCTTCAATCCATATTGTTGCAAAAACAATTACAAATAAAATAGTTGTGATTTTCTCAATTATAGAAATATTTGAAGAAACAAAATTTTCTGCAAATTTTCTTATAATCATTCCTAAAATAACAGGCACTGTAACAACTATAGCCATTTTTAATGCAATACCGGTCATGGTGATATCAGAAGATAAATCTGTAACTCCCAATAAATTTGCTGATTTAAAAATAATAAAAGGAACAGAAATAATACTAATCAGGCTTATTATAGCGGTTAAAGAGATTGATAATGCAACATCTCCATTTGCAAATTTTGTCATTACATTTGAAGTTACTCCACCAGGAGCTGCAGCTATAATCATAACGCCTACAGCAATTTCAATTGGCAAATCTAATATTAATACAATTATAAATGCAACCATTGGTAAAAGTATCAATTGACAGACAAAGCCGATTATAAAATCTTTAGGATTATTGATTACTCTTAAAAAGTCACGTCCCGTTAATCCTAATCCAAGACCTAACATTATAAGAGCTAGAGCGATCGGAGCTATTTTGGTAACTACTTCCACTTTTTATCCTTATATCAATAATACTATATTAGTTTTTTTATTAATTTAGTATATATAAATTCAAATGCTTTCAGATAAATCAACAGTCTGTCCATTCAATTTACTTGATATTGCTCATCAAAAAAGAGGAGCCAAAGCAGCAATCGTAAATGCAGGCAAAAGACTTCCTATGCTATCTATAATGGATTGCGTAAAGGAAAAATTGATCATTCCTGTTTTTATAGGTGATGAAATAGAAATTAAAAAAACTGCTGAAGAATTAAAATTCGATATCTCTGAATATGAAATAATAAATGAGCCAGTTGAAAATAACACTGCCAAAATTGCGGCAAAGCTTGCTGGAAGTGGAGAAGTAAAAATAATTGTCAAAGGCCATATACACACTGATATTTTAATGAAAGAAGTTTTATTAAGAAAATATAATTTGATTGGTAAAAAAAGATTGAGTCATATTTGGCATATGACTTTAGATAAAGAGGATAAACCATTAATAATAACTGACGGTGCTCTAAATGTTAATCCAAATGTTAAAACAAAAATGCATATTTTAAAAAATGTAGTTGATTTTTGTCATAGAATAAAAATAGCAAGACCAAAAGTCTCCATTCTTTCTGCAACAGAAGAAGTTTTAGATAGCATGCAAAGTTCACTTGATGCTAAAGAAATATGCGAATTAGCTGAAAAAGAGAGTCTTAATGCAGATATTTTTGGACCTCTAGCATTTGATAATAGTGTGTCAAAAAAATCTGCAGAAATAAAAGGTATAAAAAATATAGTTGCAGGAGATGCGGATGTATTATTAGTTCCAAATGTTGAAACAGGTAACGCTCTAGTTAAAATGATGATTTATTTTATGGGAGCGTGTGCGGCAGGAGTGGTTATAGGAGGAAAAGTTCCTGTGGTAATTACTAGTAGATCGGACGATGCGACAGCAAGGCTAGCATCTATTGCGGCAGCTGTGGTAGCTTTAGATTAAATGAATATTGAAAAAAAATAATAATTAAATTAGGATTTAAAGATGGCAATAACATATTTAAAAAAATCTCCAAAAACTTCGTCAACAGATGACACAAAAACTAGAGAAATTGTAGAGAATATTCTAAAAGATATAGAGAAAACAAAAGAAGAAGGATGCATCGAATTATCAAAAAAATTTGACAAATATGAAGGTGAGGTAATAGTTACAAGAGAAAAAATTGAACAAATTAAAAAGAATTTAGATCCTAAAACTAAAGATGATATTCAATTTTCTCATGAAAGAGTAAGAAAGTTTGCTGAAGCACAATTAAAAAATTATGGTCAAGATTTTGAAGTAGAGCTATCTGATGGATTATTCGCTGGTCAAAAATTAATTCCTGTTAATACAGCTGGATGTTATGTGCCTGCTGGAAGATATGCTCATATAGCGTCAGCTGTAATGAGTGTAACTACAGCTAAAGTTGCTGGTGTTAAAAATATTATTGTTTGTAGTTCACCAAAACCTGGTGTTGGAGTTCATCCTGCTATTGTTTATACTGCTGACTTATGTGGAGCAGATGTAATAATGAATTTAGGTGGAGTTCAGGCTATTGCTGCAATGACTTATGGTCTTTTTGGTAATGCACCTGCAGATATGCTTGTTGGTCCTGGAAATCAATTCGTTGCAGAGTCAAAAAGAATTTTATTTGGCAAAGTAGGTATAGATTTATTTGCTGGCCCTACAGAAATTGCAGTTATAGCAGATGAAACAGCTGACCCAGAATTAGTTGCTTTCGATTTAGTTGGACAAGCAGAGCATGGTTACAACTCTCCTGCATGGTTATTTACTACTAGCAAATCATTAGCTGAATATGTGATGAAAAGAGTACCAGAATTAATTGCAGATTTACCAGACTTGCCAAGAGAAAACTCTGGTGCAGCTTGGAGAGACTATGGAGAAGTTATTTTATGCGATACAAACGAAGAAATGGCAAAAATAAGTGATGAATATGCTCCTGAACATTTAGAGATTCAGACTAAAAACCTTCAATGGTTTCATGATCGATTAAAAAACTACGGATCATTATTTATTGGAGAAGAAACTACTGTCGCTTATGGAGATAAATGTTCTGGAACAAACCATATTTTACCAACAAAAGGTGCGGGAAAATACACAGGCGGGTTATTTGTCGGCAAATTTATTAAAACATTGAGTTTCCAAAGAATGACAAAAGAATCGACTAAAGAAGTGGGTGCAGCTTGTGCAAGAATTTCAAGATATGAAGGTATGGAAGCTCATGCTCGAACTGGAGATGTAAGACTTAGAAAATATGGATTTTCTAATTAGTTTTAAACTCTAGAAATTAATAAAATTGTAACTCCAATTACAAAAACAACAATACCTAAAATTTCTGTTAGCTTTACTTTTTCCTTGAATAAATATTTTGAGGAAAAATAACTAAATAATAATTCTATTTGACCAACTGCTCTGACAAAGGATGCTTGGATTAAAGTAAATGCATAAAACCATGAGAGAGATGCAAAAAAACCTCCAATGCCAATTAACATACAGTCGTATTTATCGTTATATAGTTTTTTAAATTCTTTTTTTTCAAAGACCAAAAGGTAAATCGTTAAAATAATCGTTGGAATTAATAATCCAAAAAGTAAAGTTGATAATACTTTTTCAAAGTTTGAATTAAAATTTTCTAAAGATAATGCAGCAGATCTAAAATAAACAATACTCAGAGCTAAGAATAAACCAGATATTAGTCCAATTAATGTTGTTTTTGAAAATATGTTTTGAAGGAATAATTTTAAATCTTTTATAGATAAAATTATTACACCTAGAGTTGATATTATAATTCCACTTATGCCCAGCTTACTTAATTTTTCATTTAATATTAAGTATTCAAATATAGCAACTTGGACAACTTCTGTTTTACTTAGTGAGGTTCCAACAACAAAATTAGAAAACTTAAATAAGTATAATAATACAAAAGTAAAGATTACTTGAAAAATTGATGCTAAAGTTACATTTATTAAAAAGCCTGGTTGATTAAGTATTTCATTAATTACAGAAACTTCTCTGAAATATATTAAAAATAAGACTAATGCAAAAGGTAAAGCAAAAGAAAACCTTACATAAGTTGATGCAATAGTTGAAACATCTTTATTGATTTTTTTTTGAAATGAAGACCTTAAATTCTGAAAAAAAGCCGCAATAACTGTAACAACTATCCAATTCATGTGAAATTATTTATATAAGAGTTTATTTAGAAAACTAAATTCTATTTCCATCTTCATCAAATATAAAAATATCTTTAGAGTCAAAATTTATTTCATTTTGAAAGTCTTCTTGGCTCGAAATTTTTGCACTTAGTTCTAGATTATCATTGCTCATATAAATAATCTTCTCATTTCCTAAGTTCTCAACTAAATCAATTTTAGGCTTAATTTTAAATTGTGAACTACTTGATAAATTAAAATGCTCAGGTCGTATTCCCAAAAAATATTTTTTTTTATCAAATTTAATTTTTTCAAAAATTATTTCATTACCTAAAAAATTAATTTTATTATCTGAAAGAATATTTTCATTGTTTAAGGGTAAAATATTCATTTTTGGAGTTCCTATAAATTGAGCAACAAAAATATTAGCAGGATTGTTATATATTTCTTCTGGTGTTCCAACTTGTTCAATATTTCCAAGATTTAATATTACAATCCTATCAGCAAGTGTCATTGCCTCTACTTGATCGTGTGTGACATAAATCATATTTGTTTTAATTTGATTATGTAACTTTGAAATCTCAACTCTCATCTCAGATCTTAAGGCAGCATCTAAATTCGATAAAGGTTCATCAAATAAAAAAATTTTAGGATTTCTTGTAATCGCACGTCCGATTGCAACTCTTTGTCTTTGTCCTCCTGACAATTGTTTAGGTCTTCTTTCCAACAACTCTTCAATTTTTAAAATCTTAGCTGCTTGCATTACTTTTGTTTGAATTTCTTCTTTGGATCTTTTTTCAATCTTTAGTCCAAAAGACATATTTTCATAAACATTCATATGTGGGTAAAGAGCGTATGACTGAAATACCATTGCTGTTTGTCGTTTAGAAGGATGTAAGTCATTTATTTTTTGATCATTTATAAAAATTTCACCTTCATCAATCTTTTCTAATCCAGCAATCATTCTCAATAATGTTGATTTACCACATCCAGAGGGACCAACTAAAACTAAGAATTCATCTTCTTTACCTAATAAACTAAAGTCAGTTATTATTTTATTTGATCCAAATGATTTGTTTACACCTTTGAATTTTATATTAGACATTTGCTTCTATGCTTCCCCCAACAAAACTATGGATAGTTTTATTATAAGAAGTATACCAATTAGAAACTATTTTACGATATTTCGTAATTAGAAAATCTTAGCTAAAATATCTTGATTTATAATGAATTTATTAAATCTGGAGCCATTTTCTTAGATTTTGATGAAAATCTAAGTTTTTTTATTGCTTCTAGGTTTGATTTATCATCACCAACAACTACAAAACCAATCATACCCATATTTTTATGAGGTGTGCACCAGTATGCGTAAATTCCAGGAACTTCAAATTTGTATTCAACATCCTTATTGAATTTTGACTTAAATTTACCAACGCCTTCTGGAACTCCTTTTTTAATAAATTCAACGTTGTGACCTTTGTCTTTAGCTTTCCAAAGAACTGTATCTCCAATGTTTACTCTTACTATCTTTGGCTCAAAAACATTTGACTGTTTATCCAGTCTATTTAACATTTCTACTGTTACATCTGCAGCTAGACTGATATTGGCAACAAGTGTTGATAATAAAAAGGTAGTGATAATTAAAAATTTATTGTGTGATTTCATGAAATGCATATATGCTTTTAAAATAATCTTACAATAAGCAATATCTGTTACAAGTTGACACGGCCTGTAAGAATTAAACTTTTCTTGATAATCTATCTGCTCTTAGTGTTGTAAAAATAATTATAATTAAAAAAGGTATGCAAAGCATATTCATTGTTTTCCAGCTAGTGTAACTTAAAAAAACACCAGCTGTTAAACTTGCAGTAGCTTGAATTGAAAAAACTATAAAATCATTAAAACCTTGGGCTCTAAACCTTTCTTCTTCTCTATAATTTAATACAAGTAAGCTGGTCCCTGATATAAATAGAAAATTCCATCCAAGACCTAAAAATATTAATGAAAATAAATAGTTTGTAACTGTTTGATCAAGATAACTCAAAAATATTGTGATTATAAAAAATAGTACACCGCAATACATAATTTTGCTGTGTCCAAATTTTTTTATGAGATTTCCAGTAACTAATGCTGGCAGGAACATACTAATTATGTGTAATTGAATTACAAAACTGGTGCTGTTTAAAGACATATTATCATTAATATGCATACTTATTGGAGTAGCGGTCATTAAAAAAGACATTACTGCATAAGCAAAAGATGAGGAGACTAATGCCTGAAGAAACCTTGGTTGAGAAATTAATTCTAAAATTGATCTTCCTCTTGAAATTTTTTTTTTTTCAGTAACTTTCTTTTCATTATAAAAAAATAAAAAAATAATTGATGATAAAGTTAATAATGACAAACATAGATAAGAGCCGACATATAAACCCTCTGAAATAATATTCTTTCCAAGATTTGCTAGATTAGGACCTAATAGAGCTGATAAAATTCCTGCAAAGAGTAATAAGGAAATAGCCTTTGGAGCCTGTTTTTTATCTACACTTTCAGCAGCAGCAAAACGATATTGATGAGCAAATGCCATCCCAAATCCAAGTGAAAAGCATGAGAATGAATAAAGAAAAAAATTTTGTTTCATCACTGCATAAGCTGCCAGTAAAGCAAACAATGAGCTTGTTATGGATGATAATATAAACCCTTTTTTTCTACCAGTGATACTCATTATTTTGGAAGCAGCTATTATAAAAAGAGCTGTTCCAACAATTGATAACGACATTGGTAAAGTCGACAAAGACTTAATTGGGCTTATGCTAGATCCAATTATTCCACTTAAAAACACTGTTACAGGTGCAACTGAAAATGCACATGCATTGCTAGCGAATAGCAACCATACATTTTTATTCATTAGAGTATTAAACTCTTTTCTTGCCTTGAACTACTCTGTCCAATATTAAAGCAACAAATAATATTGCAATACCAGCTAAAATACCTTGGCCTACATTTGCATATTGTAATGCCTCAAGCACGTCTTGTCCTAGGCCTTTAGCTCCTATTAATGATGCTACTACAACCATCGCTAAGCTTAACATCACAGTTTGGTTTACTCCTGCGAGTATTGATGGGGTTGCTAAAGGTAAATCAACTTTTCTAAGTAAATACCATTTAGATGCTCCATAAGCTATTGCAGCTTCTCTTATAGTTTCAGGAACGCCTCTTAAACCTAACACAGTAAGTCTAACAACAGGTGTTCCTCCAAAAATCATTGTAATGATGACAGCTGCAACCTTTCCTGTTCCAAAAAATGCAATTACTGGAATCATAAATACAAATGCAGGCATAGTTTGCATAAAATCCATTATTGGTCTTATCATTGAATAAAATCTTTGACGTCTCGCGCAATAAATTCCTAAAGGTATTCCAATAACAATACTTAAAATTGCAGCTGTACCTAGTAAAGCAAGTGTTGTCATTGCTTTAACCCAAAATCCTAAAAAACCCATGTAAGCTAAAAATCCTGCAGAGTATATTGCGGTTCTTATTCCTGCTGACAAAGCTGTTAAAACTACAATAGTAGTTATGATCACAATCCAAGGTGTTTTTACAAATAACAATTCTAAAAAATCAAGAACAGATCTTATTCCAATTGTAATTGCAGTAAATACTGCGTCCCCTTTTATAACAGCATAATCAAAAATTGTCTCTACCCATTTAATAGAAGTAAGTCTTATTTCTGGATGAGTAGGAAAATCATTCATTATTGAGAAGAAACCAGGGAAGCTATAATGTATGACTGAAAAAAACATAATCACTATTGTAAAACCAACACTAAGTAAGTAATTTTTTGGTTTCATACCAGGACTTATTGATTTATTTGATAACCACTCAGAGTATCTTTTTTCTAAAACGGTATTGGCTAATATCCCTTGAATAAATTTTACAAAAATTAATAATAAAATTCCTGAAATGGTAATCCATATTGCCGAAGCTTCAATTTGCTGAACATCAACTACATATTCCTTCATTGCCTCTTCAAGTGATTTAATTGCCCTCTCGTAGACTTCAACTTTATCCGGGTTTTTTTCTTTTGCAGCCTCTAATTGTTTATATCTAAAATCGATAGTTGATTGAATTTTATCAATTTTTTCAACCGCATCCTTAGTGATATTGCCAAATAATCCTCTAACAATTTGAACAACAGCAAATGTTTCCACAATTAGAAATGCCAGAGCATAATTCCATACATTTCTTAGTCCAAACCATACTGGTCCAAACAAAGCTGCAAAAAGGTTAAAAGAGTAAGAGTATGATGGTTTGCTACCAATTTTTTTAAACTCTTTGATATAATAATCTGGATTTGAAATTACAAAATTTTTAATAAGTTCAGATCTTGATAAATTTTTAATTTCGTTACTCATTCTCATTTCCTTCAACAACTGCCTTTAATAGGTCTGATTGAGTAATAATTCCAACTTCCGTATTATGGTCATTCACAACTATAATTGGTTTATGTTTAGAAACAGAAGTTTCGATAAGTTTGCTTAATATATCGTTTTCATTTACTTTTTCATTATTACTAAAATTTTCCCCGGAGTTTTTTTTATATTGCTCTAAAGGTTGCATAATAGTTTTAGCCTGAACAACTTTTAACCTTGAAATTCCTTTTACAAAATCTGCAACATAATCATCAGCAGGATTTACAACTATCTCCTCTGGAGTGCCTATTTGAACCACTCTTCCATCTCGCATTATTGCTATTCTATGGCCAACTCTTACTGCTTCATCAAGATCATGAGTTATAAATACAGTTGTCTTTTTCATTTGTTTTGAAAGTTTAATAAACTCTGTTTGAAGTTGGCGTCTTATAAGTGGATCAAGCGCACTAAAAGGCTCATCCATGAGTAAAAATTCAGGATCAGCAGCTAATGCTCTGGCCAACCCTACTCTTTGTTGCATTCCTCCAGATAATTCGTGAGCATATTTATTTCCCCAACCTTGTAATTCTACAATATTTAAGATGTTATTTGCTGCATCTAATCTATCATTTTTACTAACTCCTCTAATTTCTAATGGCATAGCAATATTATCTAAAACTGATCTGTGGGGCATTAACGCAAAATTTTGAAAAACCATACCAATTTTTTGATTTCTGAGATCTTGAAGATTTTTTTTATCAAATTGCATGACATCTTGATTGTTTATTAATATTTTTCCTGATGTTGGTTCTAATAATCTATTAATATGCCTCACAAGTGTTGATTTCCCACTACCAGATAGTCCCATAACACAAAAAATTTCACCTTTATTAACATCAAATGAAACATCGGAAACACCAATTACTGAGTTGTATTCCTCTAGAGCCTGTTGTTTTGTAATTTTTTTATTTTGAATAGCGTCCAGCGCATCTTTAGATGTGTTTCCAAATATTTTCCAAATATTTTGGATTTGTATGGCAGCTTCCATATAAAGATTTTAGCTTAAAATTATTGAAAATGATACCTGGCAACTATATGTCGCCAGGTAATTAAATTTAAATTGTCTAATTTATAGACCTAACCAACCGTCAACTGTTGATTTATTTTTAGACATCCAATCTCTTGCAACTTCACCTGGGTCTCTTTTTTGGACTGAAACTTCATATGCCATCCAAGAAACATCATCAGCAGTAATTTGGAAGTTTTTAAAAAAATCTACAATTGCTGGAGACTTGCTCTCTAAAGAAGTTCCCCATCCAATTTGGATTTGTTTTAATGCATCCTTAGAAGCTACATAAGATTTTTGATACCAATCAGCATCTGCCTTTGGTTGTATCATTTTATATTTTGCGGGATCATATTTTGGTTCTTCGAGCATAACTACATCAGCCATTCCCCAAATAGCGTGAGGTTTGTAACAGTAAAACGCGTATCCTTCACCTTTTTTTATTGAGTCTAGCACTCTAGCATTTTTTACAGCTTCAGCAGCTCTTATTGGCTCAATACCAGCATCATATAATTTATAATCTCTTAGTTTTACCTGGTTAACATTTGCAGAAGCCCATCCATCTGCACCAATCCAAAATTCACCTTTTCCATTTCCATCACTGTCCATTGCCTTAACAACTTCAGGTCTTCCCAAATCTTCTATTGCAGTAATATTCATTTTTTTTGCAAATTGTTGAGAGACACAATAGCCTTGATTTCCTTCATAAGGATTTTTGCTTAATTTTAATGTTCCTTTTGGTACTAAATCTTTTGTATAAGCCTCTTGATTTGGTAGCCAAATATCAGGGTGAACTTCGATTTCACCTTTACTTCTATCAATCGCTCCATAGATTGCAGTATTGTTACCTGGAACTAACTCGGCTTCACCACCCATTTTATCAATTACAACAGCAGCAAGTAAATTTGCAATTGCAGTTGCACCAGTCCAACCAGGATCACCAATTTTTACTTTTTCAGCAAAACTTGAAGCTGGTACAAATAATGAAATTACTCCAGCAACAAGAATTTTTTTGATTATATTCATATTTTCCCCATTTAAGTTATTTTTAAAAATAAAATCTAACTTTGTTTTAAATTTAGAGTCAACATTTCTAATAAGCTAAAATGTAAATACTGCTATGCAAAAGCCTAAAATGGCCGATTTAAATAAGAAAGTCCTCAACAACTTGGTTAAATTTCTGAGGCTGCTCAAGATGTACATTGTGACAGCAGTTCTCAAATATTTTTAAATCACTATTAGGAATGTTATTTTTAAGTATTGAGACTTGTTCAAAATTATAAGATTTGTCTTTATCTCCCCAAATTATCAAGGTTTTGTTTTTTATTTTTTTTAAATTTTCTAAACCATTCCAATCTCTCATAGCTATCAGAGCGTTACGTGCTGTTTCTTCAGAAATATTTTTAACTGCATTTTCACATAAATAATAATTTTTAGCTTGATCTCCTTCAACAAACCACTTTGGTGGTATTCTTTTTACTTGCTCTTTAATTCCTTCCTCACCCAACTTTTTTATCGATATATTTATAGGTTCAAATCTTCCTGGAATGTCACCAATAGGTCCAGTAGCGAAACAAATCAATTTATTAATTCTATCTCCAGATAGATTTGCAATTTCTTGTACTATCATTCCACCCATCGAGTGACCCATTAAATTAAACTTATCTATATTTTTTAAATCAATTTGTTGGATAATAAATTTAGCCATTAAACTAATACTATTTAAAGATTTTGCATTAAAGCTTTCACCAAATCCTGGTAATGCTGGAGCAATAACTCTAGATTTTTTATGCAGATAATCTTTTTGGAGTTTCCACATTTCTGATGATCCTAGATATCCATGAACTAAAACAAGTGGATATCCTGAACCAATATCATCAATATAAATATCTTGCATAATTGTTTATAAAATATAGTTGTATATTGTAACTTTTAAAACAAAATTCAAAGTAGATTTATGATTGGAATTCTTGGAGGAATGGGCACGCAAGCTGGTTTAGATTTTTGCAATAAACTTGCAAAGATTAATACCGGCAAACTTGATCAGCAATATCCAATGTTTGTTCTCTACAATAAAACTAACACTCCAAAGAGACCAGAAAATTTAAAAAAATATTACAACGTCTTAAATGCTCTTGTAGAAGGCTGTAAAATGCTACAAAAAAATAATTGTAAATTTATAGTTATGCCATGTAACACAGCACACTATTGGTATGATGATTTGAGAAAAAAAATTAAGATACCAATTTTAAGTATGCCACAAGAAGTTTATAGAGAAACAGTTAAAACTTGTACAAAAAATACCAAAATAGGTCTTTTATCTACAGAAGCAACTTTAGAGACAAAAGTGTATAGCAAATACTTTGATAAAAGTTTTAATTTGGTGAGCCCTAGCAATGATTTACAAAAAAGTTCTGTGAACAAATCAATAAAACTTGTTAAGATGGGAAAAATTAAAGAAGCTGAAAAAGCTATTAGACCTGCTGTAAATTACTTAATGAAAATTAAATGTAAAAAAATAATTCTTGGATGTACTGAGTTACCAATTGCAATATTTGCCTATAAATCTTTTAAAAAAATAAAGCAGTCTAAAATTTTTATTGATCCAAATCTTCTCGTTGCAAATATTTCAATGAAAAAATATAAAAAACTATAGTTTAAAATCTCAGTTCTAATTATTAAACTAGAACCGAGATAATAAATTAATCCGAAATCCTTATTACTTTGTAGGATCTGGAACTTTTCTTAAGTAAGGCTTTACGGTTTCCCATCCATCTGGATATATTTTTTTAGCCTCATCGTCTTTTACAGCAGGAAGAATCACTACATCTTCACCTTTTTTCCAATTAGCTGGAGTAGCAACTCTATGTTTTGCAGTAAGTTGCATTGAGTCTATGGCTCTTAAAATTTCATGGAAATTTCTACCTGTAGCCATTGGGTAAGTTAAATAAAGACCAATTCTTTTATCTGGTCTTACAACAAAAATAGTTCTAACAGTCTCATTATCAACTGCTGTTCTTCCCATTGAAGTTGTTCCTGCATCGGCTTCTAACATATTGAAAAGTTTTGCAACTTTTAAATCTTCATCAGCGATAATAGGATAATCAGGCATCGTTCCAGATACATCTTTGATATCTTCTAACCATTTTTTGTGATCCTCAACTCCATCTACACTTAGTCCGATTACTTTTACATTTCTAGCATCAAACTCAGCTTTCATTTGTCCTAATGAACCTAATTCTGTAGTACAAACCGGTGTAAAATCCTTTGGGTGAGAAAATAATACGCCCCAACTATCCCCAAGCCACTCATGAAAAGAGATATCTCCTTCTGTAGTTTTGCATTGAAAATCAGGACACATACTGTTTATTTTTAACATTCTTCACTCTCCTTTTAATTAATTAGAACTATTATAAATTATTGATTAGGTTTATCAACGATATTTAACTTTAAAAAAACAACTTATAAGACGTGTATCTTAAGCAGATTATAAGTGTTAGTTTTTTATATGAATAACTCTAATCACTCAAATATTTTGATTATCGGTGGCGGATGCGCTGGTATATCAGTTGCTACGAGACTAAAAAGTTTAAAGTCTGATTTATCAATATCAATCATAGAACCCTCAGAAAAGTCTCTTTATCAAGCAGCATGGACTTTAGTAGGTGCAGGTGCTTACGATGTGAACAGCACTATCAAGCCAATGTCATCTGTAATGCCTAGTTATGTTAATTGGATTAAAGAATATGCTGAAAGTTTTTCTCCAGAGTCTAATTCAGTAAAGACTTCAGGTGGTGAATATTCTTATGATTACTTAGTAGTTTGTCCTGGTTTAAAAATTAACTTTGATGGAGTGGCAGGGTTAAAAGAAACTTTAGGAAAAAATAATGTTTGTACCAATTACAGTTCAGATATGGCTGTTTACACTTGGGAGTGTTTAAAAAATTTACAGGGAGGGAATTTATTATTTACAGAACCTCCAATGCCAATTAAGTGTGCAGGAGCACCTCAAAAAATAGCTTATTTAGCAGCAGACCATTTAAAGAAGAAAGGCGCTCTTAAAGATAGTAATTTAGAATTTTTATGTGCAAAACCAGTTATTTTTGGTGTACCTCACTTTCAAGGTCCACTAAATGAAATATGCGACTCTTATGGTATTAAAAGAAGCTTTCAACATAATTTAATTTCAGTAAACGGAGAGGCCAAAGAAGCTGTATTCAAACAATCTGATAAAGACGGAAATTCTACAGAAGTTACAAAGAAATTTGATTTTATTCATGTAACACCGCCTCAAACTTCTCCAGACTTTATTAAGAATAGTCCATTAGCTGATACTGGTGGATGGGTTGATGTAGATCATAAAGAAGGAACATTAAGACATACTAAATATGAAAATATTTATAGTTTGGGTGATGTAATGAATGCACCTAATGCAAAAACAGGAGCAGCAGTTAGAAAACAAGCTCCAATAGTTGCTCATAATATCATTAAAGATATTAATAAGTCATCCGAAGCATATAGACTTTATGATGGATACGGTGCTTGTCCATTAACAGTTGCATACGGTAAAGTTATGTTAGCAGAATTTTGTTATGGTGGTAAAGTAACTCCAAGTTTGCCTTTTGACCCAACAAAACCAAGCTCTTTATATTGGCAAATGAAATCAAAGCTATTTCCTTGGTTACAATGGAACGTGATGTTTAAAGGAAAAGAATGGAGCAAGCCCAATCATAAAGCTATTGAAAATTAGTCTCAATTTTATAAAATTTTAATTATTTTATAATTATGATTTTTGAACAGCTATTTGATACTAAATCATCAACTTACACTTATATTATTTCCAGTGGTAAAGGACGTGAAGCATTAATAATAGATCCTGTAATCGATCATACTGATGAATACATAAAAGTTTTAGAAAATTTAGAATTAAAACTTGTTAAGGTAATTGATACCCATATTCACGCAGATCATGTAACTGGTTTAAATGAGCTTAATCAAAGAACTAATTGTGTTCGTATAATGGGTGAAAACTCTAAGTCTGAAGTTATTGATATTAAATTAAAAGATGAAGAAAATATAAATATCGAGAATATTGAGCTTAAAGCTATTTATACACCAGGTCATACTGATTGTTCATATAGTTACTTAATGAATGATAGAGTTTTTACAGGAGATACACTTTTAATTAATGGGACAGGTAGAACAGATTTTCAAAATGGTAGCGCTCATGAGGCTTATGATTCATTGTTTGGTAAACTTTTAAGGCTTCCAGAAGAAACACTTGTTTATCCTGCTCACGATTATAATGGAAAAAAAAATTCAACAATTGGTAGTGAGAAGAGCAATAACCCTCGATTACAAGTCAGCTCAAAAGAGGAATATGCTGAAATAATGGATAATCTTAATCTTGCCAATCCAAAAATGATGGATATCGCAGTACCAGCAAATCTAAAGGGATTAACACTTAAAGAACTCTAAAATCAGGTTATTATTAGTATTGTTTTTAAAAAATATACAATTATATAACTCTTATGGTATGCAATAATAGACACTGTAAATGTAAGAACTGTTCTTGTGACAGATGCGTTTGTAAAAATTGTGATTGCAAACCATCATCAGAAAACTGCTGTTGCAATAAGTAGTTAAATTTTAATAACTAATCTTAAATAAACATGAATGATTTTTTAGAGTCGATAATTAAAAGAGATCCTGCTGCAAGATCAAAGTTAAGTTTAATACTAACTTATCCTGGTGTTAAAGCTGTATTTTTTCATAGAATTGCAAATTTTTTTTCAATTGCAAAATTTCATCTTGTTGCAAGAATAATTTCTCAGTTCTCAAGATTTTTAACAGGTATAGAAATCCATCCAAATGCTAAAATTGGAAAAAATCTTTTTATAGATCATGGTATGGGAGTGGTTATTGGAGAAACATCTGATATTGGAGATAACGTTACCATTTATCACATGGCAACATTAGGCGGAATTGCTCCAAGTATAAATTCAGACAATCAAAGAAATGTTAAGAGACACCCAACATTAAAAGAAAATGTAGTTGTAGGATCTGGTGCACAAATCCTTGGACCAGTTGTAGTTGGTAAAAATGCAAAAATTGGAGCTAATGCTGTTGTTACAAAAGATGTTCCAGAAAATGCAGTAATGGTTGGAATTCCTGCAAAAAATGTTGGAACTGCATCCGAAGAATTTAAACCCTATGGTGTTGCACCAGGGGGTGATACAAAGCTTGATGTATGAAAACTTTACAAAATAATTTTGTCGAAGCAATAGGAAACACCCCATTATTTAAATTAAAAGCCGCATCAGAAATTACTGGTTGTAATATTTATGGAAAAGCAGAGTACCTTAATCCAGGAGGCTCTGTAAAAGATAGAGCAGCTCTAGCTTTAATAAGAGATGCTGAGGAAAAAAAATTAATTTCAAAAGGTGGAACAATTGTTGAGGGAACTGCTGGTAATACTGGAATTGGGTTATGTCTTTTAGGAAATTCTATTGGTTATAAAACTATTATCGTAATGAACGATAATCAAACACAAGAAAAAAAAGATTTATTAAGAAATATTGGAGCTGATTTAAGGTTGGTTCCACCAAAACCTTATAAAGATGAAAATAACTTTGTTAAATATGCAGGAAGATTGGCTGATGAATTGAAAAGTAGTAACAATCACGGTGTAGTTTGGGCTAATCAATTTGACAATACTGCTAATTCTAAAGGTCATTATGAAACAACTGGGCCAGAAATATGGGAACAGACTGACGGCAAAATAGATGGTTTTGTATGTTCATCTGGTACTGGTGGTACAATTGCAGGGGTTAGTAGCTTTTTAAAAGAAAAGAATAAAGATATTAAAATCTATTTATCGGATCCAACAGGTTCCTCTCTTTATAATTACATTGAAAATGGTGAATTAAAGAGTGAAGGTGGTTCAATAACTGAAGGTATTGGATCTAGTAGAGTTACTGCAAATTTTGCAAAAGCAAAAATTGATGGAGCATTTTCAATAAGTGATCATGAGTCTTTGCCTGTTTTATTTGATTTAATTGAAAAAGAAGGCTTAAGTTTAGGTACAAGTTGTGGAGTAAACATAGCTGGAGCAATAAGATTGGGTAAACTTTTAGGACCAGGTAAAACGATTGTCACAATTCTTTGTGACAAATCTGATAAATACAACTCAAAGATGTTTAATAAATCTTTTTTAAAAGAAAAAGGCCTTCCTTATCCTCACTGGATATAATCACGCATACCAGTACTGTAATAAATTCATTACATTTCAATCTTATAATAAAATTTAATACAAAAATAACAAAGGAGATTTTATGGACGTAAAAGAACAAATGAAAAAAGCATATGAACTTTTTAACACGGGTGATATGGAAACATTTTTTAACGATATGATAGATGACGATATTGTGTGGACATTTCCAGGGAAAGAAGGAGTTCACCCATTATCAGGAGTTCATAAAGGAAAACAAGCTATGATGGCAACAATGTCTAAAATTCCAGGAACGTGGCCAAATTTTAATTTAAAAATTATGGATATGATCAGTGAAGGAAATAAGATTTTTGTGAGAGTTCATGCCAAAGCTGATAACATGGATACTATGTTTGGACATTATTTTGAAATGAATGATCAAGGAAAAACTGTAACCATGATGACATTTGATGACACCCTTAGCATGTTCAATGCAATGAAAAAGTAGGAATCAATATGTCAATTTTAGAAAAACTAAATAAAGCAATCATGGAAAAAGATGGTGCAGCAGCTGGTGAGCTGGTGCACGATGACTACAAAATGTTTTCTCATCTAAAAGGTGAATATGTACACATGGGTAAAGCAGGCATGGTCGAAGCCGTAAGTAAAGGCATGATGAGTCCTGCAAAATACCGAATTCTTTTTGAGAATGATGAAATTGGTTTTGATCATGCATATGTTACTTATCAAGATGGAAATACAGAAGCTTTGATGTGTTGTTGGAAATTTAAAGACGGTAAAATCATTGAAGTAGAAACTGGAGCAACAAAAATACCAAAATAACTATAGACTTACAAAGGAGTTAATATGGCTAGCATTGAGTTTAAAACTTTTGATAAAGCATATGAATTTGCTGGGTTTTGGGGGGAATAAAATGGTAAAAATGGTTGGTAACTTTGAAGTAAAAGACTGGGCTCACTGGAAAAAAATGTTTGATAAACATTCTGGCCCAAGAGAAGCATCAGGTATTAAAACTATTTACGTAGGTAATGAAATAGAAAATCCAAATAAAGTACATATTGTGATGGAAACACCAGCAGCAGACACTATGCAAAAATTTATGCAGAATCCAGAGAATGCTAAGGTAATTGCGGAATCTGGCCATAAACAAGAGACAACAGTAATGAGTGTTTGTTCAGATTAAAAATAATAACAGAAAGGTAATGGTGAAAAAAATATATTTAATTATGATGTTTATAATATTTACAACATCAAGTTTTGCAGACGGTCATAAAGGAAAAATTGATCTTAAAGGTTTTATTGTTGGAGATAACAAATTTCTTACTGATAACGAGGGTAACTTTTTAACTTTTACTTACGATGGAGTTGGAGGAGTAATGGCAGTCGAAGGTACAACATTCATGGATAATGCTTCACAATATTGTCTTGGCGCAGGCACAATCCCAGGAAAGGGATTTGAAATGGGACACTGTAAAATAAACCAAATGGATGGGGATACTATTTTTACATACTACGAAATTCCACTTGGAGATTCAATGAATGGTACATTTAAATGTTTAGGGGGAACAGGAAAATATAAAGGAATAGAATGTAGTGGCTCAACAGGGTACACACCAATTAACTCAGCCCAAGAAAATAAATTTGCCTCATCAATTTATTTTAAAGGTGAATATTCTTTAATGAAATAATTGAATAATCATTAGATTGATTTAAAATACTAAATAAAAAAAAGGAGAAAAAAATGGAAAAAGAAGTGTTAGTAATCGTAGATTTGAAAGAAGGAAAACTTGAAAAATTTATGGGATGGATGCAATCAGATGAAGGTATGAGTGTGAGAAAATCTGCAGCTCATCCAGAAAAAACTATAGGAGCAGTAAAGCCAGATAAAAGTGGCGTAATGTTTAAGGTATTTGTTCATAATATGGAAAAAATGAAAGAACTAATATCTGGTACACATCCAGTTGGAAAGGAAATTTATGATGAATGTGTTATCAAAATGACTGCTTGGGATTTGACTAAGGTTGAAATGTAATATGGCAAAATTTTACTTAATAGGCAAGATAAGTGGAGAACTAATGAAGAGAATGCAGAACGAACCAACTGCAGACAGATTTGCTTCTACAAAAAAGGTAACAGAAGCAGCTGGTTTAAAGCTTATTTCTTACGAGTGGGTTAGAGGTAGATTTGATGTAATCTCTTGTGTTGAAGGGGAATACGAACAAGCCGTTGCATTAAAGATAGCTTTTAAAAATTCTGGACTTATGGATGATTTAATGGTCCATGAAGTAATAGATTACAATAAAGCTTTCAGTAATGCTGCCAGTGCTGCAAAAACAGTCGTCAAGCCTGCTGAATAAGATATAATTTATTTAAAAAAAGGAGTAAATTATGAGTGCTTATGTATTATCGAGTATTAAAGTCAACAATCCCGATAACTATAAAGAATATGTCACAAAAGTTAAGTCTATAGTTGAAAAATTTGGTGGAGAGTACTTGGTTAGAGGTGGAGAGATGACAGTTATTGAGGGTGAATGGAATAATCCTAGATCTATTGTGATTAAATTTCAATCAAAAGAAAAAGCGATGGAATGGTATAACTCGGATGAATACAAACCAATTAGACAGATAAGACATGATAATGCTGTGTCAAATTCTATAATTGTTGAAGGAATATAAAAATATTAAAAAAAGGAGATAAGAATGTCAATATTAGAAAAATATAGTACTGCATTAAAAAATAAAGATGAAGCAGCTATGAATGAGCTTTTGCATGACGATTTCAAATTTACAATGCATAAATCTGGAAATACTTTAGGTAAAGCTGAAGTGATCAAATGGGCGATGAGCGGTGATATTAATCAAAGAGATACAAGAGTTGTATATGAAAATGACGAAGTTGGTGTACACCACGCATTTGTAACATTTGATGATGGAAACACTGAAGCAGTAATGGCAGTCTACAAATATGATAATGGAAAAATCATGAGTTTAGAGACTGGCGCAACACCAATGCCTAAATAATGAAAAAACTTATCCTTTTATTTATTTTTATCACCTTTAATTCTAATGCAGCTTCAATGAAGATGATTGGGTCTAAGGGTGATCCAAATGATGTTACAAGAGTAATAGAAGTAAAGATGTATGACAATTATTATGAGCCAAGTTCAATTCAAGTTAAAAAAGGTGAAACAGTAAAAATAATTGTTAAAAATTTAGGTGAACTAGTTCATGAATATAATATTGGCACTAAAAAGATGCATATTGAACACCAGCCCGAAATGGCAAGATTAATTGAGCACGATATTCTTTTAGGTGACCGTATAGATCATAAAAAAATGAAAGAAATGTCTAAAAAAGATCATTCCTTAGGCCACAAACATGCAAATAGTGTAATGCTAGAGCCAAATAAAATAGGAGAAATTATTTGGAAGTTTTCAAAAGATATTTCTTTAGAAATGGCATGTAATATTCCTGGTCACTACGAAAGTGGAATGGTCGGTCCTATAACATTTAAATAAATTAGAAAAGTTTGTAGATATTAATTAAGTATATATTATTCTTTAATTATGAGTAATTTAACTGCTTATATAATTTTAATTATTGCAGTCGTTCTTGGAACTGCATCAAATAGTTTTGCAAAGGCTGCAAATGGCTTCACAATATTTTTACCTAGTGTCTTTACAGCAATAACAATTGTAGCATGCATGTATACACTATCCTTAGTTATGAAAACTATTCCAGTTGGAGTAACATATGCATCATTTGCAGGCTTATGTATAATAGCTACTTCAGTTGTTGGTATTTATAAATTTAATCAAATTCCAGACTTTTTTACAATTATAGGTCTAATATTAATTATATCTGGAGTGTTGATTGTTAATTTAGTTGGAAAATCAAATTAAATGCTAAAGTTCATCTGGCAGATCATGCTTACCGTCATCTTTTAAATCAATCATATATTCTTTAACTACAAAATCTAAATCCAGATCTGAGTATAAATGTGGAAACATATTACCATCAGTTGATTGCTCCCAAACAAGATTTTTTAATTTTAGAGCATCCACTTTAAGAATTATTAAATTAGTTTGGTTAAGATAAAACTTATTGAGTGTTTGTTTGACCTGATCTTTATCTGAAAAATGGATATAACCATCTTTTAAATCTAATGCAGTGCCTTTAAAAATTTTATTTTGTTTTGCCTCACTCCACTCAGATTTTGTGCATATTTTGTAAACAAAATCAAAATTCATTTTATTTTAAAAAGTCGTCTACTTCTACTTGATAACCTTCAACTAAACGATTTGTTTCGTTTGCCATTCCTACAATTGCAATCATTTCGTTTATCATTCCATCTGTGGCACCTTTTTTTCTGGCAGCTAGAGAATGAGATTTAATACAATATTCACAATTGTTAGTAATTGAAACCGCAACATAAATAAGTTCCTTTACAGCAGGATCTAATTCACCTTTTCCCATTACTTGCTGTAATGATCTCCAGGTTCTTTCTAATGTTTCTGGACTATTAGCCATAGTTTTCCAAAAATTTGGAATTTCTGTTATTTGTCTTGCTTCTTTTATTTCATCAAAAATTTCTTTTACTTTACCAGTAGCCTCATTTTCAGAAATTTTTTTAAATATTGTCATAGTTTTCTCCTTTTAGTTATAAATTGATTCAATTTTTGGCATTAATTTTAGTAGTTCCTTAGTATAATTATGTTTAGGATTTTTAAACAGCTCTTCTGTTTCGGACACTTCACATAATTTTCCATCTTTAAGCACAGCTATTTTATCACACATTTGCCTAACAACAGGTAAATCATGGCTTATAAATAAAATAGTGAGATTTAACTGTTCTTGAAGATCTTTTAATAAGTTTAATATTTGAGCTTGAATGCTCACATCTAATGCTGATGTAGGTTCATCACAAACAAGAAGTCTTGGTTGTGTAGCTAATGCTCTTGCTATTGATATTCTTTGTCTTTGTCCCCCAGAAAATTCATGGGGATATCTGATTGCAGATTGTTGAGTTAATTCAACAGATTCTAACAAATCGTGAATATAACTATCTAATTCTCCAGATTTTATATCCGGATTATGAAGTTTAATTGGTTCTGCAATAATTTCCTTTACTTTTAGTCTTCCATTTAACGAAGAAAATGGATCCTGAAAGATCATTTGAATTTGTTTTCTAAATTTAAGTAGATCTTTGTTTTTTTTAATTTTAGTAACATTAACACTGTCAAAATAAATATCTCCAGAACTAGGCTTAAACAAATTAACAACCATTTTTGCTATTGTTGTTTTACCACTTCCACTCTCACCAACTAAGCCAAAGGATTGTCCTTCTTTTATATTTAGTGAGACATCATCTACAGCCATTACAGAATTCTTTGTATTCTCCGTGAAAAAACTATCATCAAATGATTTACTTAAGTTTTTAATTTCAACTAAATTTTGGTCAATAATTATCTTTTTGGACCATCTGTTTAATATTTTAATGTTATTATTTTGATTACTTACATTCTCTTTTTCTATTATTGTAAATCTTGATATTTTTTTATTAGTCGGTGGTACAGAACTAACTAAACTCTTTGTGTATTTTTCCTTGGGCTTAATTAATATCTGTTTGGTTAAACCTATTTCGACTAAGTCTCCATTTTTCATTACAGCTACTCTATCTGTAGTTTCAGCTATAACTCCCATATCGTGGGTAATAAGTATCACAGCTAAGTTTCTCTCTTTTGTTAATCTTTTTATTAATTCAAGAATTTAAGACTGGATGGAAACGTCTAGTGCTGTTGTTGGCTCATCTGCAATTAATAATTCAGGCTCGCAACATAAAGCAAGAGAAATCACAACTCTTTGTCTCATCCCACCAGAAAATTGGTGAGGGTAATTATAAAACCTTTTTTCGGCATCCTTGATCCCTACCTCTTTTAATAGATTAATTGCTTTATTTTTTGCATCTTCTGAACTTAAGTTTAAATGAGTTTGTATTGTTTCTATAAGCTGTTCACCAATAGTTAAAATTGGATTTAAAGAAGTTTGAGGATCTTGAAATATTAATCCAATTTTTTTTCCTCTATACTGAACAATTGTCTCTGGATTTTCGCTGATATTTGTTTCTCCCATCAATATTGATCCACTTGAAACTTTACCTGGTTCATCAATTAAATTTACAATGGCATTAGCGACAGTACTTTTTCCAGAACCAGACTCACCGACTAATCCAACAATTTCACCTTTTTTTATATCAATATTGATGTTCTTTGCAGCATTTACAGTTTCTTTTCTCATTTTATAGTCGACACTCAAATTATTTATTTTTAAAAAAGTCATTTTTTTAGCCTTGGGTTAAGCGTATCTCTCATCCAATCTCCTAATAAATTAATTGAGAAAGCAAGAATAACTAAGAATATTGCAGGAAAGAATGTTATCCACCATTCACCTGAAAATAAAAAATCGTTTCCTAATCTAATTAAAGTGCCTAATGAAGGTGTTGTTGGAGGAACTCCCACTCCTAAAAAGCTCAATGTTGACTCTGCAATTATAGCAAGAGCTAGACCTATTGTGCCTATTACCAAAACAGGTCTCATTATGTTTGGCAATATATGCTTAAACATTATAAGTAAATTTGAAACACCTATAATTGATGAAGCTGAAACATAATCTTTATTTTTTTCTACTAAAGTTGCTGCGCGAGAAACTCTTGCAAATTGAGGCCACTCTGAAATACCTATAGCAAAAATTAAAACATATATTGCCATCTCATCATGCATTTCTCTAGAAATGATGCCTCTTGCAATACCATCAACTAATAGAGCCATTAATATACTTGGTACTGTTAGCTGAACATCTGTTAATCTCATCACTATCATTTCATATTTTCCACCAAAGTAACCTGCTGTTAAACCTAGAGAGACACCTAAAATTAAACTAAAAATAATTGCTGAAAATCCAACTATTAATGAAATTCGTGAACCATAAAGAATTGTTGAAAGCATATCTCTTCCTTGTCCATCTGTACCTAAGATAAATTTTACCATACCATCCTCTGTCCAAGAAGGAGGAGTAAAAGCTTCCATTAGAGATAACGATGCAGGGTCAAATGGGTTATGAGGGGTAACAAACTCAACAAAAAAAGAACAAAAGAAAATTACTAATAATATTATTGATGATACAATTGCAGTTGGAGATTTAATAAAGCTAAAGTAAATATCGCTATCTTTTAGTCTTTCCCAA